>CAZIJU010000010.1:0-62575 GCA_964539745.1 uncultured Burkholderiaceae bacterium | reverse complement strand
TGACCTGCTCGTTCAGGTAGTACTCGCGCTGGCTCTTCTCCATCTGCCGCTTGACGCGGCCGCGGATGCGTTTCTCCACCTGCAGGATGTCGATTTCGGTCTCGAGCTGCGCGAGCAGATGCTCGAGCCGATCGGCCAGCCCGAACATCTCCAGGATCTTCTGCTTCTGCTCGAGCTTCAGCGGCAAGTGCGCGGCGATCGTGTCCGCCAGCCGGCCGGCGTCGTCGATGCCGGCGATCGAGGTCAAGATCTCGGCCGGAATCTTCTTGTTCAGCTTCACGTACTGATCGAACTGGCTGACGATCGCGCGGCGCAGCGCCTCCAGTTCGGCGCCCGCCGACGGCTCGGGAACGATCGGCGTCAGCTCGCACGTGAAATGCGTCTGCAGATCCTCGATGCGATGGATCCGCGCGCGCTGCGCGCCTTCGACCAGCACCTTCACCGTGCCGTCCGGCAGCTTCAGCATCTGCAGGATGTTGGCCACGCAGCCGATTTCGTAGATGTCGTCGGCCGTCGGCTCGTCCTTGGCGGCGTTTTTCTGCGCCACCAACATGATGCTCTTGCCCGCCTCCATTGCGGAGTCGAGGGCCTTGATCGATTTCGGGCGCCCCACGAACAGCGGGATCACCATGTGCGGGAACACGACGACGTCGCGCAGCGGCAGCATCGGCAACGTCGTGCGTTCCGGCGGGAGCAAAGTGGTCGACATCTGGAGTCCTAGGTCGGAATGAACCGACAAATGCGGGCGCGCCAAGCGGAACTCAAGTACCGCTTGCGTGCGCCAGCGTCGCGGAATCTAGCACGTTGGAGTGTCGCCCGCGGCGCGCGTTCCCCGAACAACGCCGGGGGGCGGCTCAGCGCGGCGCGCCGGCGACCTTGGGCTGGTCGGCGTAAATCAGGATCGGGCGCCCGCCGGCGATCGCGTTTTCGTCGACCACCACCTTGACCACGTTCTTCAGACTCGGCAGCTCGTACATCACGTCCAGCAGCACGGCCTCGACGATCGAGCGCAGACCGCGCGCGCCGGTGCGGCGTTTCAGCGCTTTGCGGGCGATCGCGGTCAGCGCTTCTGTGCGGACCTCCAGATCGACGCCTTCCATTTCGAGCAGGCGGTAGAACTGCTTGATCAGAGCGTTCTTCGGCTCGACCAGGATCTGCACCAACGCGTCCTCGGACAGCTCGTCGAGTGTCGCGACGACCGGCAGGCGGCCGACCAGTTCCGGGATCAGTCCGAACTTGATCAGATCCTCCGGCTCGACGTCGCGCAGCAGCTCGCCGACAGAGCGGTCGCTCGGGCTCGTCACCTCGGCGCCGAAACCGATACCGCTCTTCTCGGAGCGGTTGCGGATGATCTTCTCGAGTCCGTCGAATGCGCCGCCGCAGATGAACAGGATGTTGGTCGTGTCGATCTGCACGAAGTCCTGGTTCGGATGCTTGCGGCCACCCTGCGGCGGCACGCTCGCGATCGTGCCTTCGATCAGTTTCAGCAGCGCCTGCTGGACGCCCTCGCCCGAGACGTCGCGCGTGATCGACGGGTTGTCGCTCTTGCGCGAGATCTTGTCGATCTCGTCGATGTAGACGATCCCCTTTTGCGCCTTCTCGACCTCGTAATTGCAGTTCTGCAGCAGCTTCTGGATGATGTTCTCGACATCCTCGCCGACGTAGCCGGCTTCGGTCAGCGTCGTCGCGTCGGCGATCACGAACGGGACGTTCAGCAGGCGCGCCAGCGTCTGCGCGAGCAGCGTCTTGCCCGAACCGGTCGGGCCGATCAGCAGGATGTTGCTCTTGGCCAGCTCGACGCCGTCCTTCGACGTCAGGTGCTTGAGCCGCTTGTAGTGGTTGTAGACGGCGACCGAGAGGATGCGCTTGGCCTTTTCCTGGCCGATCACGTACTGGTCGAGGATTTCGCAGATCTCGCGCGGCGTTGGCAGGTCGGACTTGGCGACGCCGCTCGCGGTTTCGCCCGCGGTTTCATCGCGGATGATGTCGTTGCACAGGTCGATGCACTCGTCGCAGATGAACACCGACGGACCGGCGATCAGCTTCTTGACCTCGTGCTGGCTCTTGCCGCAGAAGGAGCAGTACAGCAGTTTCTCGCTCGAGCCCTTCTTGTCCGACATGCGTTCGTGCCTATGCGATGCGGCCACGCGAAGTTCAGTTCGTCTCGCCGCGCTTGACGAAGATCTTGTCGATCAGCCCGTAGCTTACTGCATCCTCCGCCGACATGAAGTTGTCGCGGTCGCTGTCGGCCCGGATCTTCTCGACGGTCTGTCCGGTCCGCTCGGCGAGGATCTTGTTGATGCGGTCGCGCAGGTACAGGATCTCGCGCGCCTGGATCTCGATGTCGGAGGCCTGCCCCTGCGACCCGCCCGACGGCTGGTGGATCATGATGCGCGAGTTCGGCAGCGCGAAGCGCTTGCCCTTCGCGCCGGCCGCGAGCAGGAACGCGCCCATGCTCGCAGCCATGCCGACGCAGATCGTCGACACGTCAGGCTTGATGAACTGCATCGTGTCGTAGATCGCCATTCCTGCGTACACCGATCCGCCCGGCGAGTTGATGTACAGCGCGATGTCCTTGTCCGGGTTCTCGCTTTCGAGGAACAACATCTGCGCGACGACCAGGTTTGCCGTCTGCTCGTTGACCGGACCGACCAGGAAGACCACGCGATCGCGCAGCAGCCGCGAGTAGATGTCGTAAGCGCGTTCGCCGCGTCCGCTCTGCTCGATGACGATCGGCACCATGCCGAGCCCCATCGGATCCTGCCTTCCGCTATGCGTGTCACCGTTCATTGACGCTTCTCCACTGCCCATGCTCAGTTGCCGCGGCCTATCAGTTCGCTGAAGGCCACCGGCGTGTCGACGACCTTGGCCCGCTGCAGCACCCACTGCACGACATTGTCCTCGAGCACGACGCCTTCGATTTCAGCGATGCGCTCGCGGCTGCCCAGGTACCACTGGATCACCTCGGCCGGTCGCTCGTAGCTCTGCGCGATCTCCTCGATCGCCTTGCGAATCTGATCCTGACGCGCCTGCAGGTTCTCTTTGCGCACCAGTTCTGCGAGCAGCAGCCCCAGTCGCACGCGCCGTTCGGCCTGCGCCGCAAAAAGCTCGAGCGGCAGCGGCGCGTCCTTCATCTGCGCGCCGCGCGCGGCGAGGTCGGCGCGCGCCATTTCGGCGAGCCTTCGCTGCTCCTCGTGCACCAGCGTCTTCGGCACTTCGAACGAGGTCGACGCGAGCAGCGCGTTCATCACGCTTTCCCGGGTTCGGTTCCGCAGCCTTACGCCGACCTCGCGCTCCAGATTGGCGCGGATCTCTTCGCGCATCTTCGCCAGGTCGCCGTCGGCCACGCCGAGCGACTTCGCAAATTCCGCGTCGACCGCCGGCAGCTTCGGCGCCTCGACCTTGCGGACGGTGACTTCGAACTGTGCCGTCTTTCCGGCTAGATCCGGGGCGCGATAGTCGGCCGGGAACGTCAGCGGAAAGGTCTTCGATTCGCCCGCTTTCATCCCGCGCACCGCCGCCTCGAACTCCGGCAGCATGCGGCCCTCGCCGAGCGTGAACGTGAAATGGGTCGCGCTTCCGCCCTCGAACGGCGTGCCGTCGAGCGAGCCGCGATAGTCGACGATCACGCGATCGCCGTCCTCCGCGCCGCGTTCGACCCCCTCGTACGTGGCGCGCTGCTTGCGCATGATGGCGATCGTCTCGTCGATTTCGGCGTCGCCGACGGGGCACACCGCGCGCTGCACTTCGACCGCGGACAGGTCGCCGATCGCGATCTCCGGATAGACCTCGAAGGTCGCGGAGAATGCAACGTCGCCGCTCTGGGCATCGGCCTTCGGCTCGACTCGCGGCGGTCCCGCGACGCGTAGCTTGCTCGCGCTGACGATCGCGCTGAAAGCCTGGCCGATCTTGTCGTTCAGCACCTCGGCCTGGACCTGCGCGCCGTACGAGGCCGCGATCATCTTCAGCGGCACCTTGCCGGGGCGGAAGCCCGGCATGCGCACCGTGCGCGACAACCTGTTCAAACGCGCCGAGACTTCCTTTTCGATCTCCGCCGCAGGCACGGTCAGATTGACCCGCCGCTCCAACGCGCCGAGCGTTTCGATGTTCTGTTGCATGTTCTGTCTGGGATCCTTGCGGCCGCGCGTGCCGGCCGGCTCATCGAGTTCCTGGTGCGAAGGGGGGGACTCGAACCCCCACGCCGGTGAGGGCGTCAGGACCTAAACCTGGTGCGTCTACCAATTTCGCCACCTTCGCGACGACCTCGGTCATGTCGCGCATCGTCGACGCGCCGATTCGAGCCCAATTCTAATCGAAGCAACCGTGCTTGCTCGCGCGCGCGCGTGCTAGCTTCGCTTCGTGGGCGTGGACCATTACGAGAACTTCCCGGTCGCATCGTGGCTGCTGCCGGCGCACCTGCGTGCTGCAGTGCGCGCCATCTACCGCTTCGCGCGCACCGCCGACGACATCGCCGACGAAGGCGACGATGCGCCGCCGCTGCGGCTTGCCAAGCTGGCGGAGCTGGCCGCGCAGCTCGACGCGATCGAGGCGGGGCGTGCCAACGACTGGCCCGATCTCGCCGACGCCATCGCCCGCCACGCGCTGCCGCTCGCCCCGCTGCGCGACCTGCTGTCGGCCTTCGCGCAGGACGTCACCGTGCGACGCTACGCCGACTATGCGTCGCTGCTGGACTACTGCCGGCGGTCGGCCAATCCGATCGGGCGTCTGCTGCTCAATCTGTACCGGCGCAGCGACCCCGTACTCGTGGCGTACTCGGATTCGGTCTGCACCGCGCTGCAACTGACGAACTTCTGGCAGGACGTCGCGCTCGACTTCGCGAAGGGCCGCATCTACGTGCCGGCCGTCGAGCTCGAGCGTTTCGGCGTCGACGAGGCGGCAATCGGCGCCGGACACGTCGACGCGGCCTGGAGCGCGCTGATGGCCGCACAGACGGCGCGCGCTCGAGCGATGCTAGAGTCCGGCGCGCCACTGGCCCGCGCGCTCGGCGGCCGGATCGGCTTCGAACTGCGGCTCGTCGTTCAGGGCGGACTGCGCATCCTGGAACGAATCGACGCTGTCGCCGGAGACGTGTTCCGCCGCCGCCCCGTGCTGCGCGCGGCAGACTGGCTGTGGATGACCCTGCGCGCCGGCTTCATGTAGACGATGACGCCCGACGAATACTGCCAGCAGAAGGCGGCCGCCAGCGGCTCGAGCTTCTATTACAGCTTCCTGTTCCTGCCGCCCGAGCGCCGCCGCGCAATCACCGCGCTGTACGCGTACTGCCGCGAGATCGACGACGCCGTCGACGAAGCGAGCGACCCCGCCGTGGCGCAGGCCAAGCTCGCCTGGTGGGCCGGCGAGATCGAGGCGCTATACGCCGGCCGTCCCGGACACCCGGTCACGCGCGCGCTGGCGCCGCACCTGGCGGCGTTCGACCTGAAGCGCGAGCGGCTGCTGCAGGTGCTCGAAGGCGTGCAGATGGACCTGCGGAATACGCGCTACCTCGATTTCGCCGGGCTGCAGCGCTACTGCCATCTGGTCGCCGGCGTGGTCGGCGAACTCGCCGCGGGTGTCTTTGGCGCCACACGGCCGTCGACCTACGAATATGCCCGCCAGCTCGGACTCGCGCTGCAGTTGATCAACATCGTCCGCGACGTCGGCGAGGACGCGCGGCGAGGACGCATCTACCTGCCGTTGGAGGACTTGCAGCGCTTCGGCGTGAGCGCGGCGGATCTGCTCGCGCGCCGCTACACGGAAGGGTTCGAGCCGCTGATGCGCTTCGAGGCGGAGCGCGCGCGGGGGATCTACCGCGCCGCGCTCGCCACGCTCGCACCCGAGGAACGCCGGGCGCAGCGTCCGGGACTGATCATGGGGGCGATCTACGCAACCCTGCTCGACGAAATCGAGCGCGACCGCTTCCGCGTGCTGCATCAGCGCATCGCGCTGACCCCTTTGCGCAAGCTGTGGATCGCCTGGCGGACCTGGACGCTGCCGCCCGCTCGGCAGGGCCCGTGACCGCGCGCGCGATCGTCGTCGGCGCGGGCTGGTCGGGGATTGCCGCGGCGCTCGCCCTGGCCGACGCCGGCGCGGAGGTCACGCTGGTCGACGCCGCCCCTGCCCCGGGCGGTCGCGCGCGGCGCGTCGACCTCGCGCTCGGCGATCGACGTTACGCGCTCGACAACGGCCAGCATCTGCTGATCGGCGCGTGCACGGAGACGCTGCGGCTGCTGCGACGCGTCGGCGTCGATCCGCGACGCGCCTTCATGCGCATGCCGTTCGTGCTGCGTTACCCGGACGGCTTCCTGCTGCAGGCCGCACGCGCACCGGCGCCGCTGCACCTGGCGGCCGCGCTCGCCGGCGCGCGCGGACTCGCGCTCGGCGAACGGATGGCGCTCGCAGCTCGGGTGGCGTCGTTGCGACGCACGCGCTGGCGGGTCGCGCCGGATCGAGCGGCGATCGAACTGTTCCGCGGCCATCCCGATCGGCTGGTCGAACGGATCTGGCAGCCATTGTGCATGGCCGCGTTGAACGTGCGGCTGCAGCAGGCGTCGGCCGCCGTTTTTCTCGCGGTGCTGCGCGATTCGCTCGGCGCCGACGCGGCTGCGAGCGACCTGCTGCTGCCACGCGGCGATCTGTCGGGGCTGCTGCCCGACGCGGCAATCGATGCGTTGCGCGTCATTGCTACGGTGCGCCTACGCACGACCGTCGTCGGACTGCGCCCACGCGCACGGCACAGTTGGTCGGTCGAAACGCGCGACGAGCCGCTCGCCGCCGACGCGGTCGTGCTGGCCCTGCCGCCGGCGCGCGCCGCGGACCTGCTCGAGCCGATCGAGGGCGCTGACGCCGGGGCGGTCGCCGTGCTGCGCGCGATCGAAACGGCGCCGATCGCGACGGTCTATCTGCGCTACGGGGAGCGGGTGCGCCTGCCCCACCCGGTCTATGCGCTGCGCGAGGAGGCGACGGCCGATCGCTACGGGCAGTGGGTTTTCGATCGCGGCGCCCTCGACGATCACTGCGCAGGCGTGCTCGCCGTGGTCATCAGCGCCGCGGGTCCGCATCTGGACCGTGATCGCGATGCCGTCATTGCCGCGGTCGGTCGGCAATTGAGCGCGGACTTCGGCCTGCCGGCGCCACTCGCGGCGACGATGCTGATCGAAAAACACGCGACGATCGTTCCGGCGCCGGGGCTGCAGCGGCCGCCGGCGCGGCTTTCCGCGCCAGGCCTGTATCTCGCAGGCGACGCCGCCGCGAGTCCCTACCCGTCGACGCTCGAAGGCTCCGTTCGCGCCGGACTCGCCGCGGCCGATGCCGTGATCGCCGACTTTGGCCTTTTGCCGCGCGCCGCGCAGTGAGGTCGATTACGCGCGCAGCCGCGCCAGCGCGTGTTCGAGCCGATCGACGGCGACGATCTCCAGTCCTTCGATCGGTTGCTTCGGCGCGTTCGCCTTCGGGATCAGCGCGGTCGAAAAGCCGAGCTTGGCGGCCTCGCGCAGCCGCTCCTGTCCGCGCGGGGCGGGGCGGATCTCACCGGCGAGCCCGACTTCGCCGAACGCGACGAGTCCGCGCGGCAGCGGCCTGTTGCGCGTCGACGAGACGATCGCCGCCAGCACCGCGAGATCGGCGGCAGGCTCCTGGATCCGTACGCCACCCACGGCGTTGACGAAGACGTCCTGGTCGAAGGTCGCCACCCCCGCGTGCCGGTGCAGCACCGCCAGCAGCAGCGCGAGCCGCTGCGGGTCGAGTCCGACCGACAGCCGGCGGGGATTCGGCACGTGCGCGGTGTCGACGAGCGCCTGAATCTCGACCAGCAGTGGCCGCGTGCCTTCCTGCGTGACCAGCACGCAGGAGCCGGGCACCGCGGCGTCGTGCTGCGAGAGAAAGAGCGCCGACGGGTTCGACACGCCGCGCAGCCCGCGGTCGGTCATCGCGAACACGCCCAGCTCGTTGACCGCCCCGTAGCGGTTCTTGATCGCGCGGATCAGCCTGAACGACGAGTGCGTGTCGCCTTCGAAGTACAGCACCGTGTCGACCATGTGCTCGAGAACGCGCGGGCCGGCGATCGCGCCCTCCTTCGTCACGTGGCCGACCAGCACGATCGCGATACCCGACTGCTTGGCGAGCCGCGTCAGCTGCGCAGCGCATTCGCGCACCTGCGCGACCGAGCCCGGTGCCGACTGCAGCTCGTTGCAGTACAGCGTCTGGATCGAATCGATCACCGCCACGTCCGGCTTCTCCTCAGCGAGCGTCGCGGCGATTCGCTCGAGCCCGATCTCGGCGAGCAGCCGCACGTCGTGCCCTTCGATGGCGAGCCGGCGCGCGCGCAGCGCGACTTGCGCCGCCGACTCCTCCCCGGACACGTACAGCACGCGCCGGCTGCGCGCCATCGCGGCGAGCGCCTGCAGCAGCAACGTCGACTTGCCGATGCCCGGATCGCCGCCGATCAGAACGACGCCGCCGGCGACCAGTCCGCCGCCGAGCACGCGGTCGAATTCCTCGATGCCGGTCGATGCGCGCGGCAGTTCGCGCGCGTGCACCGAACCGAGCGTCTGCACCGCTGCGCTGGGCGCCAAGCCCGCATAGCGGTTCGCCGGTGCCGCCTCCACGCGCGTTTCCGCCAGCGTGTTCCAGGCGCCGCAGGCCGGACACTGCCCTTGCCACTTGGCGGACGTGCCGCCGCACTCGGAACAGACGTACTGCGTCTTCGCGCGCGCCACGTCAGACCTCGACGACCGGCACGCGCTGCGCCAGCGCGCACATCAACTGATAGCCGACCGTTCCGGCGGCGGCCGCGACCTCGTCGATCGGCACCTGCCCGCCCCACAGCTCGACCTCGGAGCCGACACGCGCGGCAGGCACGCCGCTCAGATCGACGCACAGCATGTCCATCGACACGCGGCCGACCGTGCCCGTGCGCACGCCGTCGACCGCCACCGGGGTCGCATTCGGTGCATGGCGCGGGTAGCCGTCGGCGTAGCCGCAGGCGACCACGCCGATGCGCATCGACTGCTTCGCGACGAAGTGCGAGCCGTAGCCGACCGCGTCGCCCGCTTCGAGCTGCTGGACGCCGATCAGCCGCGCGCGCAGCGTCATCGCCGCACGCAGGCCCAGGCTCGCCGCGCTGACCGTCGGGTCGGGCGTGGCGCCATAGAGGGCGATGCCGGGCCGCACCGCGTCGCCGCCGATCGACGGCTGCAGAAACAGCGCGGCCGAGTTGGCGAAGCAGCGCTCGCCGCGCCAGCGCCGCGCCACGGCTTCGAACGCGCGCAGTTGCTCGCCCGGTGCAGCGCGGCCCAGCCGCGCGTCATCGCGCTCGGCGTTGGCGAAATGCGTCATCAGCGAAACCACGCGCACGTGCGGCAGCGCTTCGAGCCGCGTCAGGGCGCGCTGCGCATCGGCGGCGGCGAACCCCAACCGGTTCATCCCGGTGTTCAGTTTCAGGTAGACGTCGATCGGTTGCGGCGGCCGATACCGCTCGAGCATCTCGATCTGCTCGAAGCCATGGACGACGACGGTCAGCCGCAGCCGATCGACCACCGCGAGATCGGTCGGTTCGAAGAAACCCTCGAGCAGCAGGATCGGCTTGCGCCAGCCGGCATCGCGGGCTCGCTGCGCCTCGGCCAGATCGAGCAGACCGAGCCCGTCGGCGTCCTCGAATGCGCGCACCGCGCGCTCGATGCCGTGCCCGTACGCGTTCGCCTTCACGACGGCCCAGACCTTGCGACGGCCGGCGCGCGCACGCGCCTGCGCGAGGTTGTGCCGCATCGCGGCGAGGTCGATCGTTGCGAGGATCGGTCGGGGCATCGGTCGTCTGCAAGGCGTGCCGCACGCAAGGATAAACGCCGTGTCCTTGCTTTATCGCGCGCTGGCCTCTCAAGCTGCGTGCTATAAGACGCCACCTCGACGACCGTGCCCAGCGCACCGATGCCTGCCGACGACCAGCGATGAACCGCGGCTTCTACACGATCATGGCCGCGCAGTTCTTCTCGTCGCTGGCCGACAACGCCCTTTTGATCGCCGCAATCGCGTTGCTTCGCGACATCCACGCGCCCGAGTGGATGACGCCGATGCTGAAGCTGTTCTTCTTCGTGTCGTACGTGGCACTCGCGGCCTTCGTCGGCGCGTTTGCCGATTCGATGCCCAAGGGCCGCGTGATGTTCATCACGAACTCGATCAAGATCGGCGGCTGTCTGCTGATGTTCTTCGGCGTTCATCCGCTGCTCGCGTACGCGGTGGTCGGGCTCGGCGCCGCCGCGTACTCGCCGGCCAAGTACGGCATCCTGACTGAATTGCTGCCACCCGAGAAGCTCGTCGTCGCCAACGGCTGGATCGAGGGGTTGACGGTCGCCTCGATCATCCTGGGCTTCGTCGTCGGCGGCGTGCTCGTTTCGCCGAAGGTCGCCGCCGCGCTGCTCTCGATCGATCTGCCGTTCGTCAACACCGGCGTCGACCGCCCCGGTGAGGCGGCGATCGCGGTGATCGCCTGCATCTACGCGATTGCCGCGGCGATCAACCTGTGGATCCCGGACACCGGCGCACGCTATCCGCGGCAGGAGCGCGCAGTACTGCGGTTGCTCGCCGACTTCGGCCATTGCGTCGGCACGCTGTGGCGCGACAAGCTCGGTCAGATTTCGCTGGCGGTCACAACGCTGTTCTGGGGCGCCGGCGCAACGCTGCAGTTCATCATCCTGAAGTGGTGCGAGCAGGCGCTCGGCATGACGCTGTCGGAGGGCGCGATCATGCAGGCTGTCGTCGCGATCGGCATCGCGATCGGCTCGGTATGGGCGGCCGCGCGCGTTTCGCTGAAGCGCTCGCTGTCGGTGCTGCCGGTCGGCGTGGCGATGGGGCTGCTGGTCGCAACGATGGCCTTCGTCGACTTCGGCGCGCTGCCTGCCGGCGGACTCGCGCTCGGCGCGCTGAAGATCTCGTGGGCCGCGCTGCTCGCGTCGGCGCTGATGATCGCGGTCGGCGCGCTGGCCGGGTATTTCGTCGTGCCGATGAACGCGCTGCTGCAGCACCGCGGCTACGTGCTGTTGTCGGCGGGGCATTCGATCGCCGTGCAGAATTTCAACGAGAACCTCAGCATCCTCGTGATGCTGTCGGTCTACGCCCTCCTGATCTGGCTGAACCTCGCGATCACGACGATCATCGTACTGTTCGGCCTGTTCGTCGCCGGCACGATGTTCGTCGTGATCCTGCGCCACCGCTACAACCAGCGGCAGTTCGACTCGGAATCGCTGATCGGCCAGCCGCGGCGCGCCTGACGGCGCGCATCAGCCGGCGTTCGCCACGCGGGCGTACACCTCGCGCGCGAAGCACAGGTCGGCCCACGACTTCGCCTTGTCGTTGAGGTTGCGCAGCAGGTACGCCGGGTGATAGGTCACGACGACGGGGATCAGCCTTTCTTCGACGACGATCCGGTGGACGCGGCCCCGCAGGCTCGCGACCGTCGCGTCGGTCGCCAGCAGCGACTGTGCGGCCACACGCCCCATCACGACGATCAGCGCCGGACGGACCAGCGCGATCTGCCGCCGCAGGTAAGGTTCGCATGCCGCCGCTTCGGCGGGCTCTGGGTTGCGATTGCCGGGCGGCCTGCACTTGAGCACGTTGGCGATATACACGCTCGACGCGTCTTGCGCATGCCGCGACAGTCCGATCGATGCGAGCATGTTGTCGAGCAGGCGGCCGGCCTGCCCGACGAAGGGCTCGCCGCGCGCATCCTCCTCCGCGCCCGGCGCCTCGCCGACGATCATCCAGCGCGCCGACGGGTGCCCGACGCCGAACACGGTCTGCGTCCGCGTCTTGCATAGCGGACAGGCCACACACGCCGCAACCGACGCGCGTAGCTCGTTCCAATCCATCCGCGCGATCGCCGCGCCGCGCGCGTCGCCCGCCTCCGCAAGACGCACCCGCAGCCCCTCGGCGAACTCGATCCGCAGCGACGGCACGGCCGCGACGGGCCGGCCGGCCGGTCGCGCCGACGGTATGGCGGCGCCAACTTCGGCAGGCTCGCCTGCGTCTGCCGAAACCAGGTCTTCGGCCGCATCGCCGACACCGGCGCGCGAACGGCGCTCGACCCACAGCGGTCCGAGGTCCATCGCATGCCAAAGCCACGCGCGCCGCGGATCGAGACTCATCGTCTTCACAGGGTGATACGCATGACCAGCGCGTCTTCGCGCCCACCGTGCGACGGGTAGTAGCCGCGCCGTACGCCGATGCGTTCGAAGCCGTAGCGCGCGTACAGCCGCTGCGCCGGCAGATTGCTCGGCCGCACTTCGAGCAGCATCGTTCGCGCGCCGTGATCGCGCGCGCGCTGCGCCATCCAGTCGAGCATGCGCCACCCAAAACCGTAGCGGTGGTAAGGCCGCGCCACACTCAGGTTCAACAGATGTGCCTCGTCCAGCGCCAGCATCACCACTGCGTAGGCGATCAGCGCGCCGCTGGCGTCGCGCAGTACCCACGCGCTGTAGCCAGCCGCGAGCGCGTCCTCGAAGTTTCCGCGCGTCCACGGGAACGGATAGATCTCCCGCTCGATCGCGACGATCTCATCGAGATCCGTCCGCAGCATCGGCTCGAAGCGCTCTTCGGCCGGTCTGACGACCGCGCTCATGTCGCCGCCCGTGCCGCGCGCCGCTCGTCGACGGTCAAGGCCACGCGGTCGCGCACGTACAGCGGCGCCGCGTCCCGTGGCGCGAGCGTCCGTCCGGCGCGCCATGCGTCGAGTGCGAGCGCTGCGATCGGCGCCGCGCTCGCGCGCAGCGCCGGCAGGCGCTCCCACACTGCGACGTGGTCGGCCAGCTCCGGGAAAGCGCTTAGCGCATCTCCGGCAACTGCATCGGGCGACCAGCGGTCAAACAGCGCGCCGAGCTCGGCGGCGGCGCCGAGCGCCGGCGGCACCACCTCGATGCACGCGTCGCCGCGCCGTTCGTAAACCGCCCAGTAAGCCTCGCGCATGCGCGCGTCGACGGCCGCGACCACGCGTGCGGCGGCGGGACGGCGATCGAAGACCCGGCGCGCCAGCGCAGCGAGGTTGCCGATCGGGATGACGCGCTTGCCCGCACCCCACGCCAAGCCTTGCGCGACGCTGCACGCGATGCGCAGCCCGGTGAACGATCCGGGCCCCGCACCGAAGGCGATCGCGTCGCAATCGGCGAGCCGCAGTCCGTACTGCGCGAGCAGCGCGTCGATCATCGGCAGCAGCCGCTCGGAGTGCTCGTGACCGACCGTTTCGCTCGACTCGACGATCTCGCCGCCGCGCGCAAGCGCAACCGAGCAGATGTCGGTCGCGGTGTCGAAGGCGACGAGGAGCGGCGTGTTCGTCACGGCGTGGCGCAGCGCGCGATCTGCGCGCCGTCCGGACGAATTCTATCCGGCACGCTCAGACACGCAGCATCGGCAAAGGCCCGAAGCGGCCGTCCAGCACGCGCGCGCTGTCGATCCCCCACCAGCGTTGCAGCACGGTCGCGTAGACGGCCCGAAAATCGATTGCAAACGGCAGGTTGCCCCCGTCGTCGAGCCGCCCAAGCGCGGGTGGATCGCCGATGAAGCCGCCAGCGACCTGAGCGCCGAAGGCAAACATCACGCTTGCGGCGCCGTGATCGGTGCCGCCGCTGGCGTTTTCACGTGGGCGACGGCCGAACTCAGAGTAGGTCAGCACCAGCGTCTCACGCCACAGATCCGCTTCGGTCAACGCCGCACGCAATGCGACCACCCCGTCGGCCAGCTGCCGCAGAAGGGTGGCGTGAACGTTCAACTGGTTCTGGTGGGTGTCGAAGCCGGCCAGCGTCACACGCACGATCGGCACGCGCCGCGTTGCCGCCACTTCTGCGGCGCGCTGCACGGCCAGGCCGAACGGACCGCGCGGGAATTCGGTCGCAAAGGCGGTGTCGGTCCGCAATTGCGCGCCAGCACGCACGATGTCGCGTTCGACCCGCATCAGATGGGCAAGCGCGCCGCGCGCCTGACCCTCGGCGTGGCCGACCAGCCGCGCCTGGCGCGCCAGACGGGCCGGATCGGCCACCGCCAGAGCGCGCGCACCCCCGGCCAACGGCCCGAGGTCGTTCGCGCCGATCACCACGCCATCCACACTCGCGTCGCGAAATGCTGTTGACTGCATCGCCGCGCGCGTCAGCCAACCCTCCTGCAGGTACTGTCCGCTCGCAGATGCGGTATCCCAGATTTCGATCGATCGAAAGTGCGACAGGTTGGGCTGCGGGTAGCCGACGCCGCAAATCACCGTCATCTCGCGCGCGTCCCACAACGCCCGCAGCGGCGCGAGCGCCCCGTGCAGGGCCATGCCTTCGCCGAGCGGCACGATCGCATCGTCGCGCAGCGCGAGCCGCGGGCGCAGATCGTAATAGCGGCCATCTTCAAAGGGCACCACGGTGTTCAGTCCGTCGTTGCCGCCGCGCAGTTCGATCAGCACGAGCAGCCGCGGCACCGAAGCCGCCGCAGCACCCGCCCAGCCCCCAAACGCCCAGCACGCCAGCGCCGCACCGCCGACCCCGAGACACTGCCTGCGCGTGGTCACCGCCGCCTCACGTCCTCATTTCAGCTGATAGACCGGATCGAGCACGGTCGCGCGCAGCACATCGAACGCCAGCGCCTGCGAATGCGGCGTGCTCGTCGGGGGCAGCACGAGCAATGCGCCAGCAAGCCGCGCCGCCGCTGCAGCATCGAGCGGCTGTTCGACCGCGACCGCGCCAATCGCCTTCAGCCAGGCCGCAGGGTCGAGCCGCACCGCATGTGCCTGCGCGAGTGCTCCGCGGCGTTGCATATCGCTCGCGGGCGAAGTCTCGCCCGCAGGCTCCGTCATCGACGCCATCGCCGCGATACCCTTCGAGACTGCGTCGCGGGCGAGTGCGTTCGCGAGAAACTGCTTGCGCGCAAGCAAAGTCTGGGTATTGATCCAGGCTTCGCCGCCGGGCCAGCCGCGCACATTCGGCGGCGCGAACAGGTTCTGGCCCATCGCCGCCAGTGCGATCGCGCCACCGATCGGATGGGCCAGTTCCGCACGCGCCTGCCGGACGAAGCCGACGACCAACTCGGCGGGGGATTTCACGAGGGCGTTGTCCTGGTCGCGGGTCGTGACCTCGGGCTGCAGCAGCAGTTCGCGCAAGGCCACGCGGATTTCGTAGCCGCTCGCGCGGAAGCGCTGCGCGATCTGCTCGACTCGCTCGGCATCCGGTTGCGGCGAGACGAACTCGCGCCAGAGCTTGGCGACGATGAACCGCGCCGTCGCGGGGTGCTCGAGCAGCAGGTCGAGCACCGCGTCGCCGTCGAAGCGGCCGCTGCGGCCCAGCACCGTTTTCTCGCCGTCGTCGTGCACCGCGCGGCGGAACACGAAGGTGCCGCTGTCCGGGTCCACGCTCCAGCCGGTGAACGCGCGCGCGGCCTCCCGGACGTCACTTTCGGAGTATCGGCCTTCGCCGAGCGTGAACAGTTCCATCAGTTCGCGCGCGAAGTTCTCGTTCGGAGCGCCGCGGCGGTTGGTCGCCGAATCGAGGTAGATCAGCATTGCCGGATCGCGGGCGACCGCGTGCAGCAGCGCGCCGAAGTTGCCGAGCGCGTGTCTGCGCAACAGGGCGTTCTGGCGGTACATCAGTTGCGCCCACCGCACTTTCGGTTGCGCGGAGACGAAGTGGTTGTGCCAGAACAGCGTCATCCGCTCGGTGAGCGCGGACGGCGTGTCCACCATCTCGCGCAGCCACCAGGCGCGAAGCTCCAGGGACTGCCGGATCGCCCGCTGCCGTTCGGCCTTGCGTTCGTCCTCGCTCATCGCGCGCAATGCGCGCGGCGAAACGATCGGTTCGTCGACCCAGCCGGGTGCCGGCGTCTGCGCCGTTGTGCGCACCTCGGCGAGCAGCCGCTCGACCGCGGCATGCGCATCGAGCGGGGCGAAGCGGGCGATTTCGTCTGCGCTCGGCGCAAAGCCCGCGCGCGTCAGCAACAGTTTGGCGCGTTCGGCACCCAGCGGTTGCGCCAGCGCCGCCGCAGCGCTTAGCCAAAGTGCCGCCACCAAGCCAACGCGATGCATGGTGCGATCAGCGTTCGCCGCGCGGACCGCGGCCTTTACCGCGCCATTCGCGGTTGGCCTCGCGGATCTGCTCGCGCAATCGCTGCCGTTCCTCGGGCGTCAGCCGGTGGGCCATGCCATCGCCGATGCGCGGCCCTGCTTCGTCGTCGGTGCGTCGCTGCCGGTCCTGCATCAAGCGCTGGCGCATCGCGTCGCGCTGCTCCGGCGTCATCCGCTCGCGGATCGCCTGACGCTGCTCGGGCGACATCCGCATCCACAGCTGACGGCGTTGCTCCGGCGTGTGAGCGCGTAGCCACTGCTCGCGCTGCTCGGGTGCCATGCGCTGCCAAGGTTCCTGTCCTTGCTCCGGCGTCAGGCGCGCACCGGGTGCATCGTCGGACCGCGCCGGCTGCGCCGAGACGAGGCCTGCCACCGCGAGCAGCGCAGCAGTGGCGAATCGCAGGACGCGGAATCCGGTCATGCCGTAAACGGTGCCTCGATCGGGTCGGCGCTTCGAGCAGAATGATAGGTATTCAGCGCGCAGCCGGCGGCGAGCATCGCTGAAAACCGCGGGCGGGAGCGGTAAATTCTGTAACACTTTGTTCTGCCGCCGCATCGGCCGGAGCGCGCTGCGTACGATCGGCGGCCCCGCAGCGAGACCACACATCGATGACCCGTCACGGTCCCCCGAAGATCCTCGTCGTCGACGACGACCCGCGGTTGCGCGAACTGCTACGGCGCTACCTCGGCGACAACGGCTTCACCGTCTACACCGCGGAGAACGCCCAGGCGATGAACAAGCTGTGGCTGCGCGAACGATTCGACGTGCTGATCCTCGACCTGATGATGCCCGGCGAGGACGGCCTGTCCGTCTTGCGGAGGCTGCGCGGCGCCAACGATCCGACACCGATCGTGATGCTGACCGCCAAGGGCGAGGACGTCGACCGCATCGTCGGGCTCGAGATGGGCGCCGACGACTACCTGCCGAAACCTTTCAACCCGCGCGAACTGCTCGCCCGCATCAACGCGGTCCTGCGCCGCAAGGCGCCGGACGAAGTACCCGGCGCCCCGTCGCAGGAGCCGAAAACGGTGGCCTTCGGCGATTTCGTGCTCGACCTGTCGACCCGCACGCTGACCAGGAACGGCGAGCAGGTACCACTGACCACCGGCGAGTTCGCGGTGCTCAAGGCCTTCGCGCGCTGCCCGCGCGTGCCGCTGTCCCGCGAAAAGTTGATGGAGATGGCGCGCGGGCGCGAGTACGAGGCGTTCGACCGCTCGCTCGACGTGCAGATTTCGCGCCTGCGCAAGATGATCGAGCCCGACCCGAGCAAACCGAGATACATCCAGACCGTGTGGGGGCTGGGCTACGTGTTCGTGCCGGATGGGCAGGCGTAATTCGTCGCGCGCGCGCCCGCCTGCCGCCGTCGATCGGGCAGCGCGCGGGTTCCGCGCGTGGCCGCCTATTCGCCCGGAAGGCGGTGCGCGCGGGCGGCGGCTCCGCGCCGCCGGTCTCGCAAGAGCGCGGCGCGAGGCGACTTCAGGCATCCCCGGCAAGGCCGCCGCGTGAAGCTGCGTTCCCCCAGCCTGTTCTGGCGCACCTTCCTGCTGATCCTGCTGCTGATCGCGGCGAGCCTTGCCGCCTGGGTGCAGAGCTTTCGCGTCTTCGAGCGCGAGCCGCGCGCCCGGCAGATCGCGCAGCAGGTGGTTTCGATCGTCAACCTCACGCGCAGCGCGCTGCTTTATTCGGACCCTGCGACGCGACGCTTTTTGCTCGCGGAACTGGCCGACGACGAGGGCATCCGGGTCGTGCCGCTGGAACCGACCGATCAGGTCAAGCCGTTCCCCGACTTCCCACTGATCGGTCTGGTGTCGAAGCAAGTGATCGAACGCCTGGGGCCCGACACCCGGATCGCCGCGGAAGTCAACGGTGTCGCCGGTATCTGGGTGAGTTTCGACATCGACGGCGACGCATACTGGGTCTTCATCGAGCGCGATCCGCTCGCGCGCGACGCCGGCACCTTGTGGGTGCGCTGGGCGGTCGTCTCGATGCTGCTGTCGATGCTGGCCGCCGTCGCGATCACGAGCGTGGTCAACCGCCCGCTGAAGCGGCTGTCGGACGCCGCGCGCGCGCTCGGCGCCGGGCGCACGCCGGAACCGCTGCCGGATGCGGGCCCGATCGAAATCCGCACGGTCAACGCGAGCTTCAACCGGATGGTCGCCGACCTGGCGAAACTCGAACAGGATCGCGCAGTGTTGCTGGCCGGCATCTCGCACGATCTGCGTACGCCGCTCGCGCGGCTGCGGCTCGAGCTCGAAATCAACGACCTTCCCGAGGCGGCCCGCGCCGCGATGATCGGCGACATCGAGCAGATCGATGCCATCGTGGGACGCTTCCTCGACTACGCGCGGCCGGCGCCGCAGCAGCCGCGCGAGAGAATCGATCTGTCGGCCCTCGTCGAGGAAGCCATCGCCCATGCGCGACTCGAAACGCACGACGGCGCGCGCGTCGAACGGCGCATCGCACCCGGGGTCCGAATACTCGGCTATCGCATGGAACTCTCGCGTGCGCTCGAGAACCTGCTCGCCAACGCGGCACGCTACGGGCGCGATCCGGAATCCGCAGCGCTTCAATTGAGCGTCGAGGTTCGGGTCGAAGACGGCGACGCGTTGATCGAGATTGCCGACCGCGGACCGGGCATTGCGCCGGACGAGGTCGACCGCCTGGTCCGGCCGTTCGAGCGAGGCGAGTCGGCCCGCTCCGGCCACGCCGGCGCCGGGCTCGGGCTGGCGATCGTCGACCGCATTGCCCGGCTGCACGGCGGCACGCTGGCGCTCGTGCCGAACCGGCCACACGGGCTGCGCGCCCGGCTGCGGCTGCCGCTGTCCTGAATCGTTGCGCAGCGTGCGCGCGTCACGCCGACGGCGTGGCGTCGCCGCCGTCGTCCGCTTTGGACCGAGCAACGCCCGATGCAACCGCGCCTGCCGGCCGCCGCTGTTCGCGACGCACGCGCGATGCCAGCAGGCGCTCGGCCTCATCCGCGTCGAGCGTGACACCCGCCGCGTTTACCAGCGGCTGCTCGAAGTCGTTCCAGCCGCGCAGCCCCGTTCTCAACGACACCACGTCGGCGAATCCCAGTGCCTGCATCACGTCGGCTGCGAGCAGGGACCGATGCCCCGAGCGGCAGACGACGACGATGGCTCGCTCGCGACCGCCCGCGAGCTCGGGCACGGTCTCGTCGAAGTCCCACTCGCAGGCCTGTTCGAGGACGCCACGCGGCACGTTGATCGATCCGGCGATGTGCGCGGCGTCGTACTCGGCGGGTTCGCGGACGTCGAGCACGATCACCTCAGCACCCGCGGCAAGACGCTCGCGCAGGTCCCACGGCATGATCTCGCGCACCCGCGTCAGCGCGTCGGCCAGCAGATCCGCGTAGCGCTTCACCGTTCGACCTGCACGATTAGCACGGCCGCCAGCGCCGCGATGCCGTCCCCGCGGCCTGTGAAGCCGAGGCGTTCGGTCGTCTTGCCCTTGACGTTGACGGCCGCCTCCTCGATGCCGAGGCAGCCGGCGATGACCGCGCGCATCGCACCGACGTGCGGCGCGATTTTCGGGCGCTCGGCGATGACCGTGCAATCGACGTTGCCGACGCGCCAGCCGGCCGCCTGAACTCGGTCCGCCGCATCGCGCAGCAACGCGCGACTGTCGGCATCCTTGAACCGCGGATCGGTATCGGGATACAGCCGCCCAATATCGCCGAGTCCGGCCGCGCCGAGCACGGCGTCGGTGATCGCGTGCAACAGCACGTCCGCGTCGGAGTGTCCGAGCAGTCCGTGCGTGTGCGCAATCTCGACGCCGCCCAGCACGAGCCGACGCCCCGGCACCAGCGCGTGCACGTCGTAGCCCTGCCCGATCCTGAATTTCATCGGCACCTGCCCTGCAGTCTGAGAATCGCTTCGGCGAGTGGAACGTCGTCCGGTCGCGTGACCTTGATGTTCGACGCGCGGCCAGGCACGAGCCGCGGCGCATGGCCGATTCGCTCGACCGCGCTCGACTCGTCGGTGATCGCCGACAGATCGCCGACGCGCTCGAACGCATCTTCGAGCACGCCGAGGCGGAACATCTGCGGCGTCAGCGCGCGCCACAGCCCGGCGCGCTCGATCGTCTGCGCGACGCGACCGCCATCGCCGCGCTTGATCGTGTCGGCGATCGGCACGGCGAGCAGCCCGCCGACCGGATCGTCGGCCAGCGCGTCGATCAGCGCGCCCAGTTCGTCGCGCGCAAGACACGGCCGCGCCGCATCGTGCACCAGCACCCAGTCGTCGGCGCTCGCGCTCATCGCCAGCCGCGCCAGCCCGTTTCGCACGCTCTCGGCGCGGCTCGCGCCGCCTGCGGCGACGAACTCGACACGGCCGTTGGCGGCGATCGCGCGATGACGAACGTCGTCCGGCGCGACGATGACCAGTACGCGCTCAACACGTGCGTCTGAAAGCAACGCGTCGATCGCGTGCTCGAGCATCGCGCGGCCTGCCAGTGGCGCGTACTGCTTGGGAACGTCGCCGTCCATCCGCGACCCGCTGCCCGCCGCGGGGATCAGGCCGAACAGATGCGAGTCGAGCGTCGAAGGCATCGAAAGAGTGCGCGCGGCGCGCCGCAGCTCGGGAAGGACCGCTGCGGCGGGAAGCGGAACCTATAATAGCGGCCGGTTCGCGGTGGTCCGAGCGATCGGTCCGCCGCGAAGCGTTTTCTGCGCGACCGAACGGTTGGAAAGCGTCGTCTCAACACCGAACATCGAACTCGCGCTGCCGGCGCCGGCAGCCGGCGAGCGCTTTGCGCTGCCTCGTCCGCCGGGTTCCGGCGACGCGCTGCTGATCGCGCAGCTTGCGCGACGCGCGAAGGCGCAGGGGCGGCTCGTCGTGGCGATCTGCGCCGACGCCCTCGACGCCCAGCGTCTGCTCGACGAGGTGCCGTATTTCGATCGAACGCTCGCCGTCCGGCCGTTTCCCGACTGGGAAACCCTGCCGTACGACATCCTCTCGCCACACCCCGACCTCGTCTCGGAGCGGCTCGAGACGCTGTACCGGCTGCTCATGCGCGATGCCGCCGGTGGCGTCGACGCGCTGATCGTGCCGGCGACGACCGCGTTGTACCGGCTTGCGCCGCCCGCGCACATCGCCGCCCGCACGTTCGCTTTTCGCCAGGGCGAGCGGCTCGCTGCCGACAAGCTGCGCGCGCAGCTCGTGCTCGCAGGCTATCAGCACGTCACACAGGTGGTCGCGCCCGGCGAGTTCTCCGTGCGCGGCGGACTGATCGATCTGTTTCCGATGGGATCGGCGCTTCCGTTCCGGCTCGACCTGCTGGACGATGCGATCGAGACGATCCGCGCTTTCGACCCGGACACGCAGCGCAGCCTCTACCCGGTGCCGCACGTCCGGCTGCTGCCCGGCCGCGAGTTCCCGCTGGACGAGGCCGCGCGCACGGCGTTCCGCAACCGCTGGCGCGAGGTCTTCGAGGGCGATCCGAGCCGGTCGCCCGTTTACAAGGACATCGGCAGCGGCATCGCGGGCCCCGGCATCGAGTACTACCTGCCGCTGTTCTTCGACTCGACGGCCACCTTGTTCGACTACCTGCCGGCCGACGCGACGATCGTCCTGCACGGCGCGGTCGAAGCGAGCGCGCAACGTTTCTGGACTGAAACCGCCGAGCGCTACCGCTTTCTGTCGCGCGACACGCAGCGGCCGTGCCTGCCGCCGCAGCGGCTTTTCATCGGGGTCGAGGCGTTCTTTTCGGCCTGCAAGCGCTTCGCACTGCTGGCGCTCGCCGAAGGCGAGTCGAAGCAATTCGAAGCGGTGCCGCCGCTGGCGATCGACCGCAGGGCGCCCGATCCGATCGAGAAGCTGCGGCGCTTCGCGCAACGGCACGCGCTCGAAGGCGGCAGGCTGCTGCTGCTCGCCGATTCGGCGGGACGGCGCGAAACGATCGGGCAGATGCTGCGCGAGCACGGCCTGGCGTTCGCCGACAACGCCGACTTCAAGTCATTCCTTGCCGGCGACGCGCCGATCGCGCTCGGCGAGGCGCCGCTGCACGGCGGATTCGTGCTGCGCGACCACCGCATCGCGATCGTCACTGAAACCGAGCTGTACGCAGTCAGCCCGCGCCGGCAGCGCAATCGCGGTCGCGAACGCGCCTCGAACGTCGAAGCGATGGTGCGCGACCTCGCCGAGCTGCGCGTCGGCGATCCGGTCGTTCACGTCGAGCACGGCATCGGCCGCTACCTCGGGCTGGAATCGCTGGACTTGGACGGGGGACCGACCGAGTTCCTGCACCTGCAGTACGCGAACGACGCCAAGCTGTACGTACCGGTCGCACAGCTTCATCTGATCTCCCGGTACAGCGGCGCCGATCCGGACGCCGCGCCACTGCACCACCTGGGCGGCGGCGACTGGGAAAAGGCGAAGAAGAAGGCGGCGAAGCAGGTCCGGGATACGGCCGCCGAGCTGCTCAATCTGTACGCGCTGCGCGCCGCACGCAAGGGGCACGCATTCGAATTCAGACCGAGCGACTACGAGGCGTTCGCCGAAGGCTTCGGCTTCGAGGAAACGCCCGATCAGCGGGCCGCGATCGACGCGGTGCTGAAGGACATGCGTGCGGGATTTCCGATGGATCGGCTCGTGTGCGGCGACGTCGGTTTCGGCAAGACCGAAGTGGCACTGCGCGCTGCGTTCGCCGCCGTGGCCGGAGGCAGGCAGGTCGCCGTGCTGTGCCCGACCACGCTGCTCGCCGAGCAGCATTTCCAGACCTTCAGCGACCGCTTCGCCGACTGGCCGGTCAGAATCGTCGAGTTGTCGCGCTTCCGCTCCGGCAAGGAAGTGGCCGAAGCCCTGGCGGGGCTTGCCACCGGACGCATCGACATCGCGATCGGCACGCACAAGCTGCTGTCGGCCGACGTCAAGTTCGCTCGCTTGGGGCTCGTGATCATCGACGAGGAGCATCGCTTCGGCGTGCGGCAGAAGGAGCGGCTCAAGAGCCTGCGCGCCGAGGTCGACGTGCTGACGCTCACCGCCACGCCGATTCCGCGCACGCTCGCGCTGTCGATGGAGGGGATCCGCGAGTTCTCGGTGATTGCCACCGCGCCGCAGAAGCGGCTCGCGATCAAGACCTTCGTGCGGCGCGAAACCCCGTCGCTCGTGCGCGAGGCGTGCCTGCGCGAGCTGAAGCGCGGCGGCCAGATCTACTTCCTGCACAACGAAGTCGAGACGATCGAGAACCGCCGCGCGCGGCTGGCGGAATTGGTTCCCGAGGCGCGCATCGAGATCGCGCACGGGCAGATGCCTGAGCGTGAGCTCGAGCGCGTGATGCGCGACTTCTACCAGCAGCGCTTCAACCTGCTGCTGTGCACGACGATCATCGAAACCGGCATCGACGTGCCGACGGCGAACACGATCATCATCCATCGCGCCGACAAGTTCGGCTTGGCGCAGCTTCATCAGCTGCGCGGCCGCGTCGGCCGCTCGCACCATCAGGCATACGCCTACCTGCTGGTGCCCGACGAAGGCGGCATGACGAAGAACGCCGAAAAGCGGCTCGAGGCGATCCAGAACCTGGAGGAACTCGGCTCGGGCTTCTACCTCGCGATGCACGACCTCGAGATCCGCGGCGCCGGTGAAGTGCTCGGCGAGGCACAGTCGGGCAACATGCAGGAGGTCGGCTTCGATCTGTACACGCAGATGCTCAACGCCGCGGTACGCGCGCTGCGGTCGGGACGCGAGCCGGATCTGCTGGCGCCGCTGGCGGCCGTGACCGAGATCAATCTACACGTGCCGGCGCTGCTGCCGGCCGACTACGTCAACGACGTGCATCAGCGGCTGTCGCTGTACAAGAAACTCGCCTCGTGCAACGACGAGGACGGGCTGCTGGCGCTGCAGGAGGAGCTGATCGACCGCTACGGAAGACTGCCCGAGCCGGCGCGCGCGCTGATCGAAACGCATCGGCTGCGGCTTGCGGCGGAGCGGCTCGGCGTGAAGAAGATCGACGCCTCGAGCGAGGCGATCGTGCTCGCCTTCGTGCCGAATCCGCCGATCGATCCGGCGCGGCTGATTGCGCTGATCCAGCGAGAGAAATCGATGCGGCTGGCCGGCCAGGACAGACTGCGCATCGACGTGAAGACGCCGAATCTCGATGCGCGGCTGCAGCAGTTGCGGACCGTGTTCAAGGCGCTGGCGTGAGCGAGGGCGCCTGCGCTGACTGTCGTTGCCGCGAAAGCGGGAACCCAGCGTCTTTGAGCTTCTGCGAATTCCCGCCGACGCGGGAGTGACACCTTCTCGACGAACACCATGGACCTCGTCATCCAATCCGCCGATCTCCCCACCGCCGCGGTCGACGCGTTCAAGGTGGTCTGCCTCGCACAGCGCGTGCAACGAAAACTCAACAGCGCGCGCCTGGTCGGCATCCGCGATGACGCCGATACGCGCAAGGCCGCGGCGGCGCTCGCGGACTACTGGAAATGCGACTGGGCGATTGTGACGCCGGCGTTGAAGCTCGCCAGCTTCAGGCTGCTGGCCCTGGACATGGATTCGACGCTCGTCAACGTCGAAAGCCTCGACGAAGTCGCCGCGTACGCCGGCAAAGGCAAGGAGGTCGCAGCGATCACCGAAGCGGCGATGCGCGGCGAGATCGCCGACTACAAGGAAAGCCTGCGCCGGCGCGTCTCCATGCTGGCCGGCGTGGACGTCTCGCTGCTCGAGCGGGTGTATCAAGAGAAACTTCGCCTGAACGACGGCGCCGAGGCACTGATCGCCGCATGCAAGGCAGCCGGGCTGAAGACGCTGCTCGTCACTGGCGGTTTCACCTTCTTTACCGATCGGCTGCAGCAGCGCCTCGGTTTCGACTACACGCGCGCGAACGTGATCGAGATCGCCGACGGAAGGCTCACCGGCCGTGTGACCGGCCCCGGCGGCGGCGAGATCGTCGATGCGGACGGCAAGGCGCAGGCGCTGCGCGATGCATGCGCCGATCTCGGCTGCGCGACCGAGCGCGCGATCGCGATCGGCGACGGCGCGAACGACCTGAAGATGATGAAGCTCGCCGGAATCTCGGTCGCGTATCGGGCGAAGCCCGTCGTACGGCAGCAGGCGACCTACGCGCTGAACTACACTGCGCTCGACGGTGTGCTCAACTGGTTTTCCTGAAGGACGTGCGATGCAGACACCCGTAGCGGACGAAACGATCAAAAAGACGAAGAACGTCGCGCTCGTCGTCTACGTGCTGTACGCGCTGTCGTTCCTGTGGGGTGTCACCGCGATCGCGGGCGTGATCATCGCGTACATCAAGCGCGACGACGTGCGCGGCACCTGGCTCGAAAGCCACTTCGACTGGCAGATCCGCACCTTCTGGTGGGGCCTTGCGTGGACCGTCGCGGGTATCGTGCTCGCGCTGGTCGGCGTCGGATTCCTGATCCTGCTCGCCGTCTGGATCTGGGCGGTCTATCGCGTCGTCAAGGGCTGGTTGCGGCTGAACGACGGCCGCGCGGTGAGCTGACGATCCGCTCAGTCGCTGCCTCCCGCATGCGTGTGCCTCCCTGCGGCCAGGTCTTCGCTCAACAACGGCATGTGGCGCTGGACATCACAAGCTACCCACCGATCATTGCCTCACCGCGATCGCCCGCTTCGTGACTTGGTCCAGCAGTTCCCAGAGATTCTTCGCCTTGCCCCGCCTCGCGTGTGAAAACTCGATCGGACCTACGCGCTGACCGGAGTTCTTCAAGTACCTGAGCGCTCCCAGCGAGATGGCGGCCGAGGTGCGGACGTCCAGCGGTCCGATCTGGCCGGGGTTCACATGGAGCCCGGAATGCTTGAGCTTCCGCGAACGGTCATCCACGCGCCGCTTCCATTTCTTGTCTCCTCCCAAGAAGACAACGTGGCGCTGAGGTGGCCCCTCTTTGTCCAGCTCGTATTCGTAGACGTGGTTGTGCGCAATGGCGTCGCGGAGGACGAAGAGATCCAGCACGTACTCCCTGTGCTGGTACGCGCTCTTGGTCCACCAGTCATATGCCCGGAATCGGGTCGGCCGCTTATCCTGATCGACTGCGACACGAAGCGTGTACGACTCAACCATCACTGCAAGCAGCAGACAGATTGCTGAGGCGGCACCCCGGTCGTCCGGCGTCGGGTGACGTGTGTCAGCTTGCCGCGTCAAGCGATCCAGTCAAGCTGCGGCGACATCCGCAATCGGACACGCCCAAGTGCTCGCGATGAACGTCAAGTAACTGTGCGACAGCTCGCCTTGCGAACAGCCACTTCCGCGGCTTCCTCCGCGACTTGACATCGCTCCAGATCGGGACCCGCTCAAGCAGACGCCAGCGTCCGTCTAGCACTCATGTCCGGCCGCCCGGCCAGCAGACCGGCGACGCTGATGTCTTCGTCGAGTTCGTCCCAATGCAAGCCCGCGCCCGACTTGCTAATCCGCACCTTGCCGCGCTGTTCTGGGGTCGCGTTGAGCAGGCGCGGGAACCAGGCGAGCGGAACCCGGATGGCGCGGCCGTCCGCCAGTTCGACCAGCATGTCGGTGTCGGTGAAGTGAACCGCAGACGCGACGCTAGTGACCGAAGTATTCATCCCATTTCTCCCGGATCCGTGCCTCACGTTCCCGTACGACGGCAAGAATAGTGCCGAGTTGCCGGCTGCTCAATCCGAAGCTGGAAGCCAGGCGGATCTCGGGATCGAGCCATACCTTCGCTTCGCCATCGGCATGTTCGACGTGCACGTGGCACGGCTCGCGCGGGCTTCCTTCGTTCGAATAGAAGAAGAACCGAAACCCGCGCCAGCGAAAGACTTCCGGCATCGCTTCGCCGCTCCGCCGCGCTCGAACGAACCTACACCCGCTCGAAGACCGCCGCGATCCCCTGCCCGCCGCCGATGCACATCGTCACCAGCGCGTAGCGGCCGCCGATCCGTTCCAGCTCGTACAGCGCCTTGACGGTGATGATGGCGCCGGTCGCCCCGACCGGGTGGCCGAGCGAGATGCCGCTGCCGTTCGGGTTGACCTTCGCGGGGTCGGCCTTCAAGTCCTTGGTCACCGCGCACGCCTGCGCGGCGAAGGCCTCGTTGGCCTCGATCACGTCCATCCGGTCGATCGTCAAACCCGCTCGCTCGAGCGCCATGCGCGACGCCGGCACCGGGCCGATGCCCATGTACTTCGGATCGACGCCGGCGTGCGCATAGGCGACGAGCCGTCCGAGCGGCTTGACGCCGCGCTTGTCTGCCGTGGCGCGCTCCATCAGCACGAGCGCCGCCGCGCCGTCGTTGATGCCGGAGGCGTTGCCCGCGGTGACCGTGCCGCCTTCCTTCACGAACACGGGCTTCAATTTCGCCAAGTCCTCGAGCGTCGTGTCCACGCGCGGATGCTCGTCGGTGTCGAAGACGACGTCGCCTTTTTTGCCTCTCGTGACGATCGGCACGATCTGGCTCTTGAAGCGACCTTCCCTGATCGCCGCCGACGCGCGCTTGTGGCTTTCGACCGCGAGTCGATCTTGCTCCTCGCGCGTGATGCCCCATTTGGCGGCGACGTTCTCCGCCGTCACGCCCATGTGGATCTTCTGGAACGGGTCGTGCAACGCGGCGACCATCATGTCGATGACCTGCGCGTCGCCCATGCGCTGGCCCCAGCGGCCGCTGGGCATCGCGTACGGGGCACGCGACATGCTCTCGGCACCGCCGGCCAACGCGATGTCGCAATCGCCGAGCAGGATCGATTGCGACGCCGAGACGACCGCCTGCAGCCCGCTGCCGCACAGGCGATTGAGTGTCAGGCAAGGCACGTGGTCGCGCACGCCGCCGTCGAGTGCGGCCACGCGCGCCAGGTACATGTCGCGCGGCTCGGTGTGAATCACGTTGCCGAAGACGACGTGGCCGACTTCGCCGCCTTCGACCCGCGCGCGCGCCAGCGCTTCCCTGACGCAGGTCGCGCCGAGCTGCGTCGGCGGAATGTCCTTCAAGCCACCGCCGAAGTCGCCGATCGCCGTCCGCACGCCGCTTGCGATCACCACGTCCCTGCCCATATGTCCTCCGCTCGATGCACTGCGTTCGCCGCGCGGCGCAAGGCCGGCGGCTCCGACGCGGCAGATTAGCACCGGCGACGCGGCGGGACTTCGATCCGGTCGGTAAACTCGCGCGCCTCGTGCCTGCGACCCTCCTTGCCCTGGGCGCCATCGTCTTGTGGAGCCTGCTCGCCGCGCTCGCGGTCGGGCTGCGATCGGTACCGCCCTTCCTGCTGCTGGGCTTGTCGCTGACCGGCGCCGGCCTGATCGCTGCGCCGACCTGGCGTCGCTGGCGCGTGCCGCCTGCCACCCTCGCGCTCGGCGTCTACGGTCTGTTCGGCTTTCACCTGCTGCTGTTCCTGGCGCTGCGCCGCGCGCCCGCGGTCGAGGCGAACCTGGTCAATTACCTGTGGCCCCTGTTGATCGTGCTGCTCGCGCCGCTGCTGTTGCGCGGGGTGCGCCTGGGTGCGCGGCACGTGATCGCAGCGATGCTCGGCTTTGCCGGCGCGGCGCTCGTGATCACCGGCGGGCGCTGGACGCTTTCGATCGCGCACTGGGACGGCTATCTGCTTGCGCTCGGCTCGGCGCTCGTCTGGTCGACGTATTCGCTGCTGACGCGGCGCGTTGCCCCGTTTCCGACCGCGGCGGTCGGGCTGTTCTGCGTCGTGTCGGGGCTGCTCGCACTCGGCGCGCATGCGACGCTCGAGTCGCGCTACGTTCCTTCGGCGCGCGAGTGGCTGCTGATCGGACTGCTGGCGCTCGGACCGATGGGTGCCGCGTTTTTTCTATGGGATGCGGCGCTGAAGCGCGGCGATGCACGCGCGATCGGCGCGCTGTCGTTCCTGACGCCGCTCGCGTCGACCCTGCTGCTGATCGCGACCGGGCTCGGCCGGTTCAGTTGGACGATCGCGGTCGCCGCCGCGTTGATCGTCGGCGGCGCGGTGCTCGGTTCGCGCCGCTGAGCGCTACTCGAAACCGTGGCGCTGCCAGACCGGCGCGACCTCGGGCAGCGACTCGATCCGGCGCAGCAGCGCGTGAAAGTCGGCGCGGTTGTCTTCGAGAAACTTGCGCGCACCCCACCAGCGCGAGATGTTGGCGATGTAAACGTCGGCGATGCGCGGCCGCTCGCCGAGCAGAAACGGCGTGCCGCGCCAGGCGCCGGCGACGATCGCCCAGTACTGCGCGATGCGCGCGCGGGCGCCGGTCTGCAGCGCTTCGCGCGCGCCTACGTCGGCGAGCCAGCGCGACGGCACGTCGACGATGCTGCCCGCCGCATAGACGTTGGCGGCGACGAACACCATCCAGCGCAGACAGGCGGCGCGCTCGGTCGTCGAAGGCGCAGGCACCCAGTCGCTCGGGTGCCGCTCCATCAGCGTCCACAGGATCGCCACGCTTTCGGTCAGCACCTCGCCGGCGGGCGTGATGAGCGTGGGAACCTGCGCGAGCGGATTGACCGCGTGCAACTCGGCGAGCCCGGGGGCGTGCTCGTCCCACGGCGCGGCCTCGATCACTTCGTGCTCGACGCCGAGCGCGGCGAGCGCGAACTCGACGCTGGCCGAGCCCGATCCGCGCCCGCCGAGCAGCCGGTATTTCATGCGGGCACCCCGTGCAGGTCGTGTTCTTCGGCAGAAGTGATGCGCACGTCGACGAATTCGCCGACGGCGAGCTTGCGGCGCGTCTTCACGTAGACGAGGCCGTCGATCTCGGGCGCATCCGCGCTCGAGCGGCCGACCGCGATCGTCGGACCGACCTCGTCGATCAGCACGCGCTGGGTCGTGCCGACTTTGCGCGCCAGCCGCGCGCGCGAGATCTGCTGCTGCACGGCCATCAAGCGCGCGCGACGCTCCTCGCGGACCTCGTCGGGCAGCGCGCCGGGCAACGCGTTCGCCGCGGCGCCTTCGACCGGCGAGTATGCGAAGCAGCCGACCCGGTCCAGTTGCGCTTCGCGCAGGAAGTCCAGCAGGTACTCGAACTCATCCTCGGTCTCGCCGGGGAAGCCAGCGATGAAGGTCGAGCGGATCGTGAGCTCCGGGCAGATCGCGCGCCAGGCGCGGATCCGCTCGATGTTCTTTTCACCGGAGGCCGGCCGCTTCATCAGCTTGAGGATGCGCGGGTGCGCGTGCTGGAACGGAACGTCCAGATAAGGCAGCACCTTGCCTTCGGCCATCAGCGGGACGATCTCGTCGACGTGCGGGTACGGATAGACGTAGTGCAGCCGGACCCAGACGCCGAGCCGGCCCAGTTCGCGCGCGAGTTCGGTCATCTTCGTCTTCACCGCGCGGCCGCCGACGAAGTCGAGCTTGTACTTCACGTCCACACCGTACGCGCTCGTATCCTGAGAAATCACCAGCAGCTCGCGAACGCCCTGCTTGACGAGGTTCTCCGCCTCGCGCATCACTTCGCCGATCGGCCGCGAAACGAGATCGCCGCGCAGCGACGGGATGATGCAAAACGTGCAGCGGTGGTTACAGCCTTCGGAGATCTTCAGATACGCGTAGTGGCGTGGCGTCAGCTTGACGCCGGCCGGCGGCATCAGATCGGTGAATGGGTCGTGCGGCTTCGGAAGCTGCGCGTGCACGTGCCGCATCACCTCGTCGGCCGCGTGCGGCCCGGTGACCGCGAGCACCTTGGGGTGCACCTTCGCGACCAGGTTCTCGCCGTTGTCCGCCTTCGCGCCCAGGCAGCCGGTGACGATGACCTTGCCGTTTTCGGCGAGCGCTTCGCCGATCGCGTCGAGCGATTCCTGCACGGCGGCATCGATGAAGCCGCAGGTGTTGACGATGACGAGATCCGCCCCGTCGTAACTGCCGGACAGCGCGTAACCCTCGGCGCGCAGCTGCGTGACGATGCGTTCGGAGTCGACCAGCGCCTTCGGGCAGCCGAGCGAGACGATGCCGACGGTCGGCGCTTTCGCCGGACGGTAGTATGGCCGTGCCTTGGCAAGGGTCGTCATCGAACGCAAGGACGAATGCCGCCGCCCGCTTCACTCAGGCCGGTGGCCGCGTTGGCGGCGCAACGCGTCTGCGAACGCATCACCGCCGCGCACGGCGCGACCGCAGCCACGCGCCGCGCAGGCGGCCGTCACTTCTTCTCGGTCGGCTGCTGGAACGGGAAGCCCGTGAACATCGAACGCGCCTGGTTCTGCATGTTTTCCTGCATCTGCACGAACAGGTTCTTCGACTGCTCGATGTAATTGGTCATCATCGACTGGATCATCGGCGCCTGCATGTTGACGAACTGGGCCCACATTTCCGGGCCGATCTTGTTCGTCTCGTAAAACGCCTTGCTCTGCTCCTGCAGCTTGGCCTGGATGTCGATGAAGGCCTGGATGTTTTTCTCCAGGTACGAGCCCATGATCCCCTGCATCGCGTTACCGTAGAAACGGATGATCTGCGCGAGCATCTGCGCCGAAAACATCGGCACCCCGCCCGATTCCTCCTCGAGGATGATCTGCAGCAGGATCTGGCGCGTCAGGTCTTCCCCGCTCTTGGCGTCGACCACCTGGAAGTTTTCGTGCTCGAGCACGAGTTGCTTGACGTCGGCGAGCGTGATGTACGTGCTCGTCTGGGTGTCGTAAAGACGGCGGTTCGGATACTTCTTGATCAGGCGGAGTCCGGCGGCCATGTTGCGTCTTTCCACTTGAGATGCTGCGTCGCGCGCGATGCTGCTTCGCACGACGGCTGGGGCGCTTCGCGCTCTCGACGCAACGCCCTAAATGCTTGAGGATGTGCGCATTCTAGCCCAATGTCCGCCTGCGCCGGCGTGCCTTGCGCGGCGCAACGCGCCACATGTCGCTGATGCGGCGCATGAGCAGCGCCGGCCCACGGCGCTCCGTCGCTGCCTCACGCGGTCCGCCGCTTTGCATGCGCGCGGCGGCGGACCCACGCAGGTGTGTCCGCCGAAACCCCGCGCTCCTCGCTCACCCGGCATCGCTGCGCGACGCAAGTGCCGTTCGCTCGGTCCAGGGCGCCGCTTTGCATGCGGCGCCCGTTCGCGCGGCGGCGAACACACGCAGGTGTGTCCGCCGAAACCCCGCGCTCCTCGCTCACCCGGCATCGCTGCGCGACGCAAGTGCCGTTCGCTCGGTCCAGGGCGCCGCTTTGCATGCGGCGCCCGTTCGCGCGGCGGCGAACACACGCAGGTGTGTCCGCCGAAACCCCGCGCTCACCCCATGTGCAGGCCACCGTTGACGGGGAAGTCGGCGCCGGTGGCGAAAGCGGCGTCATCGGTCGTCAGCCAGCCGACGAGAGAGGCGATCTCCTCGGCCTTGCCGAGTCGTTTCACCGGGATCTGTTGAATGATCTTCTCGCGCACGTCCTCGCGCACGGCCAGCACCATGTCCGTCGCGATGTACCCGGGCGACACCGTGTTGACGGTGACGCCCTTCGACGCCACCTCCTGCGCCAGCGCCATCGTGAACCCGTGCATGCCGGCCTTGGCAGCCGAGTAGTTGGTCTGGCCGAACTGGCCTTTTTCGCCGTTGACGGAACTGATGTTGATGATGCGACCCCAGCCCTTTTCGAGCATGCCGTCGATCACCTGTTTCGTGACGTTGAAGACGCTGTTGAGGTTCGTGTCGATGACCGCGCGCCAGTCCTCGAGCGGCATCCTGCGGAAAACACCGTCGCGCGTGATGCCGGCGTTGTTGACGAGGATGTCCGGGTTGCCGTGCTCGGCCTTGACCTTTTCGAAAGCCGCCTTCGTCGATTCCCAGTCCGCCACATTGCCGACCGACACGTAGAACGTGTAGCCGGCGGCCTTCTGCTCGGCGAGCCACTTGTTGTAGTCGCGCGTCGGGCCGCAGCCGGCGATCACCTTGTAGCCCATATCGTGGAACTTGCGGCAAATGGCGGTCCCGATTCCGCCCATGCCGCCGGTGACGTATGCGAGCTTGGTCATTGCGTTCTCCTTGTCGAGTGATGGACTGCGTTCGGCGAACGCGTCCGCGGTCTGTCGATAGCCGATCTGCCTTGGCTCGCCGCTGCCCCCGCAGCCGACCGTCGGCGAGAAACAGTCAGCGCTCCACTGCGAGCGCGACCCCCATGCCCCCGCCGATGCACAACGAAGCGAGCCCTCTTTTCGCGCCGCGCCGCTTCATCTCGTGCAGCAGCGTTACGAGGATGCGGCAGCCCGATGCGCCGATCGGATGGCCGAGCGCGATCGCGCCGCCGTTGACGTTAATCTTCGACGTGTCCCAGCCCATCTCCTTGTTCACCGCGCAGGCCTGCGCTGCGAACGCTTCGTTGATCTCCATCAGGTCGAGGTCCGCCGCCTTCCAGCCCGCCTTCTCGAGCGTGCGGCGCGACGCCGGCACCGGTCCCATGCCCATGATCTTCGGGTCGACGCCGGACGATGCGAACGCCGCGATGCGCGCAAGCGGCTGCAGCCCCAGCGCCTTGGCCTTCGCCTCGGACATTACGACGACAGCCGCTGCCCCGTCGTTGATGCCGGAAGCGTTGCCCGCGGTGACCGTGCCTTCCTTGTCGAATGCGGGTTTCAATCCGGCGAGCGCCTCGGCGTTCGTCTTGCGGTTGACGAACTCGTCGGTGTCGAAACGGATCGGATCGCCCTTCCTCTGTTGGATCAGCACCGGGACGATCTCTTCCTTGAACTTGCCCGCGTCCTGCGCGGCAGCGGCCTTGCGTTGCGACTCGAGCGCGAAGGCATCCTGCTGCGCGCGATCGACGCCGTACTGCTTCGCAACGTTCTCCGCCGTGATGCCCATGTGGTACTTGTTGTACACGTCCCACAGCCCGTCGACGATCATCGAATCGATCATCTTGACGTCGCCCATGCGGAAGCCGTCGCGCGAGCCCGGCAATACGTGCGGCGCAAGGCTCATGTTCTCCTGGCCTCCCGCGATCACGATCTCGGCGTCGCCGTCGGCGATCGCCTGCGCCGCGAGCATGACCGCCTTCAATCCGGAGCCGCATACCTTGTTGATCGTCATCGCGGGCACAGCGACCGGCAGTCCGGCCTTGATCGCCGCCTGCCGCGCGGGGTTCTGTCCCGACCCGGCGGTCAGCACCTGGCCGAGGATCACCTCGTCGATCTGCCCAGGATCGAGCCGCGCGCGTTTGAGCAACTCGCCGATCACGGTCGCACCCAACTCGGGCGCCGGTGTCTTTGCCAACGTGCCGCCAAACTTTCCGATGGCCGTCCGCGCGGCTGCCACGATCACTGCGTGTGTCATTTGTCGACTCCTAGGCTTTCTCTTTGACGTAACTTCCCGGCGCCGGCTCGATGACCTTGTACTTCGCATTGCCGTAGGTCTTCGGCGCGGGTTTCTGCGCGCCACCCAGTGGCGCCAACCATTTCGACCAGTCGGTCCACCAGCTTCCGGGATGTTCGGTCGCGCCGTGCAGCCACGCTTCCGAATCCGCGGGCAAAGGTCCCGGCTTGCCGGTCCAGTAGCTGCGCTTGTTCTTGGATGGCGGGTTGATCGTTCCCGCGATATGTCCGCTCGCACCCAGCACGAACTTCACGCTGCCCGGCTTGTCGCCGGGCAGCAGCCGCGCTGACGCATACGCAGCCTTCCACGGAACGATGTGATCCTCGCGCGCCGCGAACACGTAGGCAGGCGCGCGAATGCGGTTCAGATCGATCGGCACGCCGCAGCACTTGACCTTGTTCGGCACGCGCAGGTTGTTTTCGAGGTAGGTATTGCGCAGGTACCACGTGTACATCGGCCCCGGCAGGTTCGTGCTGTCCCCGTTCCAGTACAGCAGATCGAACGCCGGCGGCTGCTTGCCCTCGAGGTAGTTGTTGACCACGTAGTTCCAGACCAGGTCGTTGGCGCGCAGGCTGTTGAACGTGATCGCGAGATCGCGCCCCGGCATGACTCCGCCCTTGCCCATCTGCTGTTCGCGCAGGCGCACGTGCGCCTCGTCGATGAAGATGTCGAGCACGCCGGCGTCCTCGAAGTCCAGCAGTGCGGTGAGCATCGTCAGGCTCGCGACCGGATCCTCGCCGCGCGCGTACATCACGGCCAGCGCGCACGCGAGGATCGTTCCGCCGACGCAGAAGCCGAGCGCGTTGACCTGAGTGGAACCGGTGATCTCCTGCGCGACGTGAATCGCCGCGATCGGCCCTTTCTCGAGATAGTCGTCCCAGGTCATGAAGCGTTCCGGCGCGTGCGGGTTTTTCCACGACACGACGAACACCGTATGCCCCTGCTCGACCGTGTAACGGATGAACGAGTTGTCCGGCTGCAGGTCGAGGATGTAGTACTTGTTGATGCACGGCGGGATCATCACGTACGGCCGCGCGTAGACCTTGGCGGTCAGCGGCTTGTACTGGATCAACTGCATCAGCTCGTTCTGGTAGACGACCGCCCCTTCGGTCGTCGCGACGTTCCTGCCGATCTCGAACGCGCTTTCGTCGGTCTGCGTGATCTTGCCCTTGCGCAGGTCGCCGAGCAGGTTCTTGATGCCCTGCGTCAGGCTCTCGCCGCCAGTCTCGATCAGCCGCTTCTGCGCTTCCGGATTGAGCGCCAGGAAATTCGAGGGCGACGCCGCATCGACGAACTGCGACACCGCGAACCGGATGCGCTTCTTCGTCTTCTTGTCCGCCTCCACACTTTCCGCCAGCCGATTCAGGAACTCGGCGTTCAACAGATACGCCCGCGCATAAAACGATGCGAGCGGATTCTGCTGCCATGCGGGATCCGAGAAGCGACTGTCCTTGATCGGTTCGCTGGCCTTCTCCGGATGCTCAAAGAAATCGGTCCAAAGGTGCGTCAGCCGCTGCGCGTAGTCCTGCTGCAGTTCGAGCAGACGCTCGGGCGACAGTCCGATCGTCGGCACCTCGGTCGCAGCGCGCGGCATCGACGAAATGGCATTCCACCAACCGGCCCATGGATTCCCCGGTTGAGGTTCCGACGTTCGTTGCCCTGCAGCGGCATCGCCGTGCGGAGCCGCCGGCGACTGCGATACGGCTGCCGCTGCCCGCGGCGCCGCACGGGATCGGGTCGTCCTGCCGGCGCGCTTGCCGGCACCGCTGCGGGTGGCCATTCCGTTCTCCTCGTCCGTTCGCGCGAGCGATCCGTTTCCAGTACAGCATAGACGCTGCCCGAGCCATTGTCGCCACCACGGACAAAGCGTGTCAAACCGGCATCGCGCCGCACCGTTACGCCCTTCAGTTCGACGCGCGCCAGATCAGCGCGGCATGACGACCTGTGATGCGATCGCGGCGGAAACTGTAGAAGCGCTGCGGTTGCGCGTACGTGCTTTCGGTGCCGCCGTACACCGCTTCGACGCCGCGCTGCGCCAGCGCCTGCCGCGCCAGCGCGAACAGGTCGGCTAGGTACTTGCCGCCCGCCAGCGGCCGAAACGCCGACGATGCGTGCGGCAACGTGTCGCGCATCGCGGCGAGTACGTCTGCACCGACCTCGAACGCCTCCGGGCCGATCGCCGGTCCGAGGTAGGCGATCAATTCGGCAGTCGGATCGTCCAGCCGCGATCGCAACGCATCCGCCGTCGCCTGAAGTACACCGCCGGCCAGCCCGCGCCATCCCGCGTGCGCAGCAGCCACCGCGCGGCCGCGTGCGTCCGCCAGCAGGACCGGCAAGCAATCGGCCACCAGCACGGCGCAGACGACGTTTCGCGCGAGCGCAGTCGATGCGTCGGCCACGGGCGGCGCTGCGACCGATTCGGCGTCGACGACGCGCGCGCCGTGCGCCTGAGCCAACCAGCGCGGCTCCTCGGGCAGCAGTTCGCGCAGCCGCGCGCGGTTGACCGCGACTGCCGCCGGGTCGTCGCCGCTGCCGTAACCCAGGTTCATCCCGCCCGCGCCATCGGGCGGAACGCCCCACGGCCCGCGCGACACACCCCCGGCGCGCGTCGTGATCAGCGCGCGCACGCCCTGCGGCGCGGGCCAGTCCGGAACGATCCAATGCGTATCGGACGTCATTCGAAAGCCGCCACCGGACGTCCGACGTCGCGCAAGCCGAGCGAGCGCATCAGCGCGCGCATGTCCGGCGGCGGTGCGCTGAACCAGGCCATGCGCTCGCCGCTTGCCGGGTGATCGAGCGCCAGGCGACACGCGTGCAGCGCCTGTCGATCGAAGCGCGCCCATGCGGCCGCCTCGGCGCGGCGCGGCTGCTCCGGCTCGCGTCGTGCCGGCCGGCTCGGCGCCGCCTTGCGATAGACCGGATCGCCGACCAGCGGATGGCCGATCGACTCGAGATGCACTCGGATCTGATGCGTGCGGCCGGTGTCGAGCCGGCACGCGATCCAGCTCAGTTTCAGACCGTCCGCTGCGACCGTCTGCACGCGGCGAAAGTGCGTGCGCGCAGGCCGGGCGCTCGCCGCGCGGCTCACCTTGAAGCGCAGCGGATTGCGCGGATCTCGGCCGATCGGCGCGTCGATCGTTCCCTCCGGCGGCGTCTCGCCGAAGACGATCGCCCAGTACTCGCGCGTGACGCTGCGCGCGTGCAGTTGCCTCACGAGATCGGTCTGCGCGCGCAACGTTCGCGCCACCACCATCAGCCCCGAGGTCCCGGCGTCGAGCCGGTGCACGATGCCGGCGCGCGGAAGCTCGGCAAGCTGCGCGTCGTGCGCGAGCAGCCCGTTCGCCAGCGTGCCGGACCAGTGGCCGGCGGCCGGATGGACGACCAGTCCGGGCGGCTTGTCGATCACGATGATCTCGTCGTCTTCGTGAACGATCGCAAGCGGCATCGGCTCGGGGCGGAAGGCGAGCGTCTCGGGCGCAGGCGGCGGGTCGAGGTCGATCACGTCGCCTTCGGCCACTTCGTCGCGCGGGCGCGGCACGGCGCCGTTGACGCGCACTGCATCGGCCTCGATCCATTGGCGAATACGGCTGCGCGAGACTTCGGGCAGCAGCAGCGCCAGCACCTTGTCGACGCGCAGGCCGGCGTGCGCGGCGGTGACGCTGAAGCGTTGCGGCAGCGGCAGTTCGCCGTCGATGTCGTCGGCGTCGTCGGTCGCGACAGGTTCGCTCGTTTCGCTCGTCATCGCGCCGATATAATCCGCGCACTTTCCAGACTGGAACGGCTCGCGATGCAGATCGAAGGGCGGCTCGACATGTGGACCCGGATCGCGCGTGCCGCAATCTGCGGCGCGTTCGCTGCTGCGCTCGCCGCGTGCGGAACGTTCGCCGAACGCGATGAAACGGCGAAGTGGGACGCCGACCGATTATATGCAGAGGCGCGCGCTGAGATGGATATCGCCAACTGGCAGCGCGCGCGCACGCTGCTCGAAAAACTCGAGGCCCGGTTCCCGTTCGGCCGCCATGCGCAGCAGGCGCAGCTCGAGATCGCCTACACGTACTACAAGGAAGGCGAATCGGCACAGGCGATCACCGCGGCCGACCGGTTTCTGAAGCTCAACCCGAACCACCCGTTCGCCGACTACGTCCAGTACCTCAAGGGGCTCGCCTCGTTCAACGACGACCTGGGTCTGTTCGGCCGTCGGCTCGGTCAGGATCCGAGCGAGCGCGACCCGAAGGCGATGCGCGAAGCCTTCGATGCGTTCCGCGAGCTGGTGCAGCGCTGGCCGGCGAGTGGCTATGCGGAAGACGCGCGGATGCGGATGAACTATCTGGTCAACGCGATGGCGCAAAGCGAGGTCAACGTCGCGCGCTACTACTTCCGTCGCGGCGCCTATCTCGCGGCGATCGCGCGCGCGCAAGGCGCGTTGCGCGACTACCAGGGCGCGCCGGCTTCCGAAGAGGCCCTGTACCTGATGATGCGCTCGTACGAGGCGCTCGGTCTGCCCGATCTGCGCGCCGACACCGAGCGCGTGCTGCTGAAGAACTTCCCGAACACCACGCTGCTGGCCAGGCGCCAGTAGCGCCGCGGCGGCCTGGCTACGTCGTTTGCGGCGCCTGCGCGAAAAAGCCGCAGGCCTCGACCTCGCTGCGCGTGCGCGCAAACGGCGGCAGGCTGGCGAGCACGGCCTTGCCGTAAGGCTTCGTCAATAGCCGATCGTCCAGGATCATCAGCACGCCGCGGTCCGTTTCGTCGCGGATCAGGCGCCCTGCACCCTGCTGGAGCAGCGTCACCGCTTGCGGGAGCTGATATTCGACGAACGGGTTGCGTCCGAGCGCGCGCAGCCTGCGAAGCTTCGCCTCGACGACCGGATCGTCGGGCGGTGCGAACGGCAGCTTGTCGATCACGACCAGCGACAGCGTTTCGCCGCGCACGTCGATGCCCTCCCAGAAGCTGACGGCTCCGACCAGCACCGCGTTGCCGGCGCGTCGAAACGCATCGATCAGCGCACGCCGTGTCGCCGTTCCCTGCACCAGCAGCGGCAGCTCCGCGCCTGACTCCGCGATCCGCGCACGCAAGCGGCCGGCGATCCGTTCGACCGCGCGCAGCGTCGTGCACAGCACGAACGCACGGCCGCCCGAGGCGGCGATCACCGGCCAGGCGAGGTCGGCGACGCGCTCGGCGAAGTCCGGCGCGAGCGGCGACGGCATCGGCTGTGGAAGGTAAAGCAGCGCCTGTCGCGCGAAGTCGAACGGGCTGTCCCAGCGCATCGTCCGCGCGCCGGCGAGCCCAGTTTCGGCGATGAACGCGTCGAAACGCTGAACGACCGTCAGCGTCGCAGACGTCAGGATCCACGCTTGCGTCTGCCGCGCGCGCGCGCGCGCGAAGGCATCGCCGGGGGCGAGCGGCGTGGCGTTGAACTGCGCGCCGTGCGCGGATACGCCGACCCAGCGCACGGTCTGCTCTGCTTGGGCCGCGCTCGCATCGGCGTCGGCCCCGACCGCCGCAAACGCGTCGCGCCACTCGGCCAGATGCGCGCGCAACGCGGCGGCACGCGGCTCGAGCGCGTCGAGCGCGGCGTCGCGGCCGCGGTTCGCAGCAAGCACCGCAGCAAGTGCAGCGAGCGCGGTGTCGATCGCCTCCACCGCCTGCGCGAGCGCCGCGCGCCGGCCGATGCGCTCCAGCGCGACGCGGGCGCCGGGCGCGAGTCCCGCGTGCGCGAGCTGCAGCCGCAGCTCGCGCGCGGCCTGCTCGATCGACTGCGCGAGCGCCACCCACGGCGCGGCGTCGGCTGCCGCGCCGAGTCCGGCCGCGCGCGCGTCGTGCGCCAGTTCGACGACCTGCGCGAGCGACCAGGTGGTTCCGAAGAACTCGCCGGCGATCCGGGGCAACTGGTGCGCCTCGTCGAGCACGACCGTGTCGACGGCCGGCAGGAACTCGCTGATCGCGTCGTCGCGCAGCGCCAGATCGGCGAGGAAGAGGTGATGGTTGACGACGACGACGTCGGCCGCCTGCGCGGCGCGGCGCGCCTTGTAGACGAAGCAGTCATCGAAGTTCGGGCAGTCGCCCCCGAGGCAGTTTTCGCGCGTCGAGGTGACCAGCGAACGGATCGGCGCGTTCTCCGGCACTTCGCCGAGCTCGGCCAGATCGCCGCTCGCGGTCGTCCGCGCGAACCGCAGCACCGCGCGCAGATGCGCGGAGTCCTGCCTCGTGGCCAGCCGAGCTTCGCGTCCGGCACGTTCGAGCCGGTGCAGACACACGTAGTTCTGCCGCCCCTTGAGCAGTGCGCATTCGACGCGCAGTCCGAGCGCCCGCGTGACCGCGGCGAGGTCCTTGCCGTGGACCTGGTCCTGCAGCGCCTTGGTGCCGGTCGAAACGAGCACCTTACCGCCCGCGAGCAGCGCCGGAACGAGGTACGCGAAGGTCTTGCCGGTGCCGGTTCCCGCCTCGGCCACGAGCGTGGCGCGCTCGACGATCGCGTCGAACACCGCAAGCGCCATGTCGCGCTGCGCGTCGCGCGCGACGAACCCGCGCACCGCGCCTGCGAGTTCGCCGTCCGGCGCGAAGGCCCGCGCCACGCGGCGGCGCACGGTCTCGACCGCGCCCGCATCACCCGCGTGCGGCGCGGCTGCAGCGGCGCGGCGCGGCAGCGGCGACTTCACGCCGGAATGTCCGGCACGAGCTGCGCCTGCAGCAGCCCGATCGCGTCCTTGATCTGCAGCTTGCGCTTCTTCAGCCGGCGCAATTGGAGCTCGTCGACGCCGGGCTGCACGGACAGCCGTGCGATCGCGTCGTCCAGGTCGCGATGCTCGATCTGCAACTCGATGATGCGGCGCTTGATCTCGTCCGGTTCCATGTCGGTTCGGGGCGTTAGCCCGAATACTTCACGAGGTCGCCCCCGTATGCGTGAATTGCTCTGCTTTGGCCGGCGCTTGCAGCCTGCTGGCCACGATCCAGTCTGGATCGCCGGGGCTACGCGGGTTTGCGCGGCGCCTGCGCGGTCATCTTGCGCTTAAGTGCTCGCGAATGCCTCTTGGCATTCGACTGCGCCCCTCTCGCGCAACCTGCCTCGCGCATCCGCTCGCGCAATTCCCGCGTCCCTCGTGAAGTATCCGGGCTAGCACGCGGCGTGAAGCGAATGCTAGCAGGGACCTACGGCGCAGTTCGAGCGATCGGCGCGCGGAGCCGCTGATAGACTGCCGCGGCGCTCAAGCGAACCGTCCGCAGCCGAGCATCGAAGACGAAAACACCGCGTGTCGCGCTTCAAGGTCACCGCCTGTATCGCCGAGCACATCGGCGATCGCCCCGAGCAGCAGGATCGCGTCGCGATCCTGACGAGCAAGCGCAACCCGGGCGCGCTGCTGGCGATCGTCGCCGACGGCATGGGCGGCCGCACCGGCGGGCGCATGGCCTCGGACCAGGTGATCGCGACTGCGCAGAGCCTGTTCCAGGAGCTGTCCGAACAGGACACCGCGCTGCCGGCGCTGCTCAGGCAGATCGCAGCCGAAGCGCATACGGTGATCCGGCTGACGGCGCTCTCGAGCGAGAAGGAGCCGCACAGCACGATCGTCGCGCTGATCGTCAAGAGGGACTACGCGATCTGGGCCCACGCGGGAGACAGCCGCCTGTATTACTTCCGCGCCGGCCGGCTCGTGCACCGGACCGAAGACCACACCTACGCGTCGATGCTCGCCGCCGAAGGCCAGGCCGAAGCGGCGGAGGTTGCCGCCAACAAATACAAGAACATCCTGGTCAGTGCGCTCGGCATCGCGCGCGAACCGCAGATCGTCGTCGGCGAGGCGAGCGAACTGCGCGTCGGCGACGCCTTCCTGCTATGCAGCGACGGCCTGTGGGCGTACTTCGAAGACTACGAGCTGGGGTCGCTGCTGCACAGTCTGTCGCCGCGCGAGGCATCCGAACATCTCGTTCGTATCGCGCGCGACCGCGCCCAAGGGCGCGGCGACAATCTGTCGCTCGCGATCGTCAAGCTCGAGGCGCCGGAACCGAAAAAACGCATGCCGACCGCCACACTCTGGTTCGACGGGGACTCGGGCGAAACGCCGCAGGGGTGACCGAAGTCCGCGCGCGGCGGCGCTACGGCTGCTTCTGCGCCGCTCGGCGCGTCGCTTTTTCCTCGCGCTCTCGGCGGCGCGCCTCGCGCCGGCGTTCGTTGGCGGCGCGTTCTTCCGCCTTTTTCTTGCCGTAGGCTTCGGCGGCGCGTTTGCGTTCTTCTGCGCGACGCGCGTATTCGGCGCGGCGGGCAGCATCGGCGCTGGCCTGTTCGGCGCGCCTTGCCTCCCGCTGCGCCAGCTCGGCCGCGCGCCGCTCGGCCTGCGCGCGGTTCGCCGCGGCCTGCTGCTCGCGCAGCCTGCGCTGCTCGGCGGCGTCTTGCGCCGCGCGTTCGCGGCTTTCCTGCGCGGCGCGTCCTTGGGCGGCGCGTCCGGCCTGATCGGCGGCGCCGGCAGCCGGCCGCTCGCCGCGACGCTGCGCCCGTTCTTGCGCATCGAGCCTGCGCTGCGCATCGCGTGCCTCGAGTTCGACTCGGCGGACTTCGCGCAGCGCCGATTCGCGCTTGCGTCGGGCTTCGTCCTGGCAGCGGTTGACGAAGAAAGTGCCGGCGCAGCGCTGCTGCTCGTCCGCGTAAGCCTTCTCGACGGCGGCGGCTTCCGCCTGCGCGGCGGCGAGCGCCCGCGTCGCGTCCTCACGCGTTCGGATGCTGCCCGCCGGAAACTGCGCGGCGAACTCGGCGTGCGCAGGCAGGGCCACGGCGAGCAGCAGCGTCGCAGCCCACGGCGCAACGGAACGCTGAATCGCCTGCAGACTACACACCGGCGGCCACCGCTCGGCGCGGCGCCTCGAGGTATTCGCGCGACTGCATCTCGAGCAGCCGAGAGGCGGTGCGATGGAACTCGTTGGCCAGCGCGCCGGCGGTGTAGAGCTGCTCCGGCGGTGCCTCTGCCGAGACGATCAGCTTGACCCGATGGTCGTACAGCACGTCGACGAGCCACGTGAAGCGGCGCGCCTCCGACGCCTGCCCGGCGGACATCCGTGGCACGTTCGACAGCAGCACCGTGTGGAACTGCGCGGCGATCTCGAGGTAATCGTTCTGCGAGCGCGGCCCGCCGCACAACACCGCGAAGTCGAACCAGACTACGCCGCCGGCGCGGCGCCGCGCGCGGATCGCGCGCGACTCGATCATCAGCACCGGTTCGTCGTCCTCCGTTTCGGCGAGCCGCACGAACGCTTCGGCCAGATGCGCTTCGGACTCCGGGCCGAGCGACGTCAAATACGCGTCGATCCGCTCCATCGCGCGCCGTCGATAGTCGGTGCCGCCATCGAGATGGATCACGTCGAGCCGCTCGTTCAGCAGCGCGATCGCCGGCAGCATGCGGTCGCGGTGCAGCCCGTCCGGATACAGCGCGTCGGGCGCGTAGTTCGAAGTCATCACGAAACCCACCCCCAGCTCGAACAGGCGGGCGAGCAGTCGGTGCAGGATCATCGCATCGGCGATGTCGGAGACGTGGAACTCGTCGAAGCAGATCAGCCGGTGCCGCCGCGCGATGCGGCGCGCGACCTCGTCGAGCGGATCGACCGTGCCTTTGAGCTCGTCCAGCTCGCGGTGCACGCCGCGCATGAACTCGTGGAAGTGCACGCGCGTCTTGCGGACGAGCGGCACGGCCGTGAAGAAGACGTCCATCAGGAAGCTCTTGCCGCGCCCCACACCGCCCCACAGGTAGACGCCGCGCGGAATCGGCGGCCGGCGCAGCAGCTTGGCGATCGCGTTCGAACGCTGCGCCTTGTACGCGCGCCAGTCGGCGTCGAGCCGTTCAAGTCGCGCCACCGCGGCCTGTTGCGCGGCGTCGAGCACGTAACCGCGGCTGCCCAGGAGCTCGTCGAGATGGGCGCGGAAGGTCACTAAAAGTTGAGCGCGCGCTTGTCCACCGCGAGCGCGGCTTCCTTGGTCGCTTCGGCGAGCGACGGGTGGGCGTGGCAGATGCGGGCGATGTCCTCGGCTGCGGCGCGAAACGACATCGCGACGACCGCCTCCGCAATCAATTCGGAAGCCATAGGCCCGACGATGTGCACGCCGAGGATCTCGTCGGTCGCGGCGTCGGCGACGAACTTGACCATGCCGGTCGTGTCGCCGAGCGCACGAGCGCGGCCGTTCGCGGCGAACGGGAAGGTTCCGGTGCGGTACGCGCGTCCCGAGGCCTTGACCTGCTGTTCGGTCTGCCCGACCCACGCGATCTCGGGCGACGTGTAGATGACCCACGGAATCGTGTTGAAGTCGACGTGGCCGTGCTGGCCGGCGATGCGTTCGGCGACCGCCACGCCCTCCTCTTCGGCCTTGTGCGCGAGCATCGGCCCGCGCACGACGTCGCCGATCGCCCAGACATTCGGCAGATGGGTCCGGCACTCGCCGTCGACGACGACGAAACCGCGTTCGTCGCGCGCCAGCCCAACCGCATCGGCATTCAGCCCTTCGGTGTTCGGCACGCGGCCGATCGACACGATCAGACGGTCGCAGGCGAGCGATTGCGCCGCGCCCTTGTCGTCGGTGTACTCGACGACGATCTCTTCGGCCTTGCCCTTCTTCTCGCGCTTGACCGCAGTGATGCTGGCGCCGAAGTGCATCTTCAGTCCCTGCTTGGTGAACGCCCTCTGCGCCTCGCGCGCGATCTGCGCGTCGGCCGCGCCGAGGAAACCCGGCAGCGCCTCGAGGATCGTCACGTCGGCGCCGAGCCGGCGCCACACCGAGCCCAGCTCGAGCCCGATCACGCCGGCGCCGATCACGCCGAGCCGCTTCGGCACCTCGGGGATCGCGAGCGCACCGTCGTTGGACAGCACGAGTTTCTCGTCGAACTCGACGCCGGGCAGCGCGCGCGGGCGCGAGCCGGTCGCGACGATCACGTGCCGGCCGACGAGTGTGTGCTCGTCGGCGCCGGCGACCTTCACTTCGTAGCCGGCTTCGCCGCTGCCGGCGAAGCTGCCGCGGCCGTGGAAGAACTCGACCTTGTTCTTCTTGAACAGATACAGGATGCCGTCGTTGTTCTGTTTCACGACGGCGTCCTTGCGCGCGAGCATCTGCGCGACATTGATCGCAAGTCCCTTGACCTCAATGCCGTGCTCCCTGAAGTGGTGCGCGGCGTGCTCGTAGTTCTCCGAGGACTGCAGCAGCGCCTTCGACGGAATGCAGCCGACGTTGGTGCAGGTGCCGCCGGGCGCGGGTCCGCCCTGCCCGTTTTTCCATTCGTCGATGCAAGCGACCGAAAACCCGAGCTGGGCTGCGCGGATTGCAGCGATGTAGCCGCCGGGACCCGCGCCGATCACGACGACGTCGAAATTCCTGGTCATGGTGGGTCGTTTCCTATTCAGCCGCGCCGGCCTGTGCGCCTTCGCGCGGCACGAAGATCCAAAGCAGCAGATAAAAGCAGCAGCGTGAAGCCGCCGAACGGCAGGCCGAGCACGAACACGAGCCGCCAGATCCATGGCTCGACGCCGGCCGCCGCGCCGATACCGCCGCACACACCGGCGATCCACCTGTCGCGATCCGCGAGCCGCAGCCGGTTGATCGACAGCGCGCCGCCGGCCGGTTGCGCGAGCAGCCGCGCCTTGGCCTGTTCGAACTCCGCGTGCGTGATCGCGCCCTTGGCCCGCAACGCGGGCGGCTTGGCGACTTCGTCGGCCGCGCCCATCGCCAAATCCCGGTCAGAGTTCGAGCAGCAGCCGCGCCGGATCCTCGAGCGCCTCTTTCATCGCGACCAGCGACAGCACCGCTTCGCGGCCGTCGATGATCCGGTGGTCGTACGACAGCGCGAGATAGTTGATCGGGCGGATCACGATCTGGCCGTTTTCGACGACCGGCCGCTCCTTGGTCGCGTGGATGCCGAGGATCGCGCTCTGCGGCGGATTGATGATCGGTGTCGACAGCATCGAGCCGAACACCCCGCCATTGGAAATCGAGAAGGTGCCGCCGGTGAGTTCTTCGATGCCGAGCTTGCCGTCGGCGGCGCGCTTGCCGAAGTCGGCGATCTTCTTCTCGATGTCCGCAAAGCTCATCTGGTCCGCGTCGCGCAGGATCGGCACGACGAGCCCGCGCGGAGACCCGACCGCGATGCCGATGTCGAAGTAGCCGTGGTAAACGATGTCGGTGCCGTCGACCGACGCGTTGACGATCGGAAACTTCTTCAGCGCGGCGATGGCGGCCTTGACGAAGAAGGACATAAAACCGAGCTTGACGCCGTGCTCCTTCTCGAAGCGGTCCTTGTAACGGTTGCGCAGCTCCATCACGGGCTGCATGTTCACTTCGTTGAACGTGGTCAAGATCGCCGCGGTCGATTGCGACTGCACCAGCCGCTCCGCGATGCGCTGGCGCAAACGCGACATCGGCACGCGCTGCTCGGGGCGATTGGCAAGAACTGACAGGTCGACGGGTGCCCTGACCTCGGGCAGTGCGGGCCTTGCGGTCGGCGGCGCCGCGGGGGCCGGCGCGGGCACAGGCGCGCGCGCGGCGGCTTCCTTGGCTGCGATGACGTCGCTCTTCAGAATGCGCCCGTCCTTGCCGGTACCGGTCACCTGCGCGGCCGAAATGCCGGCGTCGGCCATCATCTTGGCCGCGGCCGGCATCGCCACCGGTGCTTTTGCGCCGGCCGGCGCCGCGGCGGGCGCCGTTTGGGCGGCGGGCGCCGGCGGAGGAGCGGCGGCCGCGGTGACACCCGCGGTGTCGATCGTCGCGATCTTCTCGCCCGCGACGACCGTGCTGCCGTCGGGCTTGACGATCGACGCCAGTACGCCGGCGGCTGGCGCCGGGACTTCGAGGACAACCTTGTCGGTCTCGACTTCGATCAGCACCTCGTCGACCGCAACCGGGTCGCCGGGTTTCTTCTTCCACTGCAGCAAGGTGGCTTCCGCAACCGATTCCGACAGCTGCGGGACTTTGACTTCAACGATGGCCATTGTCTTGTTCCGTTCGAATTGGGATGGGCCGCGCGCGGTTGCGTCGCGTGGCACCGCCGCCACGCCCGCGTCGAGCGGCGTCGGCTCGACGCGGGCAGCCGCGACCGGCGCCTTGCGTCCGGTCGGCGGCTATTTGTTCAGGACGATGCCCTTGAGCTTGGCGAACGCCGCGTCGATCAGCGCCTTCTGCTGCTCGACGTGCTTGGCGTAGTAACCGACCGCGGGCGAAGCCGACGCCGCGCGCCCCGCGTAGCCGAGCTTCTGGCCGTCGCGCATGTTCTCGAGCAGGTGGTGCTGCGCATAGAACCACGCGCCCTGGTTCTGCGGCTCGTCCTGGCACCAGATCACGTCGGTCGCGTTCGGATACTTATGCAGCTCGGCGGCGAGCGCCTTGTGCGGGAACGGGTAGAGCTGCTCGATGCGGATCACCGCGACGTCGTCGGCCTTGCGCTCGGCGCGCGCAGCGACGAGGTCATAGTAGACCTTACCCGAGCAGACGATCACGCGCCTGACCTTCGCGGCGTCCAGCTCCGCCGTTTCGCCGATGACCGTCTGAAACTCGCCGCGCGCCAGTTCAGTCAGCTCCGAAGCGGCATCCTTGTGCCGCAACAGCGACTTGGGCGACAGGATGACCAGCGGCTTGCGGAACGGCCGGATCATCTGTCGCCGCAACAGGTGGAAGATTTGTGCCGCGGTCGTCGGCTGCGTGACCTGCATGTTGTTGTCGGCCGCGAGCTGCAGGAAGCGCTCGGGACGCGCCGACGAGTGCTCGGGGCCCTGGCCTTCGTAGCCGTGCGGCAGCATCAGCGTCAGTCCCGACTGCCGGCCCCACTTCACCTCGCCCGACGAGATGAACTGGTCGATGACGACCTGCGCGCCGTTGGCGAAGTCGCCGAACTGCGCCTCCCAGATCACCAGCGCGTTCGGCTCGGCCGTCGAGTAGCCGTACTCGAAGGCGAGCACCGCCTCCTCGGACAGCACCGAATCGATCACCAGGAAGGGCGCCTGCTTTTCGGTGACGTTCTGCAGCGGAATGTAGACGCCCGCATCCCACCGCTCGCGGTTCTGGTCATGCAGCACGGCGTGCCGGTGCGAGAACGTGCCGCGGCCCGAATCCTGGCCGCTGATCCGCACGGGGTAGCCGCTGGCCACCAGTGAAGCGAACGCGAGGTGTTCGGCCATGCCCCAGTCGAGCGGCATCTTGCCCTCGCCCATCGCACGCCGGTCGGCAAGCACCTTCTCGACCAGCGGATGCAGCTTGAAGTTCGACGGCACCGTCGTGATCCGTTCCGCAAGCCGTTTCAGCTCGGCCATCGGCACGGCCGTGTCGGCGTGATCGGTCCATTTGCGGTTCAGGAAAGGCGCCCAGTCGACGGCGTACTTGCTCTTGTAGTTGGTCAGGACCGGATCGGCCGTATGGCGCCCTTCGTCCATCGCCTGGCGGTACGCCTTGGCCATCTGGTCGGGCTCATCCGGCGCGAGCGTGCCCTGCGTCACGAGCTTGTCCGCGTACAGCTTGCGCGTGCCCGGATGCTGGCCGATCTTCTTGTACATCAGCGGCTGCGTGACCGCCGGCGTGTCCTGCTCGTTGTGGCCGAGGCGGCGGAAGCAGACGATGTCGATGACGACGTCTTTCTTGAACTCCTGCCGGTACTCCATCGCCAGTTGCGCGCACAGCACGACCGCTTCGGGGTCGTCGCCGTTGACGTGCAGCACCGGCGCCTCGATCATCTTGACGACATCGGTGCAGTAGATCGTCGAGCGCGTATCGCGCGGATCGGAGGTCGTGAAACCGATCTGGTTGTTGATGACGATGTGCACCGTGCCGCCGGTCTTGTAGCCGCGCGTCTGCGCGAGATTCAGCGTCTCCATCACGACGCCCTGTCCGGCGAACGCCGCGTCGCCGTGCACCAGCACGGGCAGCACCTTCTCGCGCTTCGAGTCGCCCCTGCGCTCCTGGCGCGCGCGCACCGAACCCTCGACGACCGGATTGACGATCTCCAGGTGCGAGGGGTTGAACGCGAGCGACAGGTGCACCGGGCCGCCGGGCGTGGACACGTCGCTGGAGAACCCCATGTGGTACTTGACGTCGCCGGCCGGCAGATCGGACGGATGCTTCCCCTCGAACTCGGCGAACAGCTCCTTCGGCATCTTGCCGAGCGTGTTGACCAGCACGTTCAGCCGGCCGCGATGCGCCATGCCGATGACGATCTCCTCGACACCGCGTTCGCCGGCGCGCTGGATCAGCTCGTCCATCGCCGCGATGAAGCTTTCGGCGCCTTCGAGCGAGAAGCGCTTCTGGCCGACGTACTTCGTGTGCAGAAAGCGTTCAAGTCCTTCGGCGGCGGTCAGCCGCTCGAGGATGTGGCGCTTCTTCGCCGCGTCGAAGTTCGGCGTCGAGCGGATCGATTCGAGCTTCTGCTGCCACCAGCGCTTTTCCGCCGGGTCCGAGATGTACATGTACTCGGCGCCGATCGTTCCGCAGTAGGTCTGGCGCAGCGCCTTGACGATCTCGCGCAGCGTCATCTGCTCCTGGCCGAAATACGTGTTCGTCGCCGAGAACACGATGTCCATGTCGGCTTCGGTCAGGTCGTAGAACGCCGGCTCCAGTTCGGGAATGTGCGGGCGCTCCTGGCGCTTGAGCGGATCGAGATCCGCCCAGCGCGAGCCGAGGAAGCGGTACGCGGCGATGATCGACTGGACGTGGACCTGCTTGCGCGCGACCGACAGGTCGGTCGGCGCGACCGTCGGCCGCAGCCTGCCTTCCTTGGCGCGCAGCGCGAAGGACTCGACGATCGGCGCGTGCGCGACGTCGGGCGTGGCGGGCGAGCCGTCGGCCGCCGGCACGAGCTGCATCTGGTCGAAGTACGCGCGCCACTTCTCGGGCACCGATCCCGGGTTGTCGAGGTAGCGCTCGTAGAGCTCCTCGACATACGGCGCATTGCCGCCGAACAGGTACGAGTTGACCTGGAACTGTCGCATCATCGCGCTGCACCTTTCGAAACGAGCTTCTCGTCAAAGAGGTCCGGACGCGGGCGAACGTCACCGCGCATCCGGCGACCGCGGCGCCGGATTCCAGCGCCACGCATCGGGCCTTCGCCGCGCGGTCAAGGGGGCCCGCGCAGCGAGCCGCGATCGTACCACCGCGGATGTTCATCGATCCCGCGCCGGAGGCGGCGCTGCTCGGCCGCTGCGATCGCCCGCGGCGCTTGCGCACTGCGCAAACCCAGCACCGTTCCGAGGCGTAGACTCGCGTCCACAACAAACAGCGCACGCGGTCGAACGGACACGCGCGGCGCACGCGGCAGGAAGGCTGGAAGGAGGACCACGTTGCAGCCCACCGATATCCGCGACCCCGATTACTTCCATCGGGTCGTCGACTGCCAGTGGGCGTGTCCGGCGCATACGCCGGTGCCCGAATACATCCGGCTGATCGCCGCCGGCCGCTACGCCGACGCGTATCTGGTCAACTGGAAGTCCAACGTTTTCCCCGGGATCCTCGGCCGAACGTGCGATCGGCCGTGCGAACCGGCATGCCGGCGCGGTCGCGTCGAGGCGCAGCAGATGCCGCGCCCCGAACCGGTGGCGATCTGCCGGCTCAAGCGCGTCGCTGCCGACCTCAAGGGCGACATCCGCGGCCGCCTGCCGAAGCGCGCCAGGCGCAGCAACGGCCGGCGTGTGGCCTGCGTCGGCGCCGGCCCGGCGTCGCTGACCGTTGCGCGCGACCTGGCGCCGCTCGGATATCGCGTCACGGTCTTCGACCAGGATGCGCGGGCCGGCGGGATGATCCGCTCGCAGATCCCGCGTTTTCGCCTGCCCGAGGAGGTGATCGACGAGGAGACCGGCTACATCCTGGATCTCGGCGTCGACTTCCGGGGAGGCGTACGCATCGATTCGATGGCGCGGCTGCTCGACGAAGGTTACGACGCGGTGTTCGTCGGCTCCGGAGCGCCGCGCGGCCGCGACTTGCAGATCGCGGGCCGCACCGAAGCGGCGGAGCACATCCACATCGGCATCGACTGGCTGGCGTCCGTCTCGTTCGGCCACACGACGCGCATCGGCAAACGCGTGATCGTGCTGGGCGGCGGCAATACCGCGATGGACTGCTGCCGAACGGCCAAGCGGCTCGGCGGCGAGGACGTCAAGGTCATCGTGCGCTCGGGCTTCGACGAGATGAAGGCGTCGCCGTGGGAGAAGGAGGACGCGATGCACGAAGGCATCCCGATCCTCGACTACCGCGTGCCGAAGGCGTTCCTGCACGATCGCGGACGCCTCACCGGCATGCGCTTCGAACGGGTTCGCGCCATTCGCGACGAACGCGGCCGCAGGCAGCTCGTGCCGACCGGCGAAGCCGACGAGACCTACGAATGCGACGAGGTGCTGGTCGCGATCGGCCAGGAGAATGCATTCCCGTGGATCGAGCGGTCGATCGGCATCGACTTCGGCACCGACGGCATGCCGGTACTCGACCCGGTCACGCTGCAGTCGACGCTGCCGCAGGTCTTCTTCGGCGGCGATGCGGCGCTGGGGCCGAAGAACATCATCTGGGCCGTCGCGCAGGGGCACGACGCGGCGATCTCGATCGACAAGTTCCTGCACGGCGAGAACATTCGCGATCGCCCGGCGCCGGGCGTCAGCCTGCTGTCGCAGAAAATGGGCATCCACGAGTGGAGCTACGACAACGAGGTCGCGCCCGATTCGCGGCACAAGGTGCCGTGGCGCGACGTCAACCAAGCCCTGCGCGACGTCCGCGTCGAGGTCGAACTCGGATTCGACGCCGCGACCGCCTGGAAGGAAGCGCAGCGCTGCCTGAACTGCGACGTGCAGACCGTGTTCACCGCGCAGCTTTGCATCGAATGCGACGCCTGCGTCGACATCTGCCCGACCGACTGCATCAATTTCACGGCCAACGGCGACGAGCCGGACGTTCGGTCGCGGCTGCGCGCGAAAGCAAGCAACCTCGACCAGCCGCTGTACGTATCGACGACGCTGAAGACGGGGCGCGTGATGATCAAGGACGAGGATGTCTGCCTGCACTGCGGGTTGTGCGCCGAACGCTGCCCGACCGGCGCATGGGACATGCAGAAGTTCCTGCTCGAGATGACGCACGCCGGGCAAGGCTGCCGCGCGCCGCAGCGGAGGGCCGCCTGATGACCCGGCGTCCGCGCAGGATCGAAGCGGTCAACGACTTCGTCGTCAAGTTCGCCAACGTCAACGGCTCGGGATCGGCGTCGGCGAACGAGCTGTTCGCGAAAAGCGTGATGCGGATGGGCGTGCCGGTATCGCCGCGCAACATCTTCCCGTCGAACATCCAGGGGCTGCCGACCTGGTACGAGGTGCGCGTCAGCGAGGCCGGCTGGCTCGGCCGGCGCGGCGGCGTTGACCTGATGGTGGCGATGAATCCGCAGACCTGGGATTCGGACCTCGCCGAAATCGAGCCCGGCGGCTATCTGCTGTACGACAGTACCAAACCGCTACCGCCCTCGAAGTTTCGTGCCGACGTGCACGCGATCGGCGTGCCGTTCACCGAAATCGCCGCGGCGAAGTACGCCGACCCGCGCGAGCGGCAACTCCTGAAGAACATCATGGTCGTCGGCGTGCTCGCCGCGATGCTGGGCATCGAGCCCGAAGTGATCGCACAACTCCTGGGCGAGCAGTACAAAGGCAAGGACAGGTTGATCAAGCCCAATCTGGACGCCTTCATGACGGGACTGCATCACGGCCGCGAGCAGCTCAACGATGTGCTCGGACTGCGGATCGAGCAGCGCGATCTGATCGGCGATCGCATCTTCGTCGACGGCAACTCCGCGGCGGCCCTGGGCTGCCTGTACGGCGGCGCCACCGTGTGCGCCTGGTATCCGATCACGCCGTCGTCGTCGCTCGCCGAGGCGTTCCAGAAATACTGCGCCAAGTTCCGGGTCGACCCGGCGACCGGCAGGAACCGCTACGCGATCGTGCAGGCCGAGGACGAACTGGCTTCGATCGGCGTCGTCATCGGCGCCGGCTGGAACGGCGCGCGGGCGTTTACCGCGACTTCGGGTCCCGGGATTTCGCTGATGACCGAGTTCATCGGGCTCGCATACTTCGCGGAGGTGCCCGCGACGATCATCGACGTGCAGCGCGGCGGACCGTCGACCGGCATGCCGACCCGTACGCAGCAGTCCGACCTGCTCGCCTGCGCGTACGCCTCGCACGGCGACACCAAACACGTGTTGCTGCTGCCGGAGGATCCGCACGAGTGCTTCGACTTCGCCGCGACCGCGCTCGACCTGGCCGACCGGCTGCAGACGCCGGTGTTCGTGATCTCGGACCTGGACATCGGCATGAACCAGCGGCTCACCGCGCCGTTCGCGTGGGACGACGCGCGCCGCTATGACCGCGGCAAGGTCATGACCACCGAAGAACTCGAGTCGGGCCGCGACTTCGGCCGATATCTGGACGTCGACGGCGACGGCATTGCGTATCGGACCTATCCCGGCACGCACCCCACACGCGGCGCCTTCTTTACGCGCGGCAGCACCAAGGACGCGTACGCGCGCTACTCCGAGGCCGGCCCCGACTACGTCTACAACATGGAGCGGCTGCAGCGCAAATTCGCGTCCGCGAAGCAGCTCGTTCCGCAGCCCGTCGAACGGCGCGCCGGCCGCAACGCCGCCGCAGGCGTCATCTACTTCGGCTCGACCAGTCCGGCGATGGACGAGGCGGTGGCCGCGCTACGCACGCGCGGCATCGACCTCGACACGCTGCGGCTGCGCGCGTTCCCGTTCGCCGACTCGGTGCGGACTTTCATCGAGCGGCACGAACGCGTGTTCGTCGTCGAGCAGAATCGCGACGCGCAGATGCGCGCGCTGCTCGTCAACGAACTGGGCATCGACCCGGCGAAGCTGGTGCCCGTGCTGCACTACGACGGTACGCCGATCACCGCGCGCTTCATCGCGCAAGCGATCGCCGACCGGGCCGAGGTCTTCAGGCTTCCGCTGCGCAAGCGCGCGTGAGCAGCGACGACGCGGAAAGAGCCGCCTCGAATCGATGACGCCTGAGCGCCAACGACACGATGACCTACCTCGCCAAGCCCCGACTGCACCATCCCGCGCTGCCCAAAAACGCGCTCGGCTACACGCGGCGCGATTACGAAGGAAAGATCTCGACGCTGTGCGCGGGCTGCGGACACGATTCGATCTCGGCGGCGATCGTCCAGGCGTGCTGGGAGCTGGACATCGAGCCGCATCGGGTCGCGAAGCTTTCGGGCATCGGCTGTTCGTCGAAGACGCCCGACTACTTCCTCGGCAACTCGCACGGCTTCAATTCGGTGCACGGGCGCATGCCTTCGGTCGCCACCGGCGCCAATCTCGCCAATCGCGCGCTGATCTATCTGGGCGTATCGGGCGACGGCGATTCGGCATCGATCGGGCTCGGGCAGTTCGTTCACCTGATGCGCCGCGGCGTCGACATGACCTACATCGTCGAGAACAACGGTGTCTACGGGCTGACCAAGGGGCAGTTCTCGGCGACGGCCGACGCGGGATCCAAGTCCAAGCGCGGCGCGGTCAACACCGACGCGCCGATCGATCTCGTTTCACTCGCGTTGCAGATGGGCGCGACTTTCGTTGCGCGCGGATTCTCCGGCGACAAGGCGCAGCTCGTCCCGCTGATCAAGGCGGCGCTGCATCACCACGGCGCCGCGTTCATCGACGTGATCAGCCCCTGCGTCGCGTTCAACAACCACCCGGGCAGCACGAAGAGTTATGACTACGTGCGCAGCCACAACGACGCCGTCAACCGGCTCGACTTCATTGCGAAGCGCGACGCGATCGTCGCCGACTACGCGCCGGGCGAGGTCATCGAGGTCACGCAACACGACGGCAGCGTGCTGCGGCTGCGCAAGCTCGCCGAAGGGTACGACCCGGGCGACCGACTCGCTGCGCTCAGCCATATCCAATCGCACCAGTCGCGCGGCGAAATCATCACCGGACTGCTGTACGTAGACCCGACCGCGCGCGATCTTCACGATCGCCTGAACACCGTCGAGACGCCGCTGAACCGCCTCGGCGAAGCCGAGCTGTGTCCCGGCGCACCGATGCTGGCGAAGATCAACGCCGCGCTGCGCTGAAGCCTGCCGCGCAATCCTCGGCGGCGATCACCGGCGGCGCGCGCCGGTGCGCCGGGGCGTGGCCGTCGTCGGGGGCGGATCCGGGCAGCGCGTCGAACCGACGCACCGCCGCCACGTCGCAGTCTTCGATCCCGGTGGACCGATCCGACCGTACGGGCCGGAAACACGAAGAAAGGACGCCGCGCGCGTGAGTCGCGCCCCGGGAAAATTGCACATCGCCGCGCCGCGCCTGCGGTTGCAGCGACGCGCCGTGCCGCCCGCGGGAGTGCGCCTCATCCGTCCTTCCGATCGCTCATCCTTCCGTCCGAATTGATGTCGATCAAGTCGGCGGCGCACGATGCGCCCCTATCGGGTGACATCGATTCGATCGGAGAAAAAACATGGCAAACAACGACGGCACGCGCGGCTCGATCGTCAAAGCCCTGCACGCCGCGCTGGCGGCGGCGGTGCTTCTGGCGGGCTGCAGCGGCGGTGAGCGCAGTGGCGAGTCTTCGCAGACCACGGCGGCGGCCGCATGCGCGGTGGCACCGCCCGAATTCACCAACAAGGTCTGGCCGAGCCTCGAGTCGGCGTGCGCCACGTGTCACGCCGCAGGACGTGTCGCCGCCGGGACCAAGCTCGTCTTCACCACCGGCGCAGGCAGCGAGTTGCCGAACTACAACATCCTGCGCGACTTCGTCGCGAATACCGGCGACCTGGTGCTGAACAAATCGATCGGTCTGCCGAGCCACGGCGGCGGCAAGCCGTTCGTCGACGCGAATTCGCAGTCTTACAAGGATCTGGCCGCCCTGATGCCGACGCTGCGCGCGCCGTGCGCGCCGGCGGGCTCCCAGGTGCAGACCTCCGGATTCTGGTCGGGTGTGACGCTGGCCGACGATGCCAAGGCACTCGCGAGCGCGGCGGTGCTGTTCGCCGGACGCAATCCGACGGCCGAAGAGTACGCGGCGGTACGCAGCGGCGGAGCGACCGCGCTGCGTCAGACGATCCGCGGCTACATGCAAGGTCCGGCGTTCGACCGCTTCCTCGAGGAAGCGGGGATGACGCATTTCCTGACGCGGCGCGTGGTGACCCGCAACAACAACCGCGGTCTGGTCGCGACCGACTTTCCGATGCTCGCCAACCTGAGCGGCACCGACGCGACCCGCTTCGACAACTCGTTACGGCGCGAGCCGATCGAGCTGATGAAGTTCATCGTCAAGAGCGACCGACCGTGGACCGAAATGGTTGCGGGCAACTACACGGTCGTCAACGGCGTGCTGGCGCAGTACCTGGGTGCGCAGGTCGACGGCACCTTCACCAATCCTGCCGACGACAACGAGTGGTTGACCACGCGGCTTCCGTCGCGGCTGGGCGGCACCCGCGAACACGCCGGTGTGCTGTCGACGCACGCATGGCTCGACAGCTTCCCGACGACGGCGACCAACCGCAACCGCCATCGCGTCTATGTCCTCGCCAAGCAGTTCCTCGGCACCGACGTCAACGCGCTGGCGGCGCGACCGATCGACGATGGCGGCAACTTCCGCGTACCCGTGATGGAGAACCCGGCGTGCGCCGCCTGCCACGACACGATCGACCCGATCGCGGCAGGCTTCCAGAACTGGGCCGCCAACAACCGCTATCTACCGTTCAAGTCGGCGGCCGGAAAGGACATCGCGCTGCCGGGCAGCTACCGTTCGAACAACTACCCGAAGGATGCGGCCGGCCAGTCCTACTATCGCGAGGGCGACAACTGGTTCCGCGACGAAAAGGCGCCGGGCTACGGGTCGACGCCGATGCCGGGCAGTGTCACGGGCAACGCGACCGCGCTGCAGTGGCTGGGTCAGCAGGTCGCTTCCGATGCGCGGTTCGCGATCGGCGCCGTGCACTTCTGGTACGAGGCGGTGTTCGGGCGCGAGCCGCTGAAGTCCCCGCTCGAGAACAATTCGCCCGAAGCCGCCGCGCAGCTGGCCGCGTACAACGCGCAGCATCAGGAATTCCTCGAGATCGCGGCGCGCTTCCGCGCCGGCGGCTACCGGGTCAAGGACCTGCTGGCCGATCTGGTCACGAGCCGCTGGTTCCGCGCCGAACGCGCCTCGGGGCTCAGCGCGTCGCGCGTAGCCGAGTTGGCCGACGTCGGCAGCCTGAACCTGTTGACGCCGACACAGCTGAACGTGAAGCTCGCCGGACTCGTCGGCCAGCCGTGGACGGAATTCAACAATCCGTATGCCGGACTGGCGCTGAACTACGGCGACTTCAACGCGATCGACCGCATCAGCCGGGCGAAGTCGTACACGATGATGCAGGCGGTGACGATCGACCGGCTGGCGGCAACGCGAAGCTGCGCGCTCACCCAGGCCGACTTCGCCAAGCCGGCGTCGACCCGACTGCTGTTCCCGAACGTGACACTGAACGACACGCCGGCGACCCCGGCCGGCCGCGACGCGATCGTCGCCAACGTCCGGCACCTGCACAGGTGGCTCTGGAAGGAGGATGCGCCCGCGACCGACGTCGAGATTCAGCGCACGGTCAAGCTGTTCGAGGACGTATGGGCCGACCGCGCGACACCACCTGCACGCAGCGTGGCCTGCGCCTACAACAACACCAACGATCCGAACTACACGGGACGCGCGTGGGCAGCCGTGCTCGCCTACATGATCGGCGACCCGAAGTTCCTGTACGAATGACCGGCTGACGACGGAACAGAGGAGCAACGACGATGAACCGCAGGGAATTCCTTAAATCCGGCGCCGCGGGCCTGACGATTCCGTGGTGGGGCGTGATCCCCGAGGCGCAAGCGCAGCAGGCCGGGCTTTACACCGGGCGCATCCTGATCAACGTCCACGCCTCCGGCGGGTTGGACCAGAGTTCGTGGACCGACCCGCGCGAGGCGGATCGCACGCTGAACAACTATGCGGGTGTGACGCCGGCCAACGTGTCGGGCAACATCCGCTCGGCGCCGATGGGGAACAACAAGGCCTTCTTCGACCGCTACTTCATGCAGACGCTGGTCATCAACGGCGTCAACAGCGAGACGAACAGCCATGACGACGGCACCCGCGCGCACGCCACCGGGCGGCTCGAAATGGGGTACCCGAATATGTCCGAACTGTTCGCCAGCGTCCATGGCAAAGGACTGCCGATGCCCTGGTTGAACGCCGGCGGTTTCCGAACGAGCGCGGGGCTCGTCGCGGCAACGCCGATGCCCAGCCTTGATGCGCTGCGTGCGCTGGCCACGCCCAATGCTCAATCGGCAACCGTCGATTTCATGAAGCAGGCCGATGTGGACCGCGTTCTGGCAGCCCGCGCCGAGCGCATGAAGGCGATGGAGATGCGCAGCGACACGCTGCCGCGCATGCGGGTCGTCGCGCAGCAGTATGTGGCAGCGTCCGATTCGCGCGCGACGCTGCAGCGGGTCGCCCAGTTCCTGCCGGCCACGCTCGACAACTTTGCATCGGCGCACGTCGGGCTGATCGCGGCACAGGCCGGAATCACATCGACGATCCAACTGTCCACCGGCGGCTTCGACACGCACAGCAATCACGACGCCGGCATGGCCACCGCGCTGCCGCGCCTGACGGACCTCGTGGACTACATCTGGCAGAAGTCGGCGGCGCTGGGCATCGCGAACCGCATCCTCGTGCGCATCTACTCGGAGTTCGGCCGCACGCCGCTGAACAGCGGTAACGGCAAGGATCACTGGTCGGTCGGCTCGCAGGTGATCATGGAGGCGGCGCCCGCGTGGGGCAACCGGGTGTTCGGAGCGAGCGGACCGCGCCATCAGGCGCTGAAGATCAATCCGGCCACGGGCGCCGTGGACCCCACCAACGGGTTCCTGATCACGCCGCGCCATATCCACGCGGCGCTGCGCAACTACCTGGGCATCAACACGACCGACCCGCGCTTCAACCTGAAGGTACCGGCCAACGAGATGTTCGCGTTTTTCGACCCGAACGCGCGGACAGGATATCCGACGCTCTGATTGCAGACCGAGCCAGCCGCGGGCGCAGGTCACCCCGCGCCCGCTCTGTCGAGGCCGACGCGATCAGCGCAGGGCGATCGGCTTGACGTCGCGCTTGCCGCTGCCGACGTACAGCTGCCGCGGACGGCCGATCTTGTATTCGGGGTCGGCGATCATCTCGTTTAACTGCGCGATCCAGCCGACGGTGCGCGCGAGCGCGAAGATCGCCGTGAACAGCGACACCGGGATGCCGATGGCCTTTTGGACGATGCCCGAGTAGTAGTCGACGTTCGGATACAGCTTGCGGCTGACGAAGTAGTCGTCCTCGAGCGCGATCTGCTCGAGCTTCATCGCGAGCTTGAACAGCGGATCGTCGTGCAGCCCCAGTTCGCCGAGCACTTCGTGGCAGGTCTCGCGCATCAGTTTCGCGCGCGGGTCGTAGTTCTTGTAGACGCGGTGGCCGAAGCCCATCAGCCGCACGTTGCTGTTCTTGTCCTTGACCTTGGCGATGAATTCGCCGATTTTCTCGATCCCGCCCTGTGCCTGGATGTCGTACAGCATGTTCAGGCAGGCCTCGTTGGCGCCGCCGTGCGCCGGACCCCACAGACACGCCACACCGGCGGCGATCGCCGCGAACGGGTTGGTACCGCTGGACGCGCACAACCGTACGGTGGATGTCGACGCGTTCTGCTCGTGATCGGCGTGCAGGATGAAGATGCGGTCGAGCGCGCGCACCAGCACGTCGTTGACCTTGTATTCCTCGCAGGGCGTGGCGAACATCATCCGCATGAAGTTGGCCGCGTACGACAGGCTGTTCTGCGGGTACATGTAGGGCTGGCCGACCGAGTACTTGTACGCCATCGCCACCAGCGTCGGCATCTTCGCGATCAGCCGGATCGCGGAGACCTCGCGCTGCCAGGGATCGTGCAGGTTCATCGAGTCCGGATAGAACGCCGACAACGCTCCAACGAGCCCCGTCAGCACGGCCATCGGATGCGCGTCGCGCCGGAAGCCGCGCATGAAGAACTGCATCTGCTCGTGGACCATCGTGTGGCTGGCCACGCGTTTGACGAAATCCGCCTTCTGCTTGACGTCCGGCAGGTCGCCGTAGAGCAGCAGGTGGCAGGTCTCGAGGTAGTCGCACTGCGTGGCGAGCTGCTCGATAGGATAACCGCGATACAGCAGCTCGCCCTTTTCGCCGTCGATGTAGGTGATCGTCGAGTTGCACGACGCCGTCGACAGGAATCCGGGGTCGTAGGTGAACTTGCCGGTCTTGCCGTACAGCTGCCGGATGTCGATCACGTCGGGGCCGAGCGTGCCCTTGTAGATCGGCAACTCCATGCTCGGCGTGCCGTCGGAGAAGCTCAGCGTCGCCTTTTCGGTCGAGGGTTTCAGCGTCATGGGATCGGTCCTGTCGACGTGGTTTCTAGGTGGCTCGCATGCGGGCGAGCAGCGCGCGGACGCGATTGTCGTCGAGCGCGCCGGCTGGGTCCTTGCGCGCGAGCAACAGATCGAGCAGATCGTTGTCCGGCAGCGCCAGCAGCGCCGCGAGCGCCCGCGCGTCCTCGGCGTCGAGTTGCTCGCCCTCGCGATCGAGGAAGCGCTCGATCAGGATGTCGTTCTCGAGCAGGCCGCGCCTCGCCCGCCAGCGCAGCCTGCGCCGTTCGACTTCACCGAGGCCGTCATCCTTGCGCATGCCTCAGACGGCACGGCGCGCCAGCATCGTCTTGATCCGGCTGATCGCGGCCGCCGGATTCAACCCTTTCGGGCACACGTCCACGCAGTTCATGATCGTATGGCAGCGGAACAGACGGTACGGATCGTTCAGGTCGTCGAGCCGCTCGCCGGTGGCCTGGTCGCGGCTGTCGACGATGAAGCGGTAAGCCTGCAGCAGCCCGGCCGGACCGACGTACTTGTCCGGGTTCCACCAGAAGCTCGGGCACGCCGTCGAGCAGCACGCGCACAGGATGCACTCGTACACGCCGTTCAACTCCTCGCGCTCCTGCGGCGACTGCGGACGCTCCTTCTCCGGCGGCGGCGTGTCGTTGATCAGGTACGGCTTGATCGAATGGTACTGCTTGAAGAACTGCGACATGTCGACGATCAGGTCGCGGATCACCGGCAGCCCCGGCAGCGGCTTCAGCACGACCGGTTCGCGCAGCTCGTTCAGGTTGGTGATGCAGGCCAGGCCATTCTTGCCGTTGATGTTCATCGCGTCCGATCCGCACACGCCTTCGCGGCACGAGCGGCGGAACGCGACCGAATCGTCGAAGTCGGCCTTGATCCGCATCAGCGCGTCAAGCAGCATCTTGTCGGTCGGCGCGAGCCGAACCTCGAGCTTCTGCATGTAGGGCCGCGCGTCGCGGTCCGGGTCGAAGCGGTAGATCTCGAATCGCATGACGCGGGTGCCGGCGGCCGCGCCGACGGCGGCGGACTCCGCTGAGCTGTTGGCAGTCATCTGTGCCCCTAGAACGTGCGCTTCTTCGGCTGAAAGGTTTCGACAGTCAGCGGCTTCAGGTGCACGGGCCGATACGCGAGCCGGTTGCCGTCGCGGTACCAAAGCGTGTGCTTGATCCAGTTCGCGTCGTCGCGTTCCGGGTAGTCGTCGCGGGCATGCGCGCCGCGGCTTTCGGTGCGCGCTTCGGCCGAAACGATCGTCGCCTTGGCGGTTTCGATCATGTTGTCCAGTTCGAGCGCTTCGATCCGCGCCGTGTTGAAAACCTTCGACTTGTCGGAAATCGCGACGTGCTGCACGCGCTGCGCGAGTTCCATGATCTTCGCCGCCCCTTCGCGCAGCAGCTTGCCCGTGCGGAAAACGCCGCAGTGCGCCTGCATCGCCTTGCGGATGCCGTTGGCGACGTCCTGCGTGCGCTCGCCCTGGGTACGGGCGTCCAGCGCGGCCAGACGCGCGCGCGAAGCATCGCCCGCGTCTTTCGGCAGCGGTCTGTGCTCGCGGGGCTCCGTGCGCAGCGCTTGGACGATGTGATTCCCGGCGGCACGGCCGAATACCACAAGATCGAGCAGCGAGTTGGTACCGAGCCGGTTGGCGCCGTGCACGCTGACGCACGCACATTCGCCGATCGCATAAAGCCCGGGAACGATCGCGTCCGGGTCGTTGCCCCGGGGTGCGACCACCTGGCCGTGGTAGTTCGACGGAATGCCGCCCATCTGGTAATGGATCGTCGGAACGACCGGAATCGGCTCCTTGATCGGATCGACGTTGGCGAACTTGATCGCGATCTCCCGGATCGACGGCAGCCGCTTCATGATCGTCTCGGCGCCGAGATGATCGAGCTTC
>CAZIJU010000009.1:0-64505 GCA_964539745.1 uncultured Burkholderiaceae bacterium | reverse complement strand
GAGCCAGCGCGAGTACTACCTGAACGAGCAGGTCAAGGCGATCCAGAAGGAGCTGGGCGAAGGCGAGGAGGGGGCCGATCTCGAGGAACTCGAGAAGAAGATCAAGGCCGCGCGCATGCCCAAGCAGGCGCGACAGAAAGCAGAGTCCGAGCTGAAGAAGCTCAAGCTGATGTCGCCGATGTCGGCGGAGGCGACGGTCGTTCGCAACTATATCGACACATTGGTCAACTTGCCGTGGAAGAAGAAGAGCAAGATCAACAACGATCTGGCCAACGCGCAGAGGGTGCTCGACGAAGACCACTACGGCCTGGACAAGGTCAAGGAGCGCATCGTCGAATACCTGGCGGTGCAGCAGCGCGTCGACCGGCTGAAAGCGCCGATCCTGTGCCTCGTCGGCCCCCCGGGCGTGGGCAAGACCTCGCTCGGGCAGTCGATCGCGAAGGCGACCAACCGCAAGTTCGTCCGGATGGCATTGGGCGGCGTGCGTGACGAAGCCGAAATCCGCGGCCATCGCCGAACCTACATCGGGTCGATGCCCGGCAAGATCCTGCAGAACCTCGCCAAGGTCGGCGTACGCAATCCGCTGTTCCTGCTCGACGAAGTCGACAAGATGGGGCAGGACTTCCGCGGCGACCCGTCTTCGGCCCTTCTAGAGGTGCTCGATCCGGAGCAGAACCATACCTTCGTCGATCACTACGTCGAGGTCGACTATGACCTTTCGGACGTGATGTTCGTCGCCACCGCCAACACGATGAGCATCCCGCCGCCGCTGCTCGACCGGATGGAGGTGATCCGTCTGTCGGGGTACACGGAGGACGAGAAGGTCAACATCGCGCTGCGCTACCTGTTGCCGAAACAGATGCGTAACAACGGGGTCAAGCGCGACGAGCTGGAGGTCTCCGAAGCCGCGATCCGCGACATCGTGCGTTATTACACGCGCGAGGCCGGTGTGCGCGCGCTCGAGCGCGAACTGTCGAAAATCTGCCGCAAGGTCGTCAAGAACGCGCTGCTCAAGAAAGACGGCGGCAAGGTGAGGGTGACGCCTCGCAACCTGGACAAGTTCCTCGGCGTACGGCGCTACACCTTCGGCGTTGCCGAGAAGGAGGCGCAGATCGGCCAGGTCACGGGACTCGCGTGGACGGAGGTCGGCGGCGAACTGCTGACGATCGAGGCCGCGGTGATGCCGGGCAAGGGCAACATCATCCGCACGGGATCGCTCGGGGACGTTATGAAGGAGTCGGTCGAGGCCGCGCGCTCGGTCGTACGCAGCCGCGCGCGCCGGCTCGGCATCAGGGACGAGGTCTTCGAGAAGAGCGACGTGCACATCCACCTGCCCGAAGGCGCCACGCCGAAAGACGGGCCGAGCGCGGGAATCGCGATCACCACCGCCTTGGTGTCGACGCTCACCGGCATCCCGGTCCGTCCGGATGTGGCGATGACCGGCGAGATCACGCTGCGCGGCGAAGTGCTCGCGATCGGCGGCCTGAAGGAGAAGCTTCTGGCTGCACACCGCGGCGGCATCAAGACCGTGCTGATTCCGGAGGAAAACGTCAAGGATCTCGCGGAGATCCCCGACAACGTGAAGAACCGCCTTGAGATCATCCCGGTGAAGTGGATCGACAAGGTGCTCGAGATCGCGCTGCAGCGGCAGCCGACACCGCTCGTTGACGAGGACGGCGCCGTCGTCGCCGCGCCGGTGACGCCGGCACCCGCGGCGACCGGCGACTTCGTGAAGCACTGAAGCGGACCAAGCACGACGCACGCGCGCACGGACGCCGCAGCGTCGTTCGTGCGCGATCGTGCGGGTTCACTCGCTTGACACTGCCAGACCCGCGCGGTTGAATACGATTCCGCACTCGCTCCAGTTACGGCAACGGTGCGTTGGAGCACGCGCCGAACACGACGCCGCATCCGTTTGAAGAACTCGTTTACGAGCAACTCACGAGGGGGTTTTCAGTGAACAAGAGTGAATTGATCGAGCACATCGCCAAGCAGGCTGACATATCGAAAGCCGCGGCGGGGCGCGCATTGGAGGCTGTCGTCGGCGGAATTCGCGCGTCGTTGAAGAAAGGGAATTCGGTCACGCTCGTCGGTTTCGGGACGTTTGCGGTCGGCAAGCGCGCTGCGCGCACCGGTCGCAACCCGCGCACCGGCGCATCGATCAAGATCAAAGCGGCGAGGGTTCCGAAGTTCCGCGCTGGCAAGGCGTTAAAGGATGCAGTAAACTGACGCCCTTGCTGCCAACTGCCGGGTCGGTGTAGCGCGAGTGCAAGAGGGTGCTTAGCTCAGTTGGTAGAGCGGCGCCCTTACAAGGCGTAGGTCGGGAGTTCGAACCTCTCAGCACCCACCAGTCCGCAGCGATCGAACGGCAGTCGACATGAGGAGTGGTAGTTCAGTCGGTTAGAATACCGGCCTGTCACGCCGGGGGTCGCGGGTTCGAGTCCCGTCCACTCCGCCAAGATCCGACAAGAAAGGGCGAACGCGAGTTCGCCCTTTTTTTCGGGCCTGCCAACGCTTTCGTACACGCCCGCCATGTTCGAGTCAATCCGCTCCCATCGTCGCTGGCTGATGTTCTTCATGCTGGTGCTGATCTTCCCGTCGTTCGTTTTTTTCGGCATCCAGGGCTACAACCGCTTCATCGAGGGCGAAAACGCGGTCGCGCGCATCGCCGGCAAGCCGGTTTCGGCGCAGGAGCTCGAGGCAGCGCAGCGCGAGCGCATCGCGCAGCTGCGCCAGATGTTCGGCGACAACTTCGATGCCAAGCTGTTCGACACGCCTGAAGCACGCGCGGCCACGCTCGACGCGCTGCTTTCCGAGCGCGCGCTCGCGCTCGAGGCGACGACCGAGCATGTCGTGGCCACGGAGGAGCGGCTGCGCGAGGTGATCGCGTCAGTGCCCGCGTTCCAGCGCGACGGCAAGTTCGACTACGAGCGCTATAAAACGCTCCTTGCCGCGCAGGCGCTCAGCGAGCAGGCCTTCGAGCAGCGCGTGCGGGACGATCTGGTCAGGCAAACGCTCCTGCAAGCCGTCGCCGACTCGGCGCTGCTTCCGAACGCCGTCCTCGGGCGCCTCTTTCGCATCGGCGAGGAGCAGCGTGCGGTGCGCGAACTGCGCTTTCGCCCCGAGGACTTCGCGGACCGCGTCAAAGTGAGCGACGAATCGATCGCTGCCTACTACGCGGCGAATCGACGCGAGTTCGAGACGCCCGAGAGCGTCAAAGCCGAGTACGTCGTGCTCACGCTCGATGACATCGCCGCGCAGATCGCAGCGCCCGAAGCGGAACTCAGGGCATACTACGAGCAGAACAGAGCGGCGTACGGCCAGCCGGAGGAGCGCCGCGCGAGCCACATCCTGGTTACCGCGGGCGAGGGCGGCAGCGCGAGCGACAAGGCGGGCGCCCGCAGGAAGGCTGAGGAGCTGCTCGCTCAACTGCGCAGAAATCCGGGCGACTTCGCGAAGCTGGCGCGCGAGTTTTCCAAGGACCCCGGTTCGGCCGCCAAGGGCGGCGACCTCGGATTCTTCGGCCGCAACATGATGGTCAAGCCGTTCGAGGATGTCGCGTTCAAGCTCAAGCCGGGCGAAATCAGCGACGTCGTCGAGACCGACTTCGGCTTCCACATCATCCGCGTCGACGAAGTCAAGCCGGCGACGTACAAGCCCTTCGAGGACGTTCGTGCCGACATCGAGCGCGAATTCCGGCGGCAACACGCGCAGAAGAAGTTCGCAGAAGCGGTCGAGCAGTTCACCAATACCGTCTACGAGCAGTCCGACAGTCTGAAACCGGTCGCCGACAAGCTCGGGCTGCGAATCCAGACAGCCGACAATCTGACGCGCGAAGGCGTTCCGGCGAAACCGGGCGCGCCGCAAGTCTTAACGCCGCGGGTCATCCAGGCACTCTTTTCGGAAGACGCGGTCGCAAAGAGGCGCAACACGGAGGCAATCGAAGTCGCACCGAACACATTCGTGTCGGCGCGCGTCGTCGAGCACCGTCCGGCCACGCTGCGTCCGCTTGCCGAAGTGCGCGATCAGATCCGCGCCCGCCTCGAGCGGCAGGAAGCGGCCCGTCTGGCGCGCGAGGCCGGCGCGGCCAAGCTCGAAAGCCTGCGCAAGTCGCCGAGCGACGCGGGCTTTTCCGCGATACGTACGGTGAGCCGCGCGGCGCCCGAAGGTCTGCCGCCTGCTGCGATCCGCGCGATCATGCAGGCGCCCGCCGACCAGCTGCCTGCGTTCGTCGGCGCCGAGCTCGACGGCGGTGTCTACGCCTTGTTCCAGGTCGTTTCGGCGCAACTGCCCGACAAACCCGATCCTGAGCGGCGCCGGCTCCAGCAGCGCACGTGGCAGCAGCAGGCGGGCGCGGCCGACGATCTCGCGTACCTGGCCTCGCTCAAGCGCAAGCACAAGGCGCAGGTCGTCGATCCGACGCTGAAATCGGCGGGTGCCGCCGGCGACCCCGCGAAGAAGTGAAGCGCGCTGCGGCGCCGCGCGGCGATCAACGGGCGGCCGCGCCATACTCCGCCGCCAGCGCGTGCGCCAGCGCGGCGTAGTCCGTTTCCGATGCGCTCGCCGGCCGCACGGTCGGCGCTGCGTCGATGCGACCGAAGTTGCGCCGGATCGACCGCAGATATGCAGGGTCGTAGTGTTCGACGAGCAGACGTTCGACGAGCGCTTCCCACTGCCCCCGCCGCGCGAGCTCCTTCCAGCTTTCGATTCGCTCGCGGCCGTGCAGCGGCGCGAGACAGTCGAGCTGCGCGAACAGCGCTTGCGGGTCCGCCTCGAAGTGCATGTATTCGTCGCGCAGCAGGCGCACGCGCTCGGCAAGCGGCAGCTCGATTCGCACGCAGTGTGCGGCGCGCATCCTCTCGATCAGCGCGTCCGGCACCCGCAGGTCGCCGACCTTGCGGCTCTCCGATTCGACGAATACCGACCGCTGCGGATCGAACGAGCGCAGCGTCCACCAGATGCGCGTCTCGAACGTCTTCTGCGTCGGCTGCGGCTGTGCCGGCAGCCCGCCGAGCACCGATCCGCGGTGCTGCGCGAGCCGTTCGAGATCGAGCACCTGCGCGCCGGCGCGCGCGAGTTGCACGAGCAACCGGCTCTTGCCGCTTCCGGTGGTTCCGCAGATCACTTGAAAGTCGAACTGCGACGGCAGCGTCTGTAGCGCCGCGACGACGGCGCGGCGGTACGCGCGGTAGCCGCCTTCGAGCTGGCGGGCAGGCCAGCCGATGCGCGCCAGCACGTGCGTCATCGCGGCACTGCGCGCACCACCGCGCCAGCAGTAAACGAGCGGCCGCCATTCGCGCGGTTTGTTGCAAAACAGCGTTTCGACGTGCCGCGCGACGTTGCGGGCGACGAGAACGGCGCCGCGCCGGCGCGCAGCGAACGCCGAGACCTGCTTGTGCAGCGTACCGACTTCGGCGCGCTCGGCGTCGTCGAGCACGGGAACGTTCAGTGCGCCGGGAATGTGATCCTCGGCGAATTCGCCCGGACTGCGCACATCGAGGATCGCGTCGAACCGAGCAAGCTGCGCGAGCGCCTCGTTGCAGGCGATCGGCGGGCGATAGTCCATGTCAGCGTTGCGCCGCGAGCAGCGGCTTCAGGTGCGGCCAGACGTTGTCGAGCATCAACGGTTGCGCCTTTTCGTTCGGGTGGATGCGGTCGCTCTGGAAGTACTCAAGCCGGTCGGCGAAGCCGTCGAGCAGGAAAGGCGCAAGCGCGACCTTGCGCTGGCGCGCCAGTTCGCTGAACGTCGCAGCGAATCGATCGGCATAGTCGCGCCCGTAATTTGGCGGCATGCGAACACCGATCAGCAGCACGCGCGCTCCGGCAAAGCGGCTCGCATCGATCATCGCGACCAGATTGTCGCGCATCGCGGCGAGCGGCAGTCCGCGCAGGCCGTCATTCGCGCCGAGCTCGATCACGACGATTGACGGGCGGTGCTGCTTCAGTAGCGCGGGCAGTCGCGTTCTTCCGCCGTGCGTTGTTTCCCCGCTGATGCTCGCGTTCACGACGGTATACTTCGCGCCGTCCCGCGCGAGTCGATCAGCGAGCAGTTTGACCCAGCCGGTGTCGCGCTGCAGACCGTATTCGGCCGAAAGGCTGTCGCCCAGCACGAGAACGACCGGCCCCTGCGCCGCAGCGACCGCGCAGCCAGCGAGAAGCAACGCAACGCCGGCCAACCAGCGCCGCGCGAATCTTCCAAATCTCATCACGGATGCGCCCCCGAGTCGCCGATGAAGAGCAACGCGCTCGAAGCCGAAGGGCTGACCAAGATCGTGCAGGACGCCACGGGAAGCCTGACGATCTTGGATGATATCAACCTGATCATCGAACCCGGCGAAACGGTCGCGATCGTCGGCGCGTCCGGTTCAGGCAAGTCGACGCTGCTGGGGCTGCTGGCCGGACTCGACGTCCCGACGCGCGGCACGGTCCGCCTGTTCGGGCAGGATCTCTTCGCGATCGACGAGGATGGCCGCGCGCGCGTGCGCGCCGAGCGGATCGGCTTCGTCTTTCAGTCGTTCCAGCTTCTGCCGCATCTGACCGCGCTCGAGAACGTGATGCTGCCGCTGGAGCTCGCGGGTCGTGCGCCGGACGGGCAGGCGCCGCTCGACGCGGCGCGCGCGCTGCTCGAGCGCGTCGGGCTGGCCGAGCGCCTTTCGCACTATCCGAAGTACCTGTCGGGCGGCGAGCAGCAGCGCGTGGCGCTGGCGCGCGCCTTCGTTGGCCGGCCGCCGATCCTGCTGGCCGACGAACCGACCGGAAGCCTGGATGCGCGCACCGGGGCGGCGGTGATCAAGCTGATCTTCGAACTGAATCGCGAGCGCGGCTCCACGCTCGTGCTGGTCACGCACGACCCCGAGATCGCTGCGCTGTGCAGCCGCCGCGTCGAGCTACACGCCGGACGGATCCGGGCCGAGTCAGGCCTGGGTGCGCTGCCCGCGTAGGCGCACCAGCGCGCGCGCCGCGCCGGGGGCCAGCTCGCCCGCGACGAGCCCCAAATCGCCGCCGTATTCGTCGGCCGCCCGCCCGTGCAACCATGCTGCGCCGAGCGCGGCCTGGATCGGCTCGATGCCCTGCGCGATGAATGCGCCGATCATGCCGGCCAGCACGTCGCCCGTGCCCGCCGTGGCGAGCGCGGGGCCGCCGGTCGGGTTGATCCACCAGCGCCCCGCGGGATGCACGATGATCGTTCCGGCGCCCTTGAGCACGACGATCGACACCGTCTGCCGCGCCAGCGCGCACGCCGCGGCGACGCGATCGGCCTGGACTTCTTTCGCACTCGTGCCGAGCAGGCGCGCCGCTTCGAGCGGATGGGGCGTCAACACTCGGGCCGCTGCATGCGCTTCGAAGACCCCGGCAAAGCGCGCGCGGTCCGCAAGCAGATTCAGGCCGTCCGCGTCGACGACGAGCGGCACCGAGCGCTCGAACGCGGCGCCGAGCGCATCGGCCGCCGCAGCGTCCGTTCCGAGCCCGCAGCCGACGACGATCGCATCGACGTCGCCGAGCGATTCGAGCCCGCGAAACATCAACTCGGGCTGCGCCGGATCGAAGCGCAGCTCCGGCGCGCCAATGCAATCGACGTAAACGCGGCCGGCGCCGAGCCGCAGCGCGGCGCGCGCCGCCAGCAGCGGCGCACCGATCATGCCAGCACCTCCGCCGACGACGGCGACGCTTCCGAACGAGCCCTTGTGCGTATTGCGTGGCCGCCTTGCGAGCAGCGTCTCGAACTGATCGGGTTGGGCGAGAGCACCGTCCGTTTCAGGCGCATCGACGCCTAGCATGTCGACGACGACTTCGCCGGCCGCGTCGCAGCCGTCCGCGGTGTACAGGCCGGGCTTCGCGCCGAGAAAGGTGCAGGTCACGTCCGCGCGCACCCCCGCCACGCCGCCGATCCACGTGCCGCGATCGGCGTCGAGTCCGCTCGGCACGTCGAGCGCGACGACGGCGGCCGCTTGCGACTCGATCCAGCGGGCGGTGTCGAAATAGCGGCCGGTCAACGGGCGTCCGAGCCCGATGCCGAACATCGCATCGACGATGACGTCACAGCGCGGATCGGCCGGCAGCTCCAGCAACAAGCGTCCGCCGTTCGCCTTCCAGGCGGCGCGCGCGGCACGCGCGTCGTCGGTCGTCGATTCGGCGAGCGCAACGCATGCGACCGAGTGCCCGCGCGCCGCCAGCTCGGCCGCGCAGGCAAAACCGTCGCCGCCGTTGTTGCCCGGACCGCAGACGATCAGCACCTCGCGCGCGGCGCCGTACCGGGCGTCGATGCACGCTGCGGCCGCTCGGCCGGCCCGCTGCATCAACGTCGCCGGAGGCAGCGTCGCCTGCGCATCCGCTTCGATCGCTCGTAACTGCGCCGTCGTATACAGCCCGATGCTCATGCCGACATGCTAAGCCGCGCGCCGCTCGGCGTATCTGTCCAAGGTCAGCCCTTCCAGGTCGATCTGCGGCGCGCGCCCTGCGATCACGTCCGCAACGATGCGCGCCGAACCGCAAGCCATCGCCCACCCGGTCGATCCATGACCCACATTCAGGAACAGGTTCGGGTAGCCCGTGGCGCCGAGCACCGGCGGACCGTCTGGCAGCATCGGACGCGCACCGACCCAGAACCGGGCCTGCGCGTAGCTCGCAGCCGCGGGAAACCAGTCGCGGGCCACCTTCAGCAGCGTACGCAGCGCGGTCTCACGCAGCGTGATCCCGCGGGAGCCGACTTCGGCCGTTCCGGCCACCCGCAGGCGTTGTCGGAAACGGGTAACCGCGACCTTGTACGTCTCGTCCATCACTGACAGCGTCGGCGCGTGCTCGGGGTACGCGATCGTCACCGTCGCGGAGTAGCCGTGCACCGGCAGCAAGGGCAGATCGATCCCCAGCGGCGCGAGCAGGCGGCCGCTGTCGGCGCCGGCGGCGACGACATACGCGTCGGCCTGCAGGCGGCCTTGGGCGAGCCGCACACCGTCGATGCGGCCCGCCGCGACGCCGAAGCCCACGGCGTCCATCCCGAAGCGAAAGCGAACGCCATTGGACTCGCAGATGTCCTTCAGACGGCGCGCGAACAAGGCGCAGTTGCCGGTTTCGTCGTCCGGCAAGTGCAGTCCGCCGGCCAGCGGCGTGTGCGGTGCAAGCGCCGGTTCGAGCGTGCGGCAGGCGGCTGCGTCCAGCAATGCATGCGGGACGCCGGCTTCGCGCAGCATTTCGCGCGCCGGTGCCGTGCGCTCGAGTTCGCGGGCCGTGCGGAACAACTGCAGGTAGCCCCTACCCCGCTCGTAGTCGATGCCGTGCCGTTCTCGAAGTTCGTGCAGGCAGTCGCGGCTGTAGTAGGCGAGCCGCTGCATGCGTGCGCGATTGGCGCGAAAGCGTGCGACCTCGCATTCGCTCAGCCAGCGACGCAACCAGCGCCATAGTAGCGGATCGATCCCGGGGCGAAACACGACCGGCGCTTCGCGCTTGAACAGGTAGGCCAGCACCTTGGCCGGCATACCCGGCTGGGCCCATGGTCCGACATACGCAGGGGCGAGCACGCCGGCGTTGGCGAAACTGCTTTCCTGGGCGACACCACCGCGGCGGTCGACGACCGTGACTTCGAAACCCTGCTGGCGCAGCGCATGGGCGGTGGTGACGCCGATGATGCCTGCGCCGATGACGGCGACGTGCATGCAGCCTTCTTCTTCGGCGCACCCGCGCCGACAACGGCGCGCATTCTATTCATTCGCGCCGCGCGCAGCCGCTGCGCAAGCGCGGCAGATCAAAGCTTCATCCGGCTGGGCAGATACGTCACGAGCGCCGGGAAGAAGTAGATCAGCAATACCGCGACCACCATCATCAGGAAGTACGGGAAGGCGGCGCGCGCGATGTAGCTGATCTGGTGCTTGGTCATGCCCTGCAGCACGAACAGGTTGAAGCCGACCGGCGGCGTGATCTGCGCCATTTCGACGACGATGACAACGAAGATGCCGAACCACAACAGGTCGATGCCCGCGGTCTGCAACGTCGGCAGCAGAACGGCCATCGTCAGCACGACCATGCTGATGCCGTCGAGAAAGCATCCGAGCACGATATAAAACGCCATCAGCGCCATCAGCAGCGCGAACGGCGGCAGTCCGAGCCCTGCGATCGTTTCGGCGAGATGGCGCGGCAGTCCGATGAAGCCCATCGCCAGCGACAGAAACGCCGACCCGGCCAGTATCAGCGCGATCATGCAGTACAGGCGCGTTGCGCCCATCAGCGAATCCCAGAAGCTTCTCCAGTTGAGCGCGCGCTGGGCGGCGGCCAGCGCCAGCGCGCCGACGACGCCGAGCGCGGCTGCCTCGGTGGCGGTGGCCACTCCGGTGTAGATCGACCCCAGCACCGCGAGGATCAGCAGCATCACCGGGATCAGATGGCGTGACTCGGCGAGCTTCTCGCGCAGCGTCAGCGCGGCATCGGGCGGCGGGATCGCGGCGGGGTTGCGCAGCGCCCACAGCACCGTGTACCCCATGAACAGCGCCGCCAGCAGCAATCCAGGCACGATACCGGCGATGAAGAGCTTGCCGATGGACACGTCCGCGGCCACACCGTAGACGATCATGATGATCGACGGTGGGATCAGCAGACCGAGGGTGCCGGCACCGGCGAGGGTGCCGACTGACATTACTTCCGGGTAATTGCGGCGCGCCAGTTCCGGAAGCGACATCTTGCCGATCGTCGCGCAGGTGGCGGCCGACGAACCCGACACTGCGGCGAAGATGGTGCAGCCGATAATGTTCACGTGCAGCAGCCGTCCCGGCACGCGCTGCAGCCATGGCGCGAGTCCGCGGAACAGGCCCTCCGACAGCCGCGTCTTGAGCAGGATCTCGCCCATCCAGATGAACAGCGGCAGCGCGGTCAGCGTCCAGCTCGACAGTGATCCCCACACCGTCAACGCGAGCGCATCGCCGCCGGGCCGCGTCGTGAACAGCTCCATGCCGAGCCATGCCACCCCGAGGACGGCGATGCCGACCCACACGCCTGCGCCGAGCATGACGAACATCGCCACGATCAGCAGCGCAGCGATCAGCGTATCCATGCGGTCCTACTCGATCTGCGTCGGCTCGCCGCTCGCGGCAATCGGCGGAAGCTTCCGCGTGCGCAGCGCATGGACGAGCTCCTCGGCAAAGGCGAGGAACAGCCCGGCAAGACCGATGGCCATCGAAAGCTGCGGGATCCACAGCGGCGTGGCATCGACGTTCTGCGAAACGTCGTGATACACGTAGGAGCCCCAGACGAGCCTGGCTGCGAACCACGCGAAGTAGCCCGACAGGGCCGTGGCCACCGCGAGGCAGAAGACCTCGATCCACCATCGGGGTGTGCCGGTGAAGCGCTGGATGATCAGCGTCACACGGATATGGTCGCCGTGCCGCAAGGCGGCCGCCAGCGCGAGAAAAGCGCCGGCGGCGAGCGTGTAGCCGGCGTAGGCGTCCACCCCCGCCATCGAATAGCCGAGCTGACGGCCGACGATGTTGGCGACCTGGATCAGCAGGGTGGCAAGGATGAACAGCGCGCCGAGCGCACCGAGCAGGCGATACAAGGGTTCGAGCGGACTGCGCATCCGCCGGCAGCGCGTGATGGATCGCGATTCGAAATGGCCCGCCGGCGCTCGCGCCGGCGGGCCGCGGTGACGTCTACTTGCGGAACGCCGAGATGATCGCCTGGCCGTCGGCGCCGGCGGTCTTCAACCACTCCTCGAGCATCGTCTCGCCGATCTTGGCCAGTTCGGCCTTGAACTGCGGGTTCGGTGCGTAGACGGTCATTTTGTTCGCGCGCAGGGTGGCGAGCGTTTCGTTCGTGTACTCGCGCATGCGCTTCCAGCCGCGCTCCTCGGCGTCGCGCGCCGCCTTCAGCACGGCCTCCTGCGTGGCCTTGTCAAGCTTGTCGAACTCCTTCTGGTTGACGATCACCATGTTCTTCGGCAGCCAGGCGTCGACCGTGGCGAAGTGCGTCAGGCTTTCCCACACCTTCGAATCCACGCCGGTCGCGCCCGACGACATGAACGAGTCGACCACGCCGGTGGCCAGCGCCTGCGACAGCTCGGCAGCCTGGATCGTCAGCGGCTGCGCGCCGACCAGTTGCGCAATGCGCGTGGTGGCCGGGTTGTAGGCGCGCCACTTCAGTCCCTTCATGTCGGCGGTGGAGTTGAGCATCTTCTTCGTATAGATGCCCTGCGGCGGCCACGCGACGGCGTACAGCAGCTTGATCCCCTGCGCGGCGAGGATGCGCTCGGCCACCGGCCTCTGCGCCTGCCACAACTTGTACGCCTCGTCGAAGCTGGTGGCGACAAACGGAATCGAGTCCACACCGAAAACCGGGTTCTCGTTGACCAGCAGGCTCATCAGCACTTCGCCGATCTGCGCCTGGCCCGTCTGCACCGCGCGCTTGATCTCAGGCGCCTTGAACAGCGCGCCGTTCGGATGCACGGTGATCGCCAGCTTGCCGCCGGTAGCCTTGGCGACGTCGACGGCGAACTGGTTCAGGTTCTGGGTGTGCGGGTTGCCGGCGGGATAACCCGCGGGCAGATCCCACTTCGTCTGGGCGGACACGGCGAGTGCGGCGCCGGTCAGTGCGACCGCGGCGAGCAAGCGAACGATACGCATGGAGTCTCCTTGCTTGGGCGTTGGCAAACGTACGAACTGTACCGCGGTGCGACCGGACAAGTGAGGCGCGGTGCGGGGCGGCGTCGCGTTCGCGCAAAACGGGCATACTCGCGATTCACTCCCGCACCGGTTTGCCCCCTTCGTTGCCATGGCACAGACGAAGCCGACGCCCGGCCGCTGGCAGTTCTGGATCGACCGCGGCGGCACCTTCACCGACATCGTCGCAAGGCGGCCCGACGGCCGCCTCGTCACGCACAAGCTGTTGTCGGACAACCCCGAGCAGTATCGCGACGCAGCGATCGCAGGCATCCGCCGGCTGCTGGGCGTGGCGCCGGGCGCGCCGATCCCGGTCGAATCGATCGAGGCCGTCAAGATGGGGACGACGGTCGCAACCAACGCGCTGCTGGAGCGCAAGGGCGAGCCGACCGTGCTGGTGATCACGCGCGGATTTCGCGACGCGCTGAGGATCGCGTACCAGAACCGTCCGCGGCTGTTCGACCGGCGCATCGTGCTGCCCGAGCTGCTGTACACGCGCGTGATCGAAGCCGACGAGCGCATCGGCGCGCACGGCGAGGTCGAGCGGCCGCTCGACGAAGCGCGCATTCGCGCGGATCTGCAGGCGGCGTACGCGGACGGTCTGCGCGCCTGCGCGATCGTGCTGATGCACGGCTATCGCTACACCCAACACGAGGTGCGGATCGCCGCGATTGCGCGCGAGGTCGGCTTTCCGCAGGTATCGGTCTCGCACCGGGTCAGCCCGCTGATGAAGCTCGTGGCGCGCGGCGACACGACGGTGGTCGACGCGTATTTGTCGCCGATCCTGCGGCGCTACGTCGAGCAGGTCGCTGCCGAGCTGCCGGGCGTTCGGCTGCTGTTCATGCAGAGCAACGGGGGGCTTACCGACGCGTATCGCTTCCAGGGCAAGGACGCGATCCTGTCCGGCCCTGCAGGCGGAATCGTCGGCATGGTGCGCGCAAGCCTCGCGGCCGGCTTCGACCGCGTGATCGGCTTCGACATGGGCGGCACGTCGACCGACGTGTCGCACTACGCCGGCGAATACGAGCGCGCGTTCGAAACGCTGGTCGGCGGCGTGCGGATGCGCGCGCCGATGATGAGCATCCATACGGTCGCTGCCGGAGGCGGCTCGATCCTGCACTTCGACGGCGCGCGGCTACGCGTCGGCCCCGACTCGGCAGGCGCCAATCCAGGCCCGGCGTGCTACCGGCGCGGCGGGCCGCTGACGGTCACCGACGCGAACGTCATGCTCGGCCGAATCCAACCCGATTACTTTCCGCGAGTCTTCGGACCGAACGCCGATCAGCCGCTCGACGCCGACGTCGTACGCGCCAAGTTTGCCGCGCTCGCCGCAGAGATCGAGCGCGCGACCGGGCAGAAGAAGTCGCCGGAGCAGGTTGCCGCCGGTTTCCTCGACATCGCCGTCGGCAACATGGCCGAGGCGATCAAGCGCATCTCGGTCGCGCGCGGCCACGACGTGACCAAATACACGCTGACCGTGTTCGGCGGTGCCGGCGGCCAGCACGCGTGCAGCGTGGCCGACGCGCTGGCGATGACCTCGATCTTCGCGCACCCGCTGGCGGGCGTGCTGTCCGCGTACGGCATGGGGCTCGCCGACCAGAGCGCGATGCGCGAAGTCGCGGTGGAATTGCGGCTGACGCCGGCGGCGATGCCGCAACTCGCGCAGCGGCTCGACGCGCTCGCCGCGGAGGCGACGCGCGATCTGCTCGAGCAGGGCGTGCCGCGCGAGCGCGTGCGCGTAGTCCGCCGCGTGCATCTGCGCTACGAAGGCACGGACTCGGCGCTGATCGTCCTCGACGGCGACCTCGACGCACTGCGCGCCCAGTTCGATGCCGCCTACGTGCAGCGCTATTCGTTCCTGATGCCCGATCGCGCGCTGATCGCCGAAGCCGTTTCGGTCGAGGCGATCGGCGCGGGCGATGCCGCCATCGCGTCGCAGGCCACGGTCACACCGCGCGCCGGCGCACTGCGACCCGCCACACGCGTGCGGGCGTACTTCGACGGGCGCTGGCACGACACGCCGCTTTACGTGCGTGCCGACACGCGGCCGGCAGACGCGATCGACGGCCCCGCGATCATCGCCGAGGCCAATGCGACGATCGTCGTCGAACCCGGTTGGCGCGCCGAGATCACCGAGCGCGACCACCTCGTACTCAGGCGCGTCGTCGCACGCGCGCAGCGGCGGGCGATCGGCACGCAGGTCGATCCGGTGATGCTCGAGATCTTCAACAACCTGTTCATGTCGATCGCCGAGCAGATGGGCCTGCGCCTGCAGAACACCGCTTACTCGGTCAACATCAAGGAGCGGCTCGACTTCTCGTGCGCGCTGTTCGATGGCGACGGGAATCTCATCGCCAATGCGCCGCACATGCCGGTGCACCTCGGCTCGATGAGCGAATCGATCAAGACGGTGATGCGGGAAAACGCCGGTCGGATGGCGCCCGGCGACGCCTACGTCGTCAACGATCCATACAACGGCGGCACACACCTGCCCGACGTGACGGTGATCACGCCCGTGTTCGACCGTGCCGGCCGCGAGATCCTGTTCTACGTCGGATCGCGCGGACACCACGCCGACATCGGCGGCATCACGCCCGGCTCGATGCCGCCGTTTTCGACCACACTCGACGAAGAGGGCGTGCTGTTCACGAACTTCAAGCTCGTCGAAGGGCAGGGCGCCGGCCGCGCTGGCCGCTTGCGCGAAGACGAATGCCTGCGGCTTCTCACCGCCGGCCCGTACCCCGCGCGCAATCCGCAGCAAAATCTTGCCGACCTGAAGGCGCAGATTGCCGCGAACGAAAAGGGGCGCGAGGAACTGCTGCGCATGGTCGATCAGTTCGGGCTCGACGTGGTGCGGGCCTACATGCGCCACGTGCAGGACAACGCCGAGGAGGCGGTTCGCCGTGTGATCACGGTGCTGCGCGACGGCAACTTCGAGTACCGGCTCGACAACGGCGCAATCATCCGGGTCCGGATCACGGTGGACCGGCCGTCGCGCAGCGCGACGATCGATTTCACCGGCACCTCGCCGCAGTTGCCGAACAACTTCAACGCGCCGTCTTCGATCAGCGTCGCCGCCGTGCTGTACGTGTTCCGTACGCTGGTCGACGACGAAATCCCGCTGAACTCGGGGTGCCTGAAGCCGCTGCGCATCGTGATTCCCGAGGGCTCGATGCTGGCGCCGCGCTATCCGGCGGCGGTGGTCGCGGGCAACGTCGAGACCTCCAGTTGCATCACCAATGCGCTGTACGGCGCGCTCGGCGTGCTCGCCTCGGCGCAGGGCACGATGAACAACTTCACGTTCGGCAATGCGCGCTATCAGTATTACGAGACGATCGCCGGCGGCTCCGGCGCCGGAATTCTCGACCTGGCGGCCGGCGCCGACTCGAAGGAGGGATTCGACGGCACCGACGTCGTACAGACGCACATGACGAATTCGCGGCTGACCGATCCCGAGGTGCTCGAGTTCCGCTTTCCGGTGCGGCTCGAAAGCTACGCGATCCGCCACGGGTCGGGGGGCAAAGGACGCTGGCACGGGGGCAGCGGCGGCACGCGGCGCGTGCGCTTCCTCGAGGCGATGACGGCTTCGATCCTGTCGAACAACCGGGCGATCGCGCCTTTCGGACTGGCCGGCGGCGAACCCGGCGAGCCGGGCCGCAATCGCGTGTTCCGCGCCGACGGTCGCATCGAGGAGCTGCCGCATATCGGCAGCGTCGAAATGGCGCCGGGCGACGTGTTCGTCATCGACACGCCCGGCGGCGGAGGCTATGGCCGTGCGACTTAAGCCGCGATATCGGCGAATCGCCGACGGCATTTCGCCGCTTCGTCGTCCGGTCCGGTCCGAATAATGATGGGCGACGCTCGCAGGAACCTTCGATGAACGCGCCCGAAAAACTCCATGTCGGCCACGGCAGCGTGCTCGGCACGCTGTCGATCTGCTACGCGCCGCTGATCGACAGGAAGCGCAAAGCGATCGGCACGCGACTGACGATCCTGTCGACGCGCCCGCAGGAGCGGCTGCACGTCGGGCGCGTGCTGGATTCGCTCAGCCCCGTCTGGCCGGAGGCGTCCGGTCCGGTGCTGCTCGCGCCGCTGGATGCCGGCCTGGACGAATCGGCCTTCGAGTGGCAGGCGCCGAAGAACGCGATTCTCGAGGTGCCCGCGGTTGCCTTGCGTGATCCGGAAGTGCAGGGTGTCGCGCAGCGCCTGTTCCGCGACGGCAAGCGGCTCGCGCTGCGCGGGCGGCCGGAAGTGCCGCTGCCGCCCGCGCTGCTCGCCTGCTTCGAGTACGCGTTGATCCACCAGAACGAGGATCGCCGCAGGAGCGCCGTCGGCGCGCCGATTGCCGCGCCGGCCGGCGTCTCGCGCAGGATCCCATTCATCGTGACCGGCGTGCAGACGGTGGCCGACGTCGACGCGGCGTTCGAACGCGGCGCGACCGCCAGCGTCGGCTGGCCGCTCGACGACGCGCAGCACCGTCAGGTGCGCCCGCTGCAGCCCGGACAAGCGGTCGTTCTCGAGCTGCTGCGGCTCGTGCGCGACGACGCCGAGCTTTCGAAGATCGACGCGACGCTGAAGCGCGATCCCGCCCTCGCGTTCAAGCTGCTGCGGCTGGTCAACTCGGCGGCGTTCGGGCTGCCGGTGCAGATCACCAGTTTCCAGCACGCGGTGATGATGCTCGGCTACAAGAAGATGATGCGCTGGCTGTCGCTGCTGCTCGCAACCGCCAGCAAGGACGCGAACACGTTCCCGCTGATGCACGCGTCGATCCGGCGCGGGCTGTTCCTCGAGTACATCGGCGCGGGCGACAGCGAAGCCGAGCTGCGCGACGAACTGTTCATCACCGGCGCGTTCTCGCTGCTGGACCGCATCACCGGCGCGCCGTTCGAACAGCTTTTCGAGCTGATCGCGTTGTCGGAAAACGTCGTCGACGCGATCGTCCACCGGCGCGGGCCGTATGCGACCTATCTCGCGCTGATCGAATCGATCGAGCGCTCGGACCCGATCGCGATCGGCAAACACATCGATGCGCTGGCAATTCCGGTGGCCGCGTGCAACGAGGCACTGCTGCGCGCGATGTCGGCGGCGAACACGCTCGACTCCGATCTCTGACGCGTCGGCCGTCGACCGACAAAGGATCCGCCGTTGGGCGGGCTCAGCGCGCCGCCCTTCGGCAAGCTCAGGGCGCCGCCTATAATCCGCACGCGCTCCCGAACGAACCTCGGCGGCATCGCGGAGCGCAGCCCGCCTCCGCATGAGCCTCCCCGACACCTTCCTCGCGCTCGACGGTCCGAACGCGCTATCGAACTTTCGTGCTGCGCGCCTGCTCGAACGCATCCGCGCGATCGAACCGGACGCCACGGCGATTCGCGCGCGCCACATTCATTTCGTCCACGCGATCGGCGCAATCGACGCCGACGCGCGCACCCGCCTCGACGGACTGCTCGACTACGGCGAAGCGGCGCCCGAGAGCGCGCGCGCAGCCGCGTCCTGGCTCGTCGTGCCACGGCTCGGCACGATCTCGCCGTGGGCGAGCAAAGCGACCGACATCGCGCACAACTGCGGACTGACGCAAATCGCGCGTATCGAACGGGGCACGCGCTACGACCTCGAACTGAAGCCCGGCCCCTTCGGAGGGCGCCGCGCGCTCGCGGCCGAGTCCGCGCAGCGCATCGCCGCGCTGTCGCACGACCGGATGACCGAGAGCGTGCTCGACCCGGATGTGGACCCTCGGACGCTGTTTTACGAGCTGCCAGGCAGGCCGATGCAGTCGGTGCCGTTGCAAGCCGAAGGGCGCGCCGCGCTCGTACGCGCCAATGCCGACATGGGGCTCGCGCTGTCGGATGACGAGATCGACTACCTCGTCGACGCGTACCGCGAGATGGCGCGGGACCCGACCGATGTCGAGCTGATGATGTTCGCGCAGGCGAACTCCGAGCACTGCCGCCACAAGATCTTCAACGCGCGCTGGACGATCGACGGGCAGCCGCGCGAGGAGTCGCTGTTCGGCATGATCCGCGCGACGCATGCCGCCGCGCCGCAGGGGACGATCGTCGCGTACAAGGACAACGCGGCGGTGATCGAAGGTCGCGTCGCGCGCCGCTTCTACCCGCGCAGCGATCGGCCGCAGGATGCCGGCGGCATCGAATACGTCGCGCAAGAGGAACTGACGCATACGGTCTTCAAGGTCGAGACGCACAACCATCCGACCGCGATTTCGCCGTTTCCCGGCGCCGCCACCGGCGCCGGCGGCGAGATCCGCGACGAAGGCGCGACAGGTCGCGGCGCGAAGCCTAAAGCGGGGCTGACCGGCTTCAGCGTTTCGCATCTGCGGCTGCCCGGCGCCCGGCGACCGTGGGAAAACGACGGCGACGTCACGCGCGGCGAGCGCACGGACCGCGACTACGGTTTCCCGTCGCGCATCGCCGACGCGCTGGCGATCATGATCGATGGGCCGATCGGCGCTGCGTCGTTCAACAACGAGTTCGGCCGGCCGAACCTGCTCGGCTACTTCCGCGCGTACGAGCAAAACGTCGGCGGCGTGCGTTACGGCTACCACAAACCGATCATGATCGCTGGCGGCATCGGCAGCATCCGCGACGATCAGACGCGCAAGTGCGATCTGCCCGAAGGTACGCTGCTGGTGCAACTCGGCGGCCCCGGGATGCGCATCGGACTCGGCGGGGGTGCGGCCTCCAGCCTCGGCGCCGGCGCCAACACCGAGCAGCTCGATTTCGATTCGGTCCAGCGCGGCAACGCGGAGATGCAACGACGCGCGCAGGAAGTCATCGATCGCTGCTGGTCGCTCGGCGCGGACAATCCGATCCTCAGCCTGCACGACGTCGGCGCAGGCGGGCTGTCGAACGCGATGCCGGAACTGGCCGACAGCGCGGGCAAGGGCGCGCGCTTCGATCTGGCGAAGGTGCCGGTCGAGGAGAGCGGAATGAGCCCGCTCGAGATCTGGTGCAACGAGTCGCAGGAGCGTTACGCGCTCGCGATCGCGCCGGATCGGCTGCCGGCGTTCGACGCGCTGTGCAGACGCGAGCGTTGCCCGTATGCGGTGATCGGCACGATCGTCGACGACGGCCGGCTCGTCGTTGCGCGTGAAGGCGAGCCGCCCGCGGTCGATATGCCGATGGGCGTGCTGCTGGGCAAGCCGCCGAAGATGCACCGTGCGGTCGCGCACGTCGCGCGCAATCTACCGAAGATCGACACGAGCGGGTTCGATCTCGTGCAAGTCGCGTTCGACGTGCTGCGCCATCCCACGGTCGCAAGCAAGAGCTTCCTGATCACGATCGGCGATCGGTCGGTCGGCGGTCTGAACTGCCGCGATCCGATGGTTGGCCCCTGGCAGGTGCCGGTGGCGGACTGCGCGGTCACGCTGCTCGACTTCGACGGCTACGCCGGCGAAGCGATGGCGATGGGCGAACGCACGCCGGTGGCGGTGATCGACGCGGCCGCGGCGTCGCGCATGGCGATCGGCGAGGCGCTGACCAACCTCTCCGCGGCGGACATCGAGCTGGCGCGCGTGAAGCTGTCGGCCAACTGGATGGCCGCGTGCGGCGAACCGGGCGAGGACGCGGCGTTGTTCGACGCGGTTTCCGCCGCGAGCCAGCTCTGCCGGCGGCTCGGCATCAGCGTCCCGGTCGGCAAGGACTCGTTGTCGATGAAGACGGCGTGGCAGGAGCGCGGCGCGAGCAAGCGCGTGATATCCCCCGTCTCGCTGATCGTGTCGGCGTGCGCGCCGGTCGACGACGTGCGGCGCTCGCTGACGCCGCAGCTGCGCACCGATGCAGGCGACACGCTGCTGGTACTGATCGATCTTTCGGCCGGGAAGCAGCGACTCGGCGCGTCGATCTTCGCGCAAGTCACCGGGCAGATCGGCAGCGACGCGCCGGATCTGGACGATCCGGACCGGCTCGCCGCTGCGCTGCGCGCCGTGCGCAAGCTGGCGAACGAAGGCAAGCTGCTCGCGTACCACGACCGCTCCGATGGCGGACTGTTCGCGACGGTGTGCGAGATGGCCTTCGCCGGGCACTGCGGCGTGACGCTGAACATCGACATCCTCGCGATCGACCCAGTCGCCGCCGACTGGGGCGATTTCAAGGTGCGCCCTGAGCAGGTCGCGGTGCGGCGCGACGAGTTCACTTTACGCGCACTGTTCAACGAGGAGCTGGGCCTCGTGTTGCAGGTTCGAGCGGCGCAGATGAACGACGTGATGAGCGCGTTGCGGGCCGAAGGGCTCGGTGCGATCTCGCACGTCGTCGGCAAACCCAACGACCGCGACGCGATCGAGATCTGGCGCGACGCGAAAGCGGTGTTTTCGAAGCCGCGCGTCGAGCTGCAGAAAGCCTGGAGCGAGGTGTCGTGGCAGATCGCTCGGCTGCGCGACCATCCGGACTGCGCTGACGCCGAATACGCGCGCATCGACGATGCGGACGATCGGGGGCTGTCGATGCAGCTCATGTTCGACCCGGCCGAGGACATCGCCGCGCCGCTCATCGCGACCGGCGCGCGGCCGCGCATCGCGATCCTGCGCGAACAGGGCGTCAACAGCCAGTACGAGATGGCGAGCGCGCTGGACCGCGCGGGTTTCGCCGCAGTCGACGTGCACATGACCGATCTGCTCGCCGGCCGCGCCTCGCTTGCGGACTTCAAGGGCTTCGCCGCGTGCGGCGGTTTTTCCTATGGCGACGTGCTCGGCGGCGGCGGCGGTTGGGCGAAAACGATCCTGCACAACCCGAAGCTCGCTGAGCAGTTCGCGGCGTTCTTCGGACGTGCCGACACCTTCGCGCTGGGCGTGTGCAACGGCTGCCAGATGATGAGCCAACTGTCGGTGATGATCCCCGGCGCGCGACACTGGCCGCGTTTCGAGCGCAATGCGTCGGAGCAGTTCGAGGCGCGGCTCGTAATGGTCGAGGTGGTCGATTCGCCTTCGATCTTCTTCGCCGGCATGGCCGGCAGTCGGATGCCGATCGCCAACGCGCACGGCGAAGGACGTGCGGTCTTCCGCAGCGACGAGGATCGCGCGAAAGCCCTGGTCGCGGTGCGTTACGTCGATTCGCAGGGGCGACCGACCGAGCGCTACCCGCACAACCCGAACGGTTCGCCGGGCGGTGTGACGGGATTCACGACGCCGGACGGCCGCTTCACGATCCTGATGCCGCATCCGGAGCGCGTGCGCCGGACGGTCCAGATGTCGTGGCAGCCGCCGGGCCTCGGCGAGGACTCACCGTGGATGCGGATGTTCCGCAACGCTCGGCGCTGGCTAGGCTGAACGCCCCACGCGCGCGGGATCTCGCCGCGGCGCGAAGTCCGGCAAACTCGCGTGGGGATGAATTCCCATGCAGGAGCGCATTGCGCGCCCTGCAGATGTCCATTCAAGAAAGAAAGGTCCACAGAGATGATCAGACGCACGCATTGGCTCGCAGGTTTGGCCGCGGCAGCCGTCGTCGTTGCGCAACCGGTCTACGCACAGGCTGGACGCGCTGTGCAGGGCGACGCCTGGGGCACGTTCCTCGGCGCCAGCATCGGCGACAGCGACTACGACACCGGCTTCAAGCTGTTCGCCGGACAGCAGTTCCATCGCAACTTCGCTTGGGAGGCGCAGTACACGAACTTCGGCGACCGCAACGAGCGCCGTTTCGGAACGGTCGTTGACGCGTCGGCATGGGCGCTCGGCGGATCGCTCGTCGGACTGCTGCCGGTCAGCCCGGATTTCACGCTATTCGGCAAGCTCGGCGCGCACTACACGAAGATCAGGTACACCGCCCCGGGCATCGCATCGTCGGACACCGACGTCGATCTCGGCGTCGGCGCCGGACTCACCTACCGGCTCACACCTCAACTGTCGCTGCGCGCGGAAGTCGAGGATATCGGCGACCCCGGCGAGATGATCAGTGTCGGGTTGCAGTTCCGCTTCTGAGCGGCTTGCAGAAAGCGAAGGGGCGTCGCAGCGCCCCCTTCGCTTTTGCGTCCGCCGACGCCTCGCAGCGACGATCCGATGGCAGCTTAGAAGCCCCGAATCCTTCGACCGCTCGGCGGCGTCTTCACAGCCGCTCACTGCACTTTCGCGCTCTTGCGCAGCCCCTCGACGAAGGCTTGTACGCGCTGCTGCTGAAGCGCCTCGCGGATCTGCCCCTGCACCTGCGCGAGCGGCGGGAACTGCGTGTCGCGCACGTCGTCGAGCCGGATCACGTGCCAGCCGAACTGCGTTTGCACGGGCGTCTCGGTGAACTTGCCTTTCTCGAGCTTGACCATCGCCTCCGAGAACGGCTTGACATACGCGTCGGGGCCGGCCCAGTCGAGGTCGCCGCCATTGTTCGCCGAGCCCTGGTCTTTCGACTTCTTGGCGAGTTCCTCGAACTTCGCGCCCTTTTTCAACTCCGCAATGATCGACTTGGCTTCGTCTTCCTTCTCGACGAGGATGTGGCGGGCGCGGTACTCCTTGCTGCCCGCCGCCTGCTTCTGCTTCTCATACTCGGCCTGGATCTGCGCGTCCGTGATCGGGTTCTTCTGCAGTTCGTCGCGCATCAGCGCCTGGATCAACGTGTTCTGCCGCTGCACGTCGAGCTGGAACTTGACTTCGGGTTTTTCGGCGAGGCCGCGCTTTTGCGCTTCCTGCAGGAAGACTTCGCGGCGGATCAGCTCTTCCTTGATCATCTTGCGCAGTTCGGGCGTGTCCTGCTGGCCCTGCTGCTGGAGCTGCTTGACCCAGGCGTCTTCGCGCGCCTTGGGGATCGGCCGGTTGTTGACGACGGCGATGTTCTGCGCAAAGACGGCGCCGCTGGCCAGCGCGGCCAGCACGAATGCAACGATACGGATCATGACTTCGACTTTCCTTCGGGGGTTCGGGACCGGCTCGCGCCATCCTCGCGAGGCGCGAGCAGTACGAGCGAAAGCGCGTGAACTTCGCGCTTCATCAGGTCTTGCAAGGCATCATACACGAGGCGATGCCTCGTCACGCGCGCCAGCCCCTCGAACTTCGGGCTGACCAGGCGAACGCGATAGTGCCCGCCGCCGCCCCTGGCGCCCTCGTGGCCGGCGTGCAGCGCGCTTTCGTCTTCGATGTGCAGCGCAACCGGGGCCAAGGCGCGTTCGAGCCGCTCGCGGATCTTCGCGACGGTGTCTTCAGGCATCCGGCGCCTCCTTCATGTGGCGCGCGAGCCAGAGCCCGATCGCGAGCGTGAAGGCCAGCGTGATCCCCATCAGGCCGAACAGCTTGAAGCTGACCCAGGTGTCCGTCGGGAAGTTGAAAGCGACGTACAAATTCAGCGCGCCCATCGCGCCGAAGAAAACCGCCCACAGCCACAGCAGCCGCTCCCACACCGGGTCGGGCAGTTCGAGCTGCTTGCCGAGCAGGCTGCGGACGAAGTTGCGACCCGCCAGCGCGCGGCCGGCGACGAGAATCGCGCCGAACAGCCAGTACAGGATCGACGGCTTCCATTTGATGAAGGTCTCGTCGTGAAGCCAGATCGTTGCGCCACCAAAGACGACGATTACCGCCACGGAGATCCAAAGCATCGGATCGACGCGCCGCCGGCGCGCGAGCAGCCAGCCGACCTGCGCGATCGACGCGGCAATCGCCAGCGCGGTTGCGAGCAGGATCGGTGCCTGGGCCGCCGGCACGGTGCCGTCGGCGACCAGCGTGCCGAGCCAGCGCGCCGCCAGATCCGCCGCGACGTCGGGAAAGGCCTGTGCCAGCTTGTAGGCGCCGAAGAACAGGATGACCGGCAACAGATCGAACAGCAGTTTCTTCAAGCGCGCTCCGGCATGGGGTCGGTCGGGCGTCGGCCGTTCGTGGCGCAGCCGGAGCTATGCGGCGACGCAGCGATCGCTGCATGGCGCCGGTCGCTTCACGACGTCGGGTCGGACGCCGGCGATTCTAGCCGTTCGCGCTTGTACACTTGCCACGCCGAACCGACAAAACGACGAGGAGACATGCAATGCTGCAGGGTCTGATGATGCAGATGCCGCTTGCGATTTCTTCGCTGATCCGGCACGCGGACCGGCATCACGGCGACACCGAAATCGTGTCGCGCCGCGTCGAAGGTGACATCCACCGCTACACGTACCGCGACCTGCACCGGCGCGCGCGCCAGATGGCCAACGCACTGAAGGGACTGGATGTCAAGCTCAGCGACCGCGTTGCCACGCTCGCCTGGAACGGCTACCGGCACATGGAACTGTATTTTGCCGTCTCCGGTTCGGGCAGCGTGCTGCACACGATCAACCCGCGCCTGCATCCGGAGCAGATCGCGTGGATCGCCAACCATGCCGAGGACAGCTATCTGTTCTTCGACCTGACCTTTCTGCCGATCGTCGAAGCCATCGCCGGTCACTGCCGGACGATCAAGGGCTACGTCGCGATGATCGACCGCGCGAAGATGCCCGCGCAGTCGAAGGTGCCGAACCTGATCTGCTACGAGGATCTCATTGACAGCCACTCCGACCGCTACGACTGGCCGGAGTTCGACGAGAACCTGGCCTCGTCGATGTGCTACACCTCGGGCACGACCGGCAATCCGAAGGGCGTCGTCTACAGCCATCGCTCGACGATCCTGCACACGTACGCGGCGGCGCTGCCTGACGCGCTGAACCTCTCGGCGCGCGACGTGATCCTGCCGGTCGTGCCGATGTTCCACGTCAACGCCTGGGGACTGCCCTACGTCGCACCAATGGTCGGCGCCAAGATCGTACTGCCGGGGCCGAATCTGGACGGCAAGTCGTTGTACGAGTTGTTCGAGGCCGAGCGCGTTACCTGTTCGGCGGGCGTGCCGACCGTATGGCAGGGGTTGCTCGCGCACGTCGAGGCCAACAACCTGAGGTTCTCGACGATGAAGCGAACGGTGATCGGCGGCTCGGCCTGCCCGCCGGCCATGCTGCGGACCTTCGAGGAGAAGTACGGCGTACAGGTGCTGCACGCCTGGGGCATGACCGAAATGAGCCCGCTCGGCACCGTCTGCACGCTGAAGGAAAAGCACATGCGCATGCCGCCCGAGCAGCGCCACGCGATCCAGTACAAGCAGGGCCGCGTGATCTTCGGCGTGGACATGCGCATCGTCGGCGACGATGGTGGCGACCTGCCATGGGACGGCAAAGCGTTCGGCGATCTGCTGGTACGCGGTCCCTGGGTGCTCAGGCAGTATTACAAAGGCGAAGGCGGCGACCCGCTGGTCAAGGACGAGGAGGGCCGCACCTGGTTCCCGACCGGCGACGTGTCGACGATCGATGCGGACGGGTTCATGCAGATCACCGACCGCAGCAAGGACGTGATCAAGTCGGGCGGTGAATGGATCAGTTCGATCGAGATCGAGAACATCGCGATGTCGCATCCGGCGGTGGCGATGGCCGCGTGCATCGCGGCGAAGCACCCGAAGTGGGACGAGCGGCCGCTGCTGGTCGTCGTTCGCAAGCCGAACGCCGAGCTCACCCGCGAGCAGTTGCTGGCGCATTTCGAAGGCAAGGTCGCCAAGTGGCAGATCCCGGACGACGTGGCCTTCGTCGAGTCGATCCCGCTCGGGGCGACCGGAAAGATGCTCAAGGCCAAGCTGCGCGAGCAATTCAAGGACTACAAGCTGCCGACGGCCTAGCCCGGATATTTCACGGGGGACGCGGGAAAACGAGCGGCGGCGCAGCCGCTGCGAGTTTCGAGCGAGCGCAGCGCAGCGGCCAAACGAGCGGCGGCGCAGCCGCTGCGAGTTTCGAGCAAGCGCAGCGCAGCGGCCAAACGAGCCGCGCCGGAGCGCGGCGATGTTTCGAGCGCAGCGGCCATTGCGCGAGCGGATGCGGGATGCGGATTGGCCGAGAGGGGCGGAGGCGGGGTTTCGCGAAGCACTGCTTCGCGCCGCCGGAGCCGGCCGCGCATACTTGCGCGGCCGTGGAACGCAGTCGAAGGCCAAGTGGCCTTCGCGAGCACTTGAGCGCAGGTGCGCGCCCGCAGGCGCCGCGCAAACCCGCGTAGCCCCGGCGATACAAATTGGATCTGCACCCCGCGGGCCGACAGCGCGGAGTCACCGAGGCAGAACGTACGCAAACGGGGGCGACCTCGTGAAATATCCGGGCTAGGAATCTTGCCCTCCCATCCCGGCTGCCGGTATTCTGGCTACGCAGAAAAAACACCACCAAGGAGGCTCCGAATGATTCGCATGGTGATGAAGTGGCTGCTGGCGGGTGTGTTCTCGCTGCTGGCGGCCAGTGGCGTGCTGGCGCAGGGCAAGGGCGGCGCGAGCCCGCAAACGGTCAAGATCGCGTTCGTGGACCCGCTGTCGGGGCCGTTCGCTGCGGTGGGACAGGCGATCCTCAAGCACTTCCAGTACGTGGCCGAACTCGTCAACGAGAAGCAGCTTGCCGGACCCGGCGTCAAGTTCGAGATCGTGCCTTTCGACAACAAGGGTTCGCCGCAGGAGTCGCTGACGCTGCTGCGATCGATCATCGATCAGGGCATCCACTACGTGACGCAGGGCAACGGGTCGCACGTGGCGATTCCGCTGTCGGACGCGATCGCCAAGCACAACGAGCGCAATCCCGGTCAAGCGATCGTGTACCTCAACTACGCCGCGGTCGACCCGGATCTGACCAACAGCAAGTGCAACTTCTGGCACTTCCGCTTCGACGCCAACACCGACATGAAGATGGAGGCGTTGACCGAGTACATGAAGGGCCGCCCCGAGATCAAGAGCGTGTACCTGATCAATCAGAACTACTCGCACGGACATCAGGTCGCGCGCGTGGCCAAGGAGCTGCTGGCGCGCAAGCGGCCCGACATCAAGATCGTAGGCGAGGACCTGCATCCGCTCGGTCAGGTGCGCGACTTTTCGCCGTACATCGCGAAGATCCGCGCCTCCGGCGCCGACGCGGTCATCACCGGCAACTGGGGCACCGACCTGACGCTGCTCGTGCGCGCGGCGCGCGACGCCGGTCTGACCGCGAACTTCTACACGTACTACGCCGGCGTCACCGGAACACCGACGGCGATGGGCGCGGCCGGCGCCGACCGCGTACGCCAGGTTTCGTACTGGCACCCGAACATCGAGAAGTACCCGGGCGAGGACATCTATCTCGGCTTCAAGAAGAAGTTCGGAGAGGAGTGGTACACGCTGGCCGCGTACACGTCGATGACGATGCTCGCGGAGGCGATCAAGCGCGCGAAATCGACCGACCCGCTGCGGGTTGCGTACACGATGGAGGGCATGAGGATGCCCAGCGTCATGGGCGAGATCGAGATGCGCGCATCCGACCATCAGCTGCAGCAGCCGCTGTTCATTTCGACCTGGGTCAAGGCCGGCGGTCAGGTCAAGTACGACACCGAGAAGACCGGTTACGGATTCAAGACCGAGCGCGCCTTCCCGACCTACGTCGCTTCGCAGCCGACCAGCTGCAACATGCAGCGCCCGCCGCGCCCGCAGTAGCACGCGGTCCGGAGATCACCGAACTCGATGGCCCCGCGTGACGGGGCCGTTTTTTCGCACGCTGCGCAGCTTCGCTCCGTGAGCCTGGATTTCTTCCTGATCCAATCGCTGAACGGCATCAGCTACGGGCTGCTGCTGTTCATGCTGTCGTCGGGTCTGACGCTGATCTTCTCGATGATGGGCGTGCTGAACTTCGCGCACGCCAGTTTTTACATGATCGGCGCCTACTTGGCCTATCAGATCAGCAAATGGATCGGCTACTGGCCAGCGCTTGTCATCGCGCCGCTCGCGGTCGGGCTGCTCGGCGCCGCGGTCGAACGCTGGGGGCTGCGCCGCGTGCACAAGTGGGGGCACGTGCCCGAGCTGCTGTTCACGTTCGGACTGTCGTACATCATCGTCGAGCTGGTGCAGGTGATCTGGGGGCGGGCGGCCGTGCCGTACGCGGTGCCGGCCGCGCTCGACGGGCCGATCGACTGGCTCGCCGGCTTCGGCATCACGTTCCCGGAATACCGCGCATTCATGATGCTGGTCGCGGTGCTGATGCTGGCGGCGATCTACCTGCTGCTGACTCGAACGCGCATCGGGCTCGTGATCCAGGCGGCGCTGACGCATCCGCACCAGGTCGAAGCGCTGGGCCACAACGTACCGCGAGTGTTCATGCTGGTGTTCGGCGGTGGCTGCGCGCTGGCGGGACTCGCAGGCGTGATCGGCGGCAATGCCTTCGTCACGCAGCCGGCGATGGCGGCCGAGCTGGGCGCGATCATTTTCGTCGTGATCGTCGTCGGCGGGATGGGATCGCTCGCCGGCGCCTTCGTCGCGTCGCTCGCGATTGGCGTGATGCAGACCTTCGCGGTCGCATCGGACGCGTCGTTGTCGGGGCTCGCGAGTCTCGCCGGCATCACCGTCACGCCGCAGACCTTCGGCTACAGCGTCTGGAAGCTGACGGTGGCGCAGGTGGCGCCCGTGCTGCCTTTCCTGCTGCTCGTGCTGATCCTGATCGTCCGGCCCAAGGGTCTGATGGGAACGCGCGAGAACTGATGGCGCTCGGTCCGGTCAGCTACCGCCCGATCAACCTGGGTCGCTGGGTGATCTGGGGCTTTACCGCGTTCCTGTTCGTCGTGCTTCCGCTCGTCTTCGAGCAGGGCTTCGCGCGCACGCTTATGTCGCAGATGGCGATCATGATCGTTTTCGCGTTGAGCTACAACATGCTGCTCGGTCAAAGCGGCATGCTGAGCTTCGGCCACGCGGTGTACTCGGGGCTCGGCGCCTACTTTTCGATCCATGCGCTGAACATGATCGCAAAGGGCGAGCTCGTGTGGCCGGTGTCGGCGCTGCCGCTGATCGGCGGGCTCGCGGGCGCGTTCTTCGGCGTGATCTTCGGCTACGTGACGACGAAGAAGGCGGGCACGCCGTTCGCGATGATCACGCTCGGCATCGGCGAGATGGTGTTCGCGGCGTCGTTGATGTTTCCCGGATTCTTCGGCGGCGAGGCCGGCATCAGCGGCAACCGCACGGTCGGCGGCAACTTTCTCGGCATTCCGGGGCTGACGTTCGGCCCGGACCTGCAGGTCTACTACCTGATCGCCGCGTGGTGCTTCATTTGCATGGTCGCGATGTTCGCGCTGACGCACACGCCGCTCGGACGGATGGCCAACGCCGTGCGCGACAACCCCGAGCGAGCCGAGTTCATCGGCTACAACACGCAGCGCGTACGCTGGTTGATGCTGATCCTGTCGGGCTTCTTCGCCGGCATCGCCGGCGGGCTTTCGGCGATCAACTTCGAGATCGTCACGGCCGAGAACGTCAGCGCGATCCGTTCCGGCGGGGTGCTGCTGGCTACGTTCATCGGCGGCGTGGCGTTTTTCTTCGGTCCGATCCTCGGCGCGATCGTGTTCAGCTTTTTCGCGATCGCGCTGTCGGAGTACACGAAGGCCTGGCAGCTTTATCTCGGCGTGTTCTTCGTGCTGATCGTGATGTACGCGCCGGGCGGTTTGTCGAGCCTGATCCTGATGAACCTGCGCGTGATGAAGTTCAGGAAGTTCAAGCGGCTGCTCGACCCGTACTTCGGCGTCATCGTCGCGGCACTTGCGCTGGCCTTCGGCGTCGTGCTGATGATCGAGATGACCTACCACCTGACGCTGGACATCGCGCTTGGGCCGGTCGTCACGATTTTCGGCTTCCCGTACGACACCGGACGGCCCGAGTCTTGGGTGTTCGCGACGGCCATCGTCGCCGGCGGCGCGATCGCGTTCGAATACATGCGCTGCCGCTTCAAGCGCGAATGGGATCAGGTCCAGATCGAGATCGAGGACTGGATCCGCGACAACCCGGAGGACTGAAGAGCTGTGAAGATTTCGTCACGAGCGGCCCGCTGGCCAGGCGACCGGAGCGCAGGGCCGAGACATATCAAGTGGATAGGCGAGGCCCGAAAAGGCGCCAGCCTTTCGGCGCAGGCTCACGTGCGCGCAGCGCACGTTCAGCCCGCCGCAGGCGGGTGGCCGCAGCCAACACCGCGCAACGACTCCAGCGGGCCGCGCAGTAGAAAGATTCACAACTTCTGAGATGATCGCGCCCGCGCTCGAGCTGGTCGATGTCCGCAAGGCTTTCGGCAAAACCGAAATCATCCGCGGCGTGAGCCTTTCGATCGCCGCCGGCGAACGGCATGCGATCATCGGGCCGAACGGTGCGGGCAAATCGACGCTGTTCAACCTGATCAGCGGGCGCTTTCCGGTCAGCAGCGGATCGATCCGGCTCAACGGCCAGGATATCACGCGCAAGAAGCCGTACGAGATCAACCGGCTGGGGCTGTCGCGCAGCTTCCAGATCACCAACATCTTCCACCGGCTGACGGTTTTCGAGAACCTGCGGTGCGCGGTGCTGTGGTCGCTCGGCTACCGGTATTCCTTCTGGCACAACCTGAACAAGCTCGCCGACGCAGAGGAGCGGGCGGAGGACGTCCTGCGCCGGATCGGATTGCGACGGCGACGCAATACCGCCGCAGGGCTGCTGACCTACGCCGAGCAGCGAGCCCTCGAACTGGGCATCACGATCGCCGGAGGCGCCAACGTGATCCTTCTGGACGAACCGACAGCCGGCATGAGCCGAAGCGAAACCGCCAACGCGGTCGCGTTGATCCGTGAGGTGACGCAGGGAAAGACGCTGGTGATGGTCGAGCACGACATGAGCGTCGTTTTCGGCTTGGCGGACATCGTTTCCGTGGTCGTCTACGGCGAGGTGATCGCCTCCGGCCCGCCCGCCGAAATCCGCGCCAACGCGAAGGTCAAGGAGGCCTACCTCGGCCAGCACGCCGATGCCGCCTGAAGCCGGAAAACGAACATGAACCACCGAGACGCGGAGAAAATGGAGAAAGACGCTCGAAGCGTTCTTCGGCCTCGACGCGCTTTTCTCTGCGCTCTCGGTGTCTCGGTGCTTGAATCGACCTTCCGAATCGCAGCCCTCTGATGCTCGAAGTCAGCAATCTGCAGGCCTACTATGGCAAGAGCCACGTGCTGCACGGGGTCGATCTGCGGGTAGGGCAGGGCGAGATCGTCAGCCTGCTAGGACGCAACGGCGTGGGTCGCTCGACGACGGCGAAGGCGATCATGGGGCTGGTCGACTGCACCGGCCGCATCGTCTTCAAGGGAAGGGACCTGACGCGGCTGAAGACCTATGAGATCGCGCAGCTCGGCGTCGGCTACGTGCCCGAAAGCCGCGACATCTTCCCCACGCTGACCGTCGAGGAGAACCTGCGGCTCGGGCTGAAAGGCAAGTCGCCCGGGCGCTGGACCTACGAGGACATGTACGCGCTGTTCCCGCGCCTGCGGGAACGGCACCAGACGCAGGCCGGCGTATTGTCCGGCGGCGAACAGCAGATGTTGACGCTTGCGCGCACGATGATGGGCGATCCGGAATTCGTGATCATCGACGAGCCGACCGAGGGGCTCGCGCCGTTGATCGTCGAGATGGTCGCCAATTTCCTCCGCGCGCTGAAGGACCGCGGTATTTCGATCCTGTTGATCGAACAGAAGCTGACGATCGCGCTGCAGATCTCGCAGCGCGTCTACGTGATGGGACACGGGCACATGGTCTTCGAAGGCACGCCGGAGGACCTGAAGCGCAACAAGCTGATCCGACAGGAGTGGCTGGAGGTGTGAGCGTGGTTTTCAACACCGAGACACCAAGATCACAGAGAAAGACAACCGCTTCGCCGTGTCGTGCAGTTCGACGATCGTCCTGGCGCTTTTCTCGGTGTTCCCGGTGTCTCGGTGGTGAACAGAGCTTTGACGGCGTCGGATGCGCAGGTAGGGGCAGGAGGATGAAGTGACAACGTGGTACGAAGTGCGCGGCGATGTAGCCGTGCTGCAACTGGACAATCCGCCCGTCAACGGGCTGAACCACGCGACGCGCAAGGCGCTGGTCGACGGGCTCGAACGCGCGCTCGACGACGCCCAGGTCAAGGCGATCGTGATCACCGGGACCGACAAGGTGTTCTCGGGCGGCGCCGACATTCGCGAATTCAACACCCCCGCGGCGCTGGCATCGCCGACGCTGCTGGATGCCATCGCGGCAGCCGAATCGTCGGCGAAGCCCGTGATCGCTGCGATCAACGGCGTGTGCATGGGCGGGGGGCTGGAGCTTGCGCTCGGCTGTCACTATCGCGTCGCGACGCCGAAGGCGTCGATGGCGCTGCCGGAGGTGAAGCTCGGCATCCTGCCTGGCGCTGGTGGAACGCAGCGGTTGCCGCGCGCCGTCGGCGTCGAACTCGCGCTGCGCATGATCACGACCGGCGATCCGATCGGCGCCGACGAAGCGCTGAAGGCTGGATTGATCGGTCGCATCGTGCCGGACACGACCTTCCAGGGCGTGCTCGACTTCGCGCACGAGATCGCGGCCCGGGCGAGCCACCCGAAGCTGCGTGACGCGAAGACCGCGCTGCCGCCCGGCGTCGACGCGACGACCTTCTTTCGGGTGGCGCGCGAGCAGGTGGCAAAGTCCGCCCGCGGCCTGACCGCGCCGCTGAAGTGCGTCGACGCGGTCGAGGCCGCCGCGGTGCGGCCGTTCGAGGAGGGCATCCGGTTCGAGCGCGCGCTGTTCGTCGAGCTCGTGCAGTCGCCCGAATCGAAGGCGCTGCGCCATGCCTTCTTCGCCGAGCGCACGGCGGCGAAGATCCCGGACGTTCCCGACGACACGTCGACCCGGCCGATCAGGACCGCGGCGGTGATCGGCTTCGGAACGATGGGCGGAGGCATCGCGATGAGCTTCGCCAACGCGGGCATTCCGGTGCGCGTTCTCGAGATGAAGTCCGAGGCACTCGACAAAGGTCTGGCCACCTGCCGGCGTCACTGGGAGGCGACCGCGAAGAAGGGCCGGATGACGATGGACGAAGTCGAGCAGCGGATGGCGCTGCTGAAGCCGACGCTCGCGTACGAGGATCTGGCCGAGTCCGACATCGTGATCGAGGCCGTTTTCGAGGACATGCGGGTCAAGCAGGACGTGTTTCGCACGCTCGACCGCGTGATGAAGCCGGGCGCGATTCTCGCGACCAATACGTCCACGCTCGACGTCGACGCGATCGCCGCCGTGACGAAGCGCCCGCAGGACGTGATCGGCACGCATTTTTTCAGCCCGGCCAACGTGATGCGGCTGCTCGAAGTCGTCCGCGCGAAGAAAACCGGCAAGGACGTGCTGGCGACCGTGATGCAACTGGCGAAGCGGCTGAAGAAGGTCGCGGTCGTCTCCGGCGTGTGCGACGGCTTCATCGGCAACCGGATGCTCGAGCAGTACGTGCGGCAATCGCTGTTCCTGGTCGACGAAGGTGCGAGTCCGCAGCAGATCGACGCGGCGCTCACGAAGTTCGGCATGGCGATGGGACCGTTCACCATGTACGACATGGCCGGCATGGACATCGGCTACGCGATCCGGCAGCGCCGCTACGTCGAGAAGCCACACATCACCTATTCGAAGCTCGCCGACCGCGTCGTCGAGGCGGGTCGCCTCGGCCAGAAGACCGGCAAGGGCTGGTACCGCTACGAGTTGCCTGACCGTACGCCGCGACCCGACCCGGAGATCGACGCGATGATCGAGGCGTACCGCAAGGAAATCGGCATCACGCCGCGCGTGATCACCGACGAGGAGATCGTCGGCCGCTGCATCTATGCGCTGGTCAACGAGGGTGCAAAGATCCTCGAAGAGGGCATCGCGCTGCGCGCAAGCGACATCGATGTCGTCTATCTCGCGGGCTACGGCTTCCCGGCCGCGAAAGGCGGGCCGATGTACTACGCGCAGTCGATCGGTTTCGACAAGGTCATCGCGTCGATGCGGCAGTACGCCGCCAATCCGCACGGCGATCCGAAATTCTGGACGCCGGCGCCGCTGCTCGTCGAGGCGGCGAGGCTTGGCCGATGGCCGAAATAGCTGCGGCGACCGTCACGAAGTCGCCCCGCGCGGCGCGGCGATCCGCCCCCGTACCGCGTCGCGCGGCCACGGCCGCGTCACCGAAGCGGGGGTTCTGAGGACACAATACGAGGAGGCCCCGATGTCGGTTCACAAGCTCTTCGATCTGCGCGGCAGGACCGCGCTGGTGACGGGCGGCTCGCGCGGGCTGGGCCTGCAGATCGCCGAAGCGCTCGGCGAGATGGGCGCGAAACTCGTGCTTTCTGCGCGCAAGGCGGACGAGCTGGACCGCGCCGTCGAACACCTGGCCGGCCAGGGCATCGAGGCGAGCTGGGTCGCCGCCGACGGCGCGAAGCCGGACGAGATCGCACGGCTGGTCGACGAAACGCTCGCCCGGCTCGGCCACGTCGACATCCTGGTCAACAACGCCGGCGCCACGTGGGGTGCGCCCGCCGAGGATCACCCGCTCGATGCCTGGGACAAGATCATGAACCTGAACGTACGCGGCACCTTCCTGCTGACGCAGGCGATCGGCAAGCGCTCGATGATCCCGCGCCGCTACGGCCGGATCGTGATCGTCGCGTCGATCGCCGGGCTGCGCGGCAACGCGCCCGGCACCGTCAAGACGATCGCCTACAACACCAGCAAGGGTGCGTTGGTCAACTTCACGCGCGCGCTGGCGGGCGAGTGGGGCGCCTACGGAATCACCGTCAACGCGCTCGCGCCGGGGTTCTTCCCGTCGAAGATGACGCGCGGCGTGATCCAGCAATTGGGGCCCGATACGCTGGCCAGACATGCGCCGCTTGGACGGCTCGGCGGAGAAGAAGACCTCAAGGGCGCGGCGCTGCTGTTTGCCTCGGACGCCGGCCAGCACATCACGGGACAGATTCTCGCCGTCGACGGCGGCGTGACCGCGGTCTGAGCGAATGCGCAGCGAACTGAACGAAATCCCGTTCATGCGTCTGCTCGGCGCCGAGCTGGTGCGCGCGGTCGATGGCGAGGCGGAGATCGCGCTGGCGCTCGCCGACGAACATATGAACAGCTGGGGGGTCGGACACGGCGGGGTCGTGATGTCGCTGCTCGACGTGGCAATGGCGCGCGCAGGCAAGTCCCGGGTCGAAGCCGAGCGCGGCGGCCGGGTCGGCAGCGTCACGGTCGAGATGAAGACGAGCTTCTTCCGCCCAGCGCGCGGGCGCGTCGTGGCGCGCGGGCGCGTGCTGCACCGCTCGACGACGATGGCGTACTGCGAGGCTGAGCTCGTCGACGCCGAGGGCCTGCTCGTCGCCAAGGCGCTCGGCACGATCAAGTTTCTGACACGGCTCGACGCGGCCGACAAACTCTGAAGGCGGACCGAATGAAGAACCGACGCATCGTGCTCGCCAGCCGGCCGGCGGGCTGGGTGACCGAAGACAACTTCCGGCTCGAGACGGTCGAACTGCCGCCGCTCGCCGAGGGGCAGGTGCTCGTTCGCAACGAGTGGCTTTCGCTCGACCCGTACATGCGCGGGCGCATGAACGAAGGTCGCTCGTACGCGGCGTCGCAGCCATTGAACGAAACGATGCTCGGCGGAACTGCGGGCGAAGTCATCGAGTCGCGGAATCCGAAGTTCGCGGTCGGCGACAAGGTCGTCGGCTACTTCGGTTGGCAGCAGTACGGTGTGTCCGACGGCAGCGGGCTGACGAAGGTCGATGCCACCCGCATCCCGCTGTCGGCGTATCTCGGCGCGGTCGGCATGCCGGGCGTGACCGCGTGGTACGGACTGAACCGCATCATCGAGCCGAAGGCGGGCGAAACGGTCGTCGTGTCCGCGGCGAGCGGCGCCGTCGGCGGCGTGGTCGGGCAGCTCGCGAAGATCGGCGGCTGCCGCGCCGTGGGCATCGCCGGCGGCCCCGAGAAGTGCCGCTATGTCGTCGACGAACTCGGGTTCGACGCGTGCATCGACTACAAGAACGACGACGTCGGTAAGGCGCTGAAGACGGCGTGTCCGAACGGCATCGACGGCTACTTCGAAAACGTCGGCGGCGCGATCATGGATGCGGTACTGCCACGGATGAACGCGTTCGGACGCATCGCGCTGTGCGGACTGATCGCGGGGTACAACGGTCAGCCGATTCCGATCGCGAATCCGACCTGGTTCCTCATCAGCCGGTTGAAGTTGCAGGGGTTCATCATCTCCGAGCACATGGACGTCTGGCCGCAGGCGCTGAAAGAACTCGGCGCGCACGTCGCGGCCGGCCGTATCCGCTATCGCGAGTCGATCGCGCAGGGACTCGAAAACGCGCCGGCTGCGTTCATCGGCATGCTCAAGGGCCAGAACTTCGGCAAGCAACTTGTGAAGCTGACATGAAGGACTTCGCAGGTCGTGTCGCGGTCATCACCGGCGCGGGCAGCGGCTTTGGCCGCGAGTTCGCGAAAATGGGTCATGCGCTCGGCATGAAGCTCGTACTGGCCGACATCCAGCGCGATGCGCTCGACGCCACGCTCGCCGAGCTGCGCGCCGCCGGCGCGCAGGCCGTCGGCGAAGTCGTCGACGTCGCGAAGAGCGAACAAGTGCGGCATCTCGCCGACCGCGCGTTTGCCGAGTTCGGCGCGGTGCACCTGCTGTTCAACAACGCGGGGGTGGCCGGCGGCGGACTCGTATGGGAGAACACCGAGCGCGACTGGCACTGGGTGCTCGGGGTCAATCTGATGGGTGTGGTGCACGGCATTCGTCACTTCGTCCCGCGCATGATCGAGGCGAATCGTCGCGGCGAACCGGGACACATCGTCAACACGGCGTCGATCGCTGGATTCCTGTGCCCGCCGCTGATGGGCGTCTACAACGTGTCCAAGCACGCGGTCGTCGCGTTGACCGAGACCCTCCATCACGATCTTGCGCTCGCCAAGTCGACGATCGGGACGAGCGTACTGTGCCCGGCCTTCGTCCCGACCGGCATCGCCGCGTCCGAGCGCAGTCGCCCGGTCGAACTCGCACGCGACGGCGAGCCGACGGCATCGATGCGGCTCGCGCAGGCGCAATCCGAAAAGGCGGTGTCGAGCGGGAAGATGACCGCCGCGGACGTCGCGCAGATCACCTTCGATGCGATCCGCGCGGGGCGCTTCTACGTGTTCACGCACGAGAAGATCCTCTCCGCGGTCCAGGCGCGCTTCGACGCGGTGCTCGCGCGCGCCGCACCGGCCGATGCGTTCGTCAGCAACCCGAGCGTGAAGCCGGCGGCCGCGTGATCGCCACGGGCAATTTCGCGGAACTGCCGAACGGCATCACGCTGCACTACGCGAGCTGCGGCGAGCCGGGCCGCCCGCTGCTGCTGTGCCTGCACGGCTTTCCGGAGTACTGGGCCGCGTGGGAGGACGTACTGCCCGCGTTCGGCACCGACTTTTACGCCGTCGCCCCCGATCTGCGCGGTTTCAACCTGTCGAGCCAGCCCGGCGATGTCGCCGCGTATCGCGCGCGGGAGATCGTCGGCGACTTGCTGTATCTGATCCGCGCGCTCGGTTACGAGCGGGCGGCGGTCGTCGCGCACGATTGGGGTGGGGCGGCCGCCTGGGCACTTGCGATCGCCCGTCCCGACGTCGTCGAGCGACTCGTCGTGCTCAATTCGCCTCACCCGGTTCCGTTCGCGCGCGAGCTCGCGAACAATCCGTCGCAACAGGCGGCCAGCGCGTACATGAACTGGCTGCGCGCGCCGGGCGCGGAATCGCGCCTGGCCGAGGACCGCTTCCGTCGTCTCGAGGCCTTCTTTCTCGGCATGCAGCGGTCCGAGACGCGGTGGCTGACGCCTCAGAAACTCGCGCGGTACAAGCAAGTCTGGGCGCGCGGACTGAGCGGCGGGTTGAACTACTACCGCGCCTCACCGCTGTATCCGCCGACCGACGGCGATCCCGGCGCCTGCGCGCTGCGGCTCGATCCAACGCAGTTCGTCGTACGGGTGCCCACACTCGTGCTATGGGGCATGCGAGACGCGGCGCTTTTGCCGCCGCTGCTCGACGGGCTCGGCGAGGTCGTGCCCGAGCTTTCGATCGAGCGGCTCGAAAGCGCCACGCATTGGCTGGTCCACGAGGAACCGGCGTTCATCGCAAACCGCGTTCTCGACTTCGTCTCGGCGCGCTGAGATCCACGTGGCAGAATCGCCGCCCTGCCGGCCGCAGGTCCTACGCTTTCGGAGGTGGAATTGATCCGCTCGTTTCGCCTGTTCGTCCTCGCGCTGATGGCTGCAGCTGCGCTGCTGCCGGCGCAGGCCCAGCTCAAGCTACCCGCCGGCGTGCAGCGGGTCACCGCCGTCGAAGGGGTGACCGAGTACCGGCTCGCCAACGGCCTGCGCGTGCTGCTGTATCCGGACGCATCGAAGCCGACGGCCACCGTCAACGTCACCTATCTGGTCGGATCGCGCCACGAGAATTACGGCGAAACGGGTATGGCGCATCTGCTCGAACACCTGATCTTCAAGGGCTCGAAGAATTTTCCGAATCCGGAGAAGGAGTTCTCGCGCCGCGGCTTCCGCAACAACGGCACGACCTGGTTCGATCGGACCAATTACTTCTCGACCTTTCAGGCGAGCGACGACAACCTGCGCTGGGCGCTCGCGTGGAGTGCGGACGCGATGGTCAATTCGTTCATCGCGAAGAAGGATCTCGACTCGGAGATGACCGTCGTCCGCAACGAGTACGAGATGGGCGAAAACAGCCCCTCGCGCGTGCTGCTGCAGCGATCGCTGTCGGTGATGTTCGACTGGCACAACTACGGAAACCCGACGATCGGCAACCGCAGCGACATCGAGAACGTCCGCATCGGGAATCTGCAGGCCTTCTACCGGACCTACTACCAGCCTGACAACGCGGTGCTGACGGTCGCGGGCAAGTTCGACGAGGGCAGAACACTCGGCTGGATCGCCGAGACCTTCGGCCGCATCCCCAAGCCGAAGCGCAAGCTGCCGGTGCTTTGGACGGTCGAGCCGACGCAGGACGGCGAACGCAGCTTCGCCGTGCGCCGGCAGGGCGACATCCAGATCGTTCTGCTGTCGTACAAGATCCCGTCCGCGCTGCACCCGGATGTCGACGCGCTCGGTGTGGCGAGCGAAATCCTGGGAAACACGCCGAACGGCCGGCTGCACAAGGCGCTCGTCGACCAGGGGCTCGCCGCGCAGGTGTTTTCCTACCTGTTCCAGACGTACGACCCGGGCGTGATCATGTTCGGCGCGGTCGTCAAGAAGGGCGACCCGGTCGAGCGCGCTCGTAACCGGCTGATCGAGGTGGTCGAGACGACCTTCGCGGCGCAGCCGGCCACCGAGGCCGAGCTGCAGCGCGTGCGGCGTGAAGGCGAGACGATGTTCGAGCGGACGCTGTCGAATCCCGAGGAATTCGGTGTGGCGCTGTCGGAGTACATCGCCCTTGGCGACTGGCGGCTGTTTTTCCTTGCGCGCGACCGGCTGCAGCAGATTCAGTCGGTCGACGTCGGCACGGTGGCGCAGACATACTTCCGCCGCGACAACCGGACGGTGGGGACCTTCATACCGGACGACCAGCCGCAGCGCGCGGCGATTCCGCCCGCGCCCGCGGCGACCGAGCGGCTTGCGCAGTTCAAGCCCCGCGCCGCCGTCGCGGCCGGCGAGGCGTTCGATCCGTCGCAGGACAACATCGACCGACGTACGCGCCGCGTTGCGATCGGCGATCTCAAGCTCGCCCTTATGCCGAAGAAAACGCGCGGCGAGACCGTCGACGCCGTGCTCAACTTCCGCTGGGGCGACGAGAAAAGCCTGTTCGGCAAGTCGGTGGTGGCGCAGATGACCGAGGCGATGGTCGGGCGCGGCACCACCAAGCTGACGCGCCAGCAGATCGCCGACGAAATGACGCGGCTCAGGATGACCGGGTCGCTGCGCCAGTTCCAGACCGACCGCGCGCATCTGGCCGACGCGCTGCGGCTGGCGGCGCACGTGATGCGCGAGCCGAACTTCCCCGAAGCGGAGTTCGAGACGCTGAAGCGCGAGACGCTGACCGGCCTGCAGGCCCAGTTGAACGACCCGGCGGCGCGCTCGCGCGATGCGCTGCTCGCGCACTTCAACACCTATCCTGAAGGCGATCCGCGCTACTACGTGCCGCTGGCTGCGCGCATCGAAGCGGTGAACAGGATCACGCTCGACGAGGTCAAGCGCTTCCACGCCGACTTCTGGGGCACGGCCCGCGGCGAGATCGCGATCGTCGGCGACTTCGACGACCAGGCGATCGAAGCGCTGATCCGCGAACTGTTTCCCGCCTGGCGGTCGCCCGCGCCCTACGCGCCGATCCTCGCCGAGCCGCGCGACGTGGCACCCGCACGCATCGTCGTTGACACGCCGGACAAGGAGAATGCTTTCTACCGCGCGCGTATCAACGTTGCCGTGCGTGACGACGATGCCGACTACGCGCCGCTGCTCCTAGCCAACTACATTTTCGGCGGCGGCCCCGGGCTTTCGAACCGCCTGGTCGACCGCGTGCGCCAGCGCGACGGCATTTCGTACGGCGCGGGCTCGTCGCTGCTGGTCAACAGCCGCGATCGGGCCGGTGCGTGGCAGATCGCCGGGTTGGTCGCGCCGCAAAACGCGGCGCGCTTCGAGCAGGCCGTGCGCGAGGAGGTCGAGCGGATGCTGAAAGGCGGTTTCACGGCGAAGGAACTCGAGGACGCGAAGAACGGGCTGCTGCAGGAGCGGCTGCTCAACCGATCGCAGGACGGCGTCGTTGCGCAGAGCTGGGTCGGCTATCTCGACGTCGACCGCACGTTCGCCTTTTCCAAGCGGATGGAAGATCGGATCCGCTCGCTGACGCCGGCCGACCTGATCGCGGCGGTGCGGCGCCATATCGATCCGGCCCGGCTGACGGTGGTCCTCGCCGGCGACGCGATGAAAGGGGTCAAGTAGATGGCCTACGCCGACTACCGTCACCGCATCGAGTTGCGCGTCCGCTGGGCGGAAGTCGACATGCAGGGCGTCGTTTTCAACGGCCACTACCTGACGTATTGCGACGTGTGCCTGACCGAGTACTGGCGTGCGATCGGGCTGCGATACCCGGAAGACCTCGTCGCGCACGGAGCCGACACCTTCGCGCGCAAGATCACGATCGAATACCACGCCCCCGCCGTCTACGACGACGTGCTGGACATCTGCGGCCGTGTATCGCACATCGGCCGCAGCAGCATGCGCTTCGCGGTCGAGATCTTCCGCAAGGGCGCGACCGAGACGCCGCTCGCCAGTGCCGAGCTCGTCTACGTCAATGCCGATCCGGTCAGCAAGAAATCGCAGCCGTGGCCCGACCGGGTCCGCGAGGCGATGCTGCGCTACGAACGCATCGAACCGGAGGATGCCGCGCATGGCGCGCGCTGAAGTGACGGTCGCGCTCGGCGCATGGGACGCGCTGGCACATGAGGCCACGCCGATCCGCCATGCAGTCTTCGTTCACGAACAAGGCGTTCCCGTCGAGATCGAGATCGACGCGTGGGACCCGCTTTCGCTGCACGCGATCGCCCGCGACGGTGGCGGCCGCGCGATCGGAACGGGACGGCTTCTGCCGGACGGACACATCGGCCGCATGGCGGTGCTGAGGCAAGCGCGCGGCGCCGGGGCCGGCACCGCGATCCTGCTTGCGCTGATGGATGCCGCCCGCCGCCGCGGCCTGCGCGAGGTCGTGCTCAACGCGCAGACGCACGCCGTGCCGTTTTATCGGCGGCTGGGGTTCGTCGCGGAAGGCGATGTGTTCGACGACGCGGGCATTCCCCACGTCACGATGCGCCGCGCACTGTAGTGCGGCGACTGCGATCAGTCGTCTGCGCGGCTGCGCAGGCGCGGGATCAGCCCAGCGGGCGCGCCGATCACGAATTCATAGCGCCGGTCGGTGTGCCGCTGCGGATCGTCGCTGTCGAACGTGCGCTCGACGAAACCGACCAGTCCGTCGCTGCGCACCGTGATCACGGTCGTCGCGCGCGTGCCGTAGCCGTTGGCGCGGATCTGGATCGCCGACAGCACGCGCTCCCATTCGAGCGGCACGCCGGTTGACGGCAGCGCGGTGTCGGGTGCGAGCGCGCGGTCGGCCATCAGCGCCAGCAGCGCATCGGGGTCCACGCGGTTGGCGAGCTGACACGCGAAGCGTCCGACCGCGCGCGTGACCTTGGGCCAAGGCGTGTCGAGGAGCGCGTTGGACAGCCCGTAAATGCCGGGCGCGAGCTTGCGCGGCGGCTCGCCGAGCCGGTTGCTGTGGTAATGCAGCCCGGGCTCGTGCCCGGGCGCGGCGAGCGCATCGCCGACGAGCAGGTTGAATCCGTTGAACGCGTGCGAGCGGGCGGCCAGGTTCTGCAGCCACGTCGCGATCGGCCCGGCAGACTGCAGCGCGGATACAACCAGTGCCCCGCGCGTCGGCGCGTGCGGGTTGCGCTCGCTCGGCGCACGCACGTTGGTGAGCATCGCGAAGCGGCCGCGCCGGTTGACCCCGAGCCAGGTTCCACCGGCCTCCTCGTCGCGCCCCGCCAGCAGCGACACGGCCTGCCCCCACCACGCCGCCGGCCGGGTGGGGCGCGCGTAGAACTCGTCGCGATTGGCGGCGACCACCAGCGGATAGTCCGGGTGGGATTGCCACGCGATCACGGCGAGGCACATCAGAGGTCTCCGAAACGTTCGGTCCGGCGCGCGCGCACTGCGGAGGCCGGCAAGCCGGCGCGCGCCAGCGCCTCGCCGAGCGCGGCCTCGAAAGCCGTCACGTCTTCGATGCGTTCGTATGTTTCCATCAACGTCGTCGGTTCCGCTTCGCCGTCCCGTTTGCACAGCAGGCGCGCGCGCACGCCGGTTTTCGTCTCCAGCCCGCGCATCATCTCACGCAGGCGCGGCACCAGCGCAAGCGCATCGCTGCGCGGAAGTTTGTAGTAGACGAACCAGTGCTCCATCGCAATGCCGCGCCGACTAGGCGGTCGGATCGAACAGTTCGTACGGCAGCGGCCGCACCGCCAGTGCCGGTCCGTCGGCGCGGCCGGCGCGCAACACGCCCGCGCCGACGCGCTCCACCGGACACTCGAACAGCAGATCCATGCCGCCGCCGGGGGCTGCGGCCGCCATCACGACCGTCCCGACCGGTTGCGCTTCGCCATCGGCATACACGTCCGCGCCGGCGGCGACGCTGCCTTCGACGTGCGCGATGCCCATGCGACGGCGAAGCTTGCCGAGATACTGGCTGCGTGCGACGACTTCCTGGCCCGGATAGCAGCCTTTTCTGAAGTGGACGCCGCCGAGGACCTCGAGGTTGATCATCTGCGGCACGAACTTCTCCTGAGTCGCAGCGAACACGTCGGGGAGCCCTGCATCGATCTGCGACCACCACCAGGCACCGCTCGCGACGCGCTGCGCCGCTTGCAATCGTGCGAGCCAGTCGGGCAGCTCGCGCGCGGGAACGAGCAGCAGAAAGCGCTCGTCGATTCGCGGCGACGGACGCAGCCGAACGATGCGCGTTTCGCCGAGGGCGACCGTCGCGTCGACCGGCTGCTGCAGCCCGCTCGCCTGCTGCAGCAGCCGCGCCGAGCCGCGGCCGATCAGTCCGAGCGCGACCCATTGCTCCGACGCGTCGGCCAGCGTGACCTTCGAGCGCAGCACGAACGTCGACAGCCGCCTGTGCACGGCCGGCAGAATCTCGCGCGGCAGTTGCAGATAGATCGCATCCGGACCGCGCCAGTTGGTGAATACCGCGAGCAGGCGACCCTTGGCATTGCAGTAGCCGTTGAGCTGCACTGCGTCGGCTGCGAGGCCGGCGACATCGTTGGTCAGTTGCGCGTGCAGGAACTTCGCTGCGTCCGGGCCGCTCGCCGCGATCACGCCGAACTCATCGAGGACCGCGAGCGCGGGCCCTGCGAGCGCGGATTCGAACGCCGCAGCGTCCGTATTCCAAGTGCCGGCGGCTTGGGTGCCGGCAAGATCATTGGGCATGACCGATGTCGAATGAATGCGTGAGGGGTTCGAGCGAAGGCCGCAAGTATTATAGGAACGTCCGTGCCTCGTCTTCGCACGAATCTCCACTTGTTCGCAACCCGTTTTCGCAAGCGCGCCCTGCTCTGGGGCCTCTTCGCCGCGCTGCTCGCCGCCGGCGCGGCCGCGCTCGCGTGGCGCTACTACGAGCGCTCGTTGCCGATGACGAGCGACCGCGTCGTCGTGCGCATCGCCCCGGGATCCTCGGCGCGCGCGATCGCGCGTGCGCTGCAGGATGCCGGCGTGCTCGTCAACGCCGACGCTTTTGTCGCGGTCGCACGTGCGACGAAAGCCACCGAGTCGCTCCGCGCCGGGCGCTACGAGATCGCACGCGGCATGAGCCTGCACGCGTTGATCGACAAGCTGCGCCGCGGCGAGGTCCTGCGCGAGCGACTGACGGTGGTCGAGGGCTGGACGTATCGCGAGCTGCGCGCCGCACTCGCGGCCAACCCGGACCTGAAGCAGGAAAGCGCGTCGATGAACGATGCGCAACTGCTGCGCGCCATCGGCGCCGAACAGAAGCACCCGGAAGGGTTGTTCGCGCCGGACACCTATGTCTTCGATCCCGGATCGAGCGATCTCGACGTCCTGCGGCGCGCATACCGCGCGCAGATGGCGATCCTGCAGAAAGCATGGGAGAGCAGGGCAGAGGGGCTTCCGTTGAAAACGCCGTACGAAGCATTGATCCTCGCATCGATCGTCGAGAAGGAAACCGGGCAGGGTGCGGAGCGCGCGCGCATCGCCGGCGTTTTCATCAACCGCCTGCGGCGCGGCATGTTGTTGCAGACCGATCCGACGGTGATCTACGGACTTGGCGACAAGTTCGACGGCAACCTGCGCAAGCGCGATCTGCTGGCCGATGCGCCGTACAACACCTACACGCGCGCGGGACTTCCGCCGACACCGATCGCGCTGCCCGGCCGCGCGGCGATCGAGGCCACACTGAACCCGGAACCGACCACGGCGCTGTATTTCGTCGCGCGCGGCGACGGCACTTCGCACTTTTCGGACACGCTCGCCGAGCACAATCGCGCCGTGGTCAAGTATCAGCTCGGTGGCGGCAGATGAACGGACGCGGACGTTTCATCACGTTCGAAGGGATCGACGGCGCGGGCAAGAGCACGCAGATCGACTTCGTCGCGGCGTGGCTTCGCGCACGCGGCATCGACGCTGTCGTGACGCGCGAGCCCGGAGGCACCGAAATCGGCGAGGCGCTCAGGGAGCTGGTATTGAGCAAGCCGATGTCGGCGCGCACCGAAACGCTGCTCGTTTTCGCCGCCCGCGCGCAGCACGTCGAACAGGTGATCGCGCCGGCGCTCGCGACCGGCCGCTGGATCGTCTGCGACCGATTCACCGACGCGACGTATGCCTATCAGTCGGGCGGCCGCGGCGTGCCCGAGGAGGCGATCGCGGCGCTCGAGCGCTGGGTCCATCCCGATCTGCAACCGGATCTGACGTTCCTGTTCGACATCGCGCCGGAGATCGCTGCGCAGCGCCTGTCGGCCGCACGTCCGGCGGATCGCTTCGAAGCGGAGCAGCTCGAGTTCTTCGTTCGCGTACGCGCTGTCTACCTGGAACGCGCACGGCGCTTCGCGACGCGCTTTGTGGTCCTGGACGGCACACAGCCGGCCGGTACGGTCCGCGCGCGCCTCATCGAGGCGTTGAGTCGATGGTGCTGATGCCCAGGTTTCCCTGGTTCGAAGCGGCGTGGGACGCGCTGCGGCGGCTGGACTCGCGCGGAGTGCACGCGATCCTGCTTCACGGCCAGGGCGGCATCGGCAAGAAACGCCTCGCGCTGGACTTCGCGCAGAGTCTGCTCTGCGAATCGCCTGGGGCGCAGGGTGCCTCCTGCGGCGCATGTCGGGGCTGCATCCTCGCGCTGTCGGGAAACCACCCGGATCTGAGGGTCGTGGTGCCGGATACGCTGGCCGAACTGCGCGGCCCCGAAGCGCCCCCGGACGATGCGGACGATACGGAGTCAAGCGGTGACGAGCCGCGCGACGCGGCAAAGAAGGCAAGCAGGGAAATTCGTATCGATCAGGTGCGCGAACTCACCGACTTGATCGGCGTCTCGGCGCACCGTGGCGGCGTGCGCGCCGTCGTGCTCGCCCCGGCCGAGGCGCTCAACCCGGCCGCCGCGAACGCATTGCTGAAGATGCTCGAAGAGCCACCGCCGGCGACGCGCTTCGTGCTCGTGAGCGATGCGCTGGACGACGTGCTGCCGACGATCCGCTCGCGCTGTGTACTTCAGCGCGTGGCGGGCCCTGAACCGGCGGTTGCGTTGCGGTGGCTGCGCGAGCAAGGTGTGGACGATCCCGAAGAACGGCTCGCCGCCGCCGGCGGCGCGCCGCTGGCGGCGATCGAGGCGTCCGAACGTCAGCTCGATGATGGCGCGCGCTCGGCGCTGCTCGCGTTGCTGGCGCAGGGCGCAAGTCTGGCCGCGGCGGACGTCGCGACGCGCGTTCCGCGCACGCTGGAGTTGCCCGCAGCGATCACGCTGTTTCAGCGCTGGGGCTGGGACTTATTGGCGTATCGAGCGGCGGAACGCGTCCGGTATCATCCGCGGCACAAGGCGTCGATTGCGCGAATCGCCGCGGTGTCGACGACCGAGGGCCTGCTTGGGTGGCTGCGATCGCTGGGACGGATGCAGGCCACGAGCGATCATCCTTTGAATGCCCGGCTGATCGTCGAAGCCGCCCTGATCTCATATGTCGAGGCCGTGCAGGGCCTGCGCACGGGTACCTAGCGGGGAAGGTAGGGCATGAACGATTCACCGATCACGCGATTCGCGGGTGCGACCGGACAGACGCTGTCGCCGGCGCAGCCCGCCAGCGCCGGCCGTCCAGCCGTGCTATCGCTGTCGATCAAGGAAAAGGCGGCCCTTTACGCCGCCTACATGCCGTACCTGAAAAACGGCGGGATCTTCGTTCCGACCAACCGCACGTACCAGTTGGGCGACGAGGTCTATCTGATCCTGACCCTGATGGACGACCCGACGAAGTTTCCGGTCGCAGGCAAGGTCGTGTGGGTCAGCCCCGCCGGCGGAGGCGGCCGGCAGCCGGGCATCGGCGTGCATTTCCCGGGCGACGAGGCGGGCATGAATGCCCGCAAGCGCATCGAAGATCTGCTCGGCTCGGCGCTGAAATCGGCGCGACCGACCCATACGATCTGACGGGCCGCCCATCGGGGCGGAACGAAGCGGCGCGACCGTGTACGTCGATTCGCACTGCCACCTGTTGTTCCCGGAATTGAGCGGCGACATCGACGGCGTGCTCGTTCGGATGCGCGAGCGACGCGTCGTCGCTGCACTGAACGTCTGCGTCACGCTCGAAGAATTCCCCGCGGTCCTTGCGCTCGCCGATGCGCAGCGGGGAATTTTCGCGTCGGTCGGGGTTCACCCCGACTACCGGGACGGGCGCGAGCCGACGGTGCAGGATCTGGTCGAGCTGGCGCGACAGCCGAAGGTCGTCGCGATCGGCGAAACCGGGCTGGATTACTACCGACTGAAGGAGCCGCTGCACTGGCAGCGCGAGCGCTTTCGGGTGCACATCCGCGCCGCGCGAGCTTGTGGCAAACCTTTGATCATCCATACGCGCGCCGCCGCGGACGACACGCTGCGGATCATGCAGGAGGAAGCCGCCAGCGATGTCGGCGGCGTCATGCATTGTTTTACGGAGACGCGTTCGGTCGCCGCCGCTGCGCTCGAGCTCGGCTTCTACATTTCCTTTTCCGGGATCGTGACGTTTAAGAGCGCAACAGAGGTGCAGGAGGTGGCCAAATTCGTGCCGCTGGATCGCCTGCTGATCGAAACCGACGCTCCTTACCTGGCACCTGTGCCGCATCGTGGGAGGACGAACGAGCCGTCCTACGTGGTGCACGTGGCTGAGAAGATCGCCGAGCTCCGCGGGATTTCGCGCGCGCGCGTCGCCGAGGCATCGATGGAGAATTTTTTTAGATTATTCCAATGCTTGGACTTCAAACCTGAGGTGATCTGCGAGGATTGCTCGGATTCGGCGTGACGGAGGAAAGCTTTTCAAAAGAAGATGTTATGCGGCGCACTTGCGAGACAAGATTAGGTTTAGCTGAACCCGCTCATAACTGCGCATAATGTGCATTATGTTAACCATCAATTGCCGAGCACCAGGATGACCCCTGAAACCCCTCCGGCGGCCTACCCGCCGCTGCCCATCGGCACGCCGCTTTCCCCAAGCGCCATCCGCGTCCTTGTGCTCGGCGCCGGCGAGTTGGGCAAGGAAGTGATCATCGCGCTGCAGCGTCTCGGCATCGAGGTGATCGCCGCCGACCGCTACCAAGACGCGCCGGGGCACCAGGTCGCCCACCGCGCCCATGTGCTGAACATGGCCGACCCAGCGGCATTGCGCAGGCTGATCGAGCTCGAACGCCCGCATGTCATCGTTCCAGAGATCGAGGCCATCGCCACGGAGGCGCTGCTCGAGATCGAGCGCGAAGGCTTGGCGCGTGTCATCCCCACTGCGCGGGCAGCCAAGCTCACGATGAACCGCGAAGGCATTCGCCGGCTGGCCGCCGAGCAGATCGGCCTGCCGACGTCCCCCTACCGGTTCGCCGACTCGTACGACGAACTTGTCGCGGCCGTTCGCGACGCGATCGGTGTCCCGTGTGTGGTCAAGCCCGTGATGTCATCCTCGGGGAAAGGCCAAAGCAAGGTGGATCGCGTCGAGGATCTTCGAGCGGCCTGGGACTACGCCGCCGCCGGCGGTCGCGTCCGTCTGGGCCGGGTCATCGTCGAGGGTTTCGTCGACTTCGACTACGAGATCACGCAGCTCACGGTGCGGGCGCGGGACGCGGATGGCGCGATCCGGACGCACTTCTGCGAGCCCATCGGACACGTCCAGGTCCGCGGCGACTACGTCGAGAGCTGGCAGCCGCACCCGATGGCGCCCACGGCGCTGGCGAGCGCGCGCGACTATGCGCGACGTGTGACCGACGCATTGGGCGGTGTCGGCATCTTCGGCGTGGAGTTGTTCGTCAAGGGCGATCGCGTCTGGTTCTCCGAGGTCAGCCCGCGCCCGCACGACACGGGCCTGGTCACGCTGACGAGCCAGTGGCAGAGCGAATTCGAGCTGCACGCGCGCGCCCTGCTCGGCCTGCCGGTCGACACCGCATTGCGCACCGCTGCCGCTGCGAGCGCTGTGATCTACGGCGGACTCGACGGCAGAGGCATCGTTTTCGACGGCGTGGCCGAAGCGCTGGCGATACCAGGCACCGATCTGCGCCTGTTCGGCAAGCCCGAGTCCTACGTCAGGCGGCGCATGGGCGTGGCACTGGCACACGCATCGACCATCGAAGAAGCGCGCACGCGCGCGAAGGCGGCCGCAGCCAAGGTCCGGCCTCGCCTGCCCTGACGACATACCCGCCGCATCTGCGCCTCGGCATTCGATCGTCGCGGCGATCGGGACTAGAATGCGTCGATCACCGCACCGTCGGCCGCATGCCGTCTGCTGGACCCGATCCGCTGTCCGCCCACATGAAAATCCTCATCGTCGACGACCACTCGCTGATCACGGACGCGCTGCGCGCGCTGCTGACCGACATCGATCCCCAAGCGGAGGTTTACACAGCCGCCGACGCGCCGGGCGCGGAGCGCTTGCTCGAGCAGCATCCCGACGCGGACCTGATGTTGCTCGACCTCGGCCTTCCCGGCGCCACGGGCACGAGCCTGCTCGAGACGCTGGTCGGCCGCGCGCCCGACCTGAAGATCCTCGTGCTGTCGGGTGTGCAGGACCAGCGCAGCGTGATGCGGGTGCTGCAACTGGGCGCGGCCGGATTCGTGCCGAAGTCGATGGCCTCCGACACGCTGCTGGAGGCGATCCGCTTCGTGCTGTCGGGCGGCGTTTACATTCCGGCAGACCTTCTGGAAGACAGCACGCGCGGTGCGACGATGCTCGGCTTGCCGGAGCGCGGACGCGACATGCTCGGCCAGCCGGTCAGCGTGCGCGTCCAACTGACCGAGCGCCAGGAACAGGTGCTGCAGCTTCTGGCACGCGGCGCGCCGATCAAGATCATCTGCCGCGAACTCGGCCTGTCCGAAGGCACGGTCAAGACGCACGTCACCGCGATCTACCGCGCGTTCGGCGCGTCCAATCGCACAGAGGCGCTGCTGGCCGCGCGCAGGCACGGCTACGACGTCGGCTGAGCCTTCTCATTAACTCACGCGGTCTTCATCGCCTTCGAGCACGGCCTCGGGTCCCGGATGGCCCGCGGCCACCGCCGCCGTCAGCCCGAGCGCCTCGGCGATCGTCGCATTGAGCACCGCTGCAGTGGTCGGCTTCTGCAGCACGATCGGCTCCTCGACGCGGCTGCGCGCGATCGCCGGCGCCATCCCGGGGTTCTTGGCCATGCGGGTCTGCATCGTGCGCTGAAACTCGGCGAGGACCTCGAGCCCGTGTACGGCGGTCAGCATGATCACCGGTACCGGAAAACCGACGATCTCGCGGATCCGGAACACGGCCTCCACGCCCGAGATCGCCGAATTGCCGAGGTTCTGATCGGCGATGATCAGATCGATGCGCTTGCGGTTCGCCAGCCGCTTCATCAGCGAGGCGTTGAAGTGAGTCGCCGACAGGATGTCGGCACCCCAGGACCTGAGCAAGCGGGTCAGACTGTTCAGAATCTCCTCGTTGTCCTCCAGCACGACGAGCGTATGGCCGCTCAGGATGCGGATCGCGGCCTCGGTCGTCTCGGCCGGGCCCCGCACCGGCCGGCGCGGCATCGCCGATAGCGGCACCTCGACCCGGAACACGGTGCCCGAACCGGGCCGCGTCGTCACGACGAGCGGATGCCCGAGCACGCTGCAGATGCGCTTGACGATCGAAAGCCCGAGGCCGAAACCGCTGCCGGCTTCGTTCTTCGAGCTCTCGCCGCGGTAGAACTCCTCGAAGATGCGATCCAGCTCCTGCTGGCGGATTCCCGGCCCGGTGTCGTAGACCTCGAGACTGATCAGACCGCCACGCGGACGCGCGGCCAGCAGCACGCCGCCACGCTGCGTGTAGCGGATCGCGTTGGCAAGCAGGTTGCGCAGCACGCGCATCAGCAGCATCTGGTCGGATTCGATCGCGTAGCCGGCACGCCGCACGCGCAGCGCGAGTCCCTTGGCCGCCGCCTGCGGCATGAACTCCTGCTCGAGCAGTCCGAACATCTCGTCGACCAGAATCTGCTGCGTGCGCGGCTGGATCGCGCCGGAGTCCAGACGCGAGATCTCAAGCAGCTCTTCGACCAGCTTCGAAAGCGACTCGACCGCAGTCGACAAGTTCTTCACCAAAGGCTCGAGCGGGCCTTGCGCGCGCTTCTTCAGCAGCGACACGTAGATGCCGATGGCTTGAAGCGGCTGGCGCAGGTCGTGGCTCGCCGCGGCGAAGAACTGCGTCTTGGAGCGGGTCGCGTTCTCGGCGGCGCGGCGCGCATCGTCGGAGATGCGTTTTTCGGCGATCAGCTGTTCGACCAGCACCTCGTTCTCGTAGTTGTTCTTGACAGACTCGAACATCGCCTCGCCGAAGTTGCGACCGAAGAAGGTCGTGAACCCGAAAACGGCGAGCATCACGATCGCCGCGGTGTAGTACGCGGGGTTCTGCTCGGCGAGCATGCGGCCGATCAGCGGCAGCAGTGCGGCCGGCAGAAACGCCCACAGTGCCGGGCGGTGCGACGCATACAGCGTCAGCGAACCGAACGCCACGCCAAGCACGACGGCGACCAGCACCAGTTGCTGCAACGGCTCGTTCGACGCGAAGAACAGCGCACCCGCGGCCCCCCACAGCAATCCGGCGGCCAGCGACGTGGCGACCCAGCGCGACGCCCACTTCTGCACGCGCTCGACGGTGTCGGTCGCGCGACGGAACGCGTAGGCCATGCGCACGCGCACCAGCGATTCGAGCAGCAGCGCGATCGACCACAGCAGCAACCAGGTCTGGTTGTGTGTTTGCCAGAACACGGCCACCAGGGCAACCCCGCCGACGATGCTGCCCAGCACCGACTGCGGGACCTGCCGGTAGACCGAGGCGATCACGCCCGCAAGGATCTTCTCCTGGCGTTGTTCGCGCGTTTCGGCAGCGATACCGAAACGTGTCAAGGGCCCAGACATGGGCCCGGATGATAGGCGAGGCGATGCCTGCGCGACTACCGACCTCCGTCTGACGCGCCTCCATGGGAGGGCGTTGCGGTGTCGCGCGCCCGGTGCGTGGACTTTCCGGCGTCGATGCGCGCGCCCGATCGGCCGCTACGGATCGGCGTCGGACGCGTGCGAGGGAATGTTCGATCGCCGCGCGGAGCGGCGCGGTCCGTGCCGAAGACCGCGTCAGGTCCGACGCTCGGAACGCCATGCCAGCGTGGCGGCGCCCGCGCGTGCGCGCAGGCGCACCCGCGTGCCGACCGGCAGCGTCAGCTTGCGGCGGACGTGCCCGAACGGCAGCCCGGTGAGCACCGGCACCGTCAGGCGCGCGCGCAATCCGCGGACCACCTCGTCGAGCGAAAACCCATCGTCGTTCGGCATCGGCGTGATCGGGTCGAAGCTGCCCAGCAGCAGCGCGCGTTGCCGCTGCAGCACGCCCGCCTGCGCGAGCTGCAGCAGCATTCGCTCGATCTTGTACGCGGGCTCGTTCACGTCTTCGAGGAACAGGACTCCGCCGCGCACGCGAGGAAAGTACGGCGTGCCGAGCAACGCGCAGACCAGCGCCAGATTGCCGCCCCAGAGCGTGCCTGCCAGCTCGCATGCCGGGCCGTCGGCATCGAACTGCGTTTCGTATTCGCGCGCATCCAGCACGGCGAGGAAGTTGTCCAGCGTCCACGGGTCGGGCTCCTCGGCGCCGAAGTCCGTCATCGACGGCCCATGCAGACTCGCGCCGCCGACACGCGCCAGATACGCGAGGTTGAACGCGGTGAAGTCGCTGTAGCCGCAGATCGCGCGCCTTGCGGCACGAATCGCCTCGAAATCGAGCCGGTCCAGGATACGCGTCAGTCCGTACCCGCCGCGCGCCGACAGAACCAGATCCAGCGAACGGTCGGTGCAGAAGCGCTGCAGCTCGGCGGCGCGCAGCTCGTCCGTGCCGGCGAAGCGTTGGTGGCGCTCGAAACAGGTGTCGCCGGCCTGCACGCGCCAGCCGCGCGCGGCGAATCGCCTGGCGGCGCGATCGATCGCCTGTGGGTCGGGCAGGTAGCCCGACGGGGCGACGAAGCCGACCGCCCTACTCCGTGCCATCGCCGATTTCCGCGTCCTTGGGCAGCGCGCCGCTTTGCTTCAGTTCGCGCCGCTCGGCAAAAAAGCGCGACAGCAGCGCCCCGCATTCGTCGGCCAGTACGCCCGCCCGCACGGTCGCGTGATGATTCAGTTTCGGCTGCGCGAACAGGTCGACGACGCTGCCGCACGCACCCGTCTTCGGATCGCGTGCACCGTAGATCACGCGTGCGATGCGCGCATGCTGGATCGCGCCCGCGCACATCGCGCACGGCTCGAGCGTCACGTACAGCGCGCAGTGGCTGAGCCGATAGTTGCCCAGGCGCTCGGCGGCGGCGCGGATCGCCTGGATCTCGGCGTGCGCGGTCGGATCGGCGTTGCCGATCGGCTGGTTGAATCCCGTCGCGAGCACCTGGGCGTCCTTGACGATCACCGCGCCGACCGGCACTTCGCCCAGCGCCCACGCGTTGTGTGCCTGGTCGAGCGCGAGCCGCATGAACATCTCGTCGTCGGCTCGCGTCGCGACCCCGCCTTCGGTGACTTCGACCGCCCGCGCGGTCCTGGCGAGCCACGCCTGCTTGCGCGCCTCGCGTCGGGCCGCGCGCGCCTGCGTCGCGGCGAGCACCGTCTGCGCCAGTTCGCTCGCGTCGAGCGCGCCGGCCGCGTCGCGCAGCCATTCCGGAAGCACGCCACGTCGATAGTCGGTGCCGCGGTCGCTGCGCGCAATGAAGCCGAAGTCGACCAGCCAGCGGCGCAGCTCGGCGGGATCGGTCGCCAGAAAACTGCCGGCGCCTGCGAGGAAGCCGCGGAGCACCTCGTTCGCCTGCGGTTCGGTCAGAAGCCGCTGCGGCGGGAAATGCAGCGCGGCGCTGGCGAGCACGAGCTCGAGGTCACGCCCGCGCGGCAGGCTCGACAGATGAACGCGCCGCCGCATCGCGAGCTGAGCGAGCCGCTCGCACCAGGCGGCGGCGGTCAGTGCCTCGATAGGCGCGGCGCGATCCATGCGGCGAGTGTATCGGCAACGCCGGTCAGGATTCGAGGTACAGCTCGGCGGCGTCCTCGTCATATGCGAACAGGTCCGCGTAGCGTCCCCAGTCGATCGCGACGTCGAGCTGCTCGTCGGCCTTGTCGCCGAACTCGTTGCGCAGCGCATCGACGAAGAAGCTGCGTACGATGCGCTGGTTGTCGTCGCGCTGCAGGGTCTCGTAGATCCAGCGCACGAGCGGCACGCGCAGCACCCGTCCGGCGAGGATCTCCTTGCGCACCGGGATGCTCGCGTCCGCGTAGTCGTGCCCGAGCGCGAGCAGGTGCAGGTCGCCCTGCTCGATGCGCACCAGCCCGAGACGCTCCGCCGCCTCGACGAGCGGCATCAGATCGTCCAGTTCCATACCGAACTCGGCGGCCAGCCGCGGCAAATCGGCCCGGCCGCCGTCGGCAGCGAGTTTTTCGACGAGTCCCGCGATCGCCTCCAGCCGCGCCGCCGGCAGCTTGCGCGTCGCCCCGGGCGCGCCGGGTGCGGTGCCCAGCACCTCGGCCTCGGTGCCGGTGCGCCCGGTCACTGCGGCGTACACATGATCGGCGAGCGCCTGAAACGCCGTGTCCTGCCGTCGCCGAGGGCGGCGCATATCGACGCGTACTTCCGTCAGCACGCGCCCGGGGTCCTTGGCCATCACGACGATGCGGTCCGCGAGCTCGACGGCCTCCTCGATGTTGTGCGTGACCATCAGGATCGCGCGCGTGGGCATCGCGTGCCGTGTCCATAGCTCCAGGAGTTCGCCGCGCAGTGCCTCGGCCGAAAGCACGTCGAGCGCGGAAAACGGCTCGTCGAGACACAACAGTTCGGGTTCGACCGCGAGCGCCCGCGCGAGCCCGACCTTCTGCCGCATGCCGCCGGACAGCTCGCGCGGGTAGGCGTCTTCGAAGCCCGCAAGGCCGACCAGTTCGATCAGCCGTTGCGCGCGCTCGCGCCGCGCTGCAAGCGCCATACCACGCGCCTTCAGCGCGACTTCGACGTTTTCGGCAACCGTCAGCCAGGGAAACAGCGCGAAGGTCTGGAACACGATGGCCGTATGCGGATTGACGCCGGAAAGCGCCTCGCCGCGATACAGCACGCGGCCTTCGGTGGGCACGAGCAACCCAGCGACCAGACGCAGCAGCGTGGACTTGCCGCAGCCCGACGGTCCGACGAGGCAGACAAACTCCCCGTCCGCGATCTGCAGGTTCACGTCCCGCAGCGCGTAGAACAGCCGCGGCGGCTGGCCGTAGGCCATGCCGATCGACTCGAGCTGCAGCAACGCGGCGGGCGCGACGGCCGGGGCCGCGACGGCGTGGGGCATGTTCACTCCAGGCGAAGGCGTGCCTCGGCCAGCCGGTACAGGCGCAGCCAGAACAGACGGTTGAGCAGCACGACGGTCAGCACCATGGCGAGTGTGGCGCCGGCGAGCAGCGCGTAGTCGCCCGCGGCGGTCGCCCGCGCGATCGTCGCACCGATGCCGACGGTGAAGTACGTGGTGCCGGCGAATTCGACGTACTCGGCGACGATGCTCGCGTTCCAGGCGCCGCCGACGGCCGTGATCGCCCCGGTGACGATGTACGGAAACAGCGCCGGCAGCCAGAGCACGCGCCAGCGTTCGGCGGGCGTGAGTTTCAACATGGCCGCGGTGTCGCGCAGCTCGCGCGGGATTGCGGTCGCTCCCGCGATCACGTTGAACAACAGGTACCACTGCGTGCCGAGCAGCATCAGCGCCACCGCCGAGATGTCGAGCCCGCCAGGCAGATGCAGCACCGCCAGCAGCACGATCGGAAACAGCGCGGTCGCCGGTACCGAAGCCGCCACCTGCACCACCGGCTGCAGCACGGCAGCCAGGCGCGGCGAGGTGCCGATCGCCAGGCCCGCCGGAATGGTCCACGCGGCGGCGATGGCCAGCGCCGCGCATACGCGCAGCAGCGTCGCGCCGAGTCCGACCGCGATCTCCATCCAGGCCGCCGCCGGCAGCGTGGCGAGCAACTGTGCGGCGCGCACCCCGCCGTAGACCACCGCCGCCGCGACCAGTGCGAACAACGCCAGCGCGTGCGCGCCGAACTGCGCGGCGGGCGCATACCCAAGCCCCGCCGCCGGACCGCGTTGCCAGCGCGCGTCGATCCGTTCGACCATCGGATACCAGACCCGTGCGCGGAACCATTGGACGAGCCAGGCGCGCGCGAGCACGTCGCGCAGCCACGCGTGCGGCGGCGCGGCCGGCTCCGCGCTGTCGAGCCGGAAGCGTTGCGCCCACGCGAGCAGCGGCCGCCACACGAGTTGGTCGAGCGCCACAATGACCGCGACCAGTGCGGCCACGCCGAGCAGCACCGCGTGCAGGTCTCCCGCGTGCGCCGCGCTTTGCAGGTAGCTGCCGAGACCGGGTAGCCGGAAGTCACGGCTGCCGACCGTGAACATCTCGGCCGCCATCAGGAAGAACCAGCCGCCGGCCCAACTCATCATGCTGTTCCAAACCAGCCCCAGGCCGGCGAACGGCAGTTCGACATACTTGAAGCGAAACCAGCGGCCGAAGCCGAAGCCCGCGGCCGCCTCGTGCAACTCGCGCGGCACGGTCTTGACCGACTGGTAGAAGCTGAACGTGATGTTCCATGCCTGCGAAGTGAAGATCAGAACGATCGCCGCGAACTCCGCCGCCACGTTCGCGGGCAGAACGGCGCTCAACGACAGCAGCACGACCGGCAGAAACGACAGGATCGGCACGCTCTGCAGCACATCCAGAAGCGGCATCAGCACGCGCTCGGCGCGCCGGTCGTGCGCCGCCCAGTAGCCGTAGGCCAGGCCGAAGGCGAGCGACAGCGCGTACGCCGCGCCCATCCTGGCGATCGACGCAGCCGCGTTCCACGGCAGCGCCTGCGGCGCGAGCGAGATCTCGGCGCCGGTGACCGTGGCCGGCGCGGCCAGCGCAAGCCGCGCGCCGACATAGAGCAGGCCCGCCAGCGCGAGCAGGATCAGGCCGTCGCCGAGCATGAGCGGCGGCGTCGGTGCGAGCGCGATGTGAAAGTGCGGGCGGCGCATCGATCGCAGTGGGGAGACCGCCCGCGCGATGCCGTGAGGCGACGGGCGTCGACGTCATTGTGGATCATCAACGCAGGCTCGATGCGATCGCTGACCGACCAGGGCGAAGCCGTTCGCCGAGCTTCCGGCGCCCCGACGCGGCTGCGGTTCTCGCCGTCCGTGGCGCCGGCCGACGCGGCTCACGCGGCGCAGTTTTGCGCAGCCTCTCGTGCCGTCCTTGGGCGGCGGTCGAGGATCGACCCCCAGACGGCGAGCATCTTCTCGATCAAACTGACCGGCCGATCAACGATGGCTGCGGCGACTCCGAGCTGTCCTCTGCAGCAGTTCGGGCCTTACCGTGCATCGATGTAAAAGGGACGCTCTCAAGCGATCGAGCCCGACTTGAGCGGCCCGGCAACGACGCGGGGTGTCGGGCCACTACTCCCATTCGATCGTCGCCGGCGGCTTGCCGGAGATGTCATAGACGACGCGGTTGATGCCGCGCACCTCGTTGATGATGCGGTTCGACACCCGCGCCCAGTGCGCGGTCATGAAGTCCTGCGTCTGCACCGCGCGCAGCGCCACGACCCATTCGTAGGTGCGGCCGTCACCCATCACGCCGACGCTCTTGACCGGCAGGAACACCGCGAACGCCTGGCTGGTCAGGTCATACCAACGCCTTCCGCTGACGGGCTCCAGCGTGCAGCGCAGTTCGTCGATGAATATCGCATCCGCCCGTCGCAGCAAGTCGGCGTACTCCTGCTTGACTTCGCCAAGGATGCGCACACCCAGACCCGGCCCGGGAAACGGGTGCCGATACACCATCTCGTGCGGCAGCCCGAGCGCTTCGCCCAGCGCTCGCACTTCGTCCTTGAACAGTTCGCGCAGGGGCTCCAGCAGCTTCAGATGTAGCGTCTCGGGCAGTCCGCCGACGTTGTGGTGACTCTTGATCGTGGTGGCCTTTTTGGTCTTCGCGCCGGCGGACTCGATCACATCCGGGTAGATCGTTCCCTGCGCGAGCCATTTGGCGTTCGGAAGTTTGGCCGCTTCTCCCTGGAACACGTGCACGAACTCGGCGCCAATGATCTTGCGCTTGGCCTCGGGGTCGGTGACACCGGCAAGCTTCGCCATGAAACGCTCGGTTGCGTCGACGTGGATCAGGTGCAGGCCCATGTGGCGGCCAAAGCTATCGATCACCTGTTCGGCCTCGTTCAGGCGGAGCAGCCCGGTGTCGACGAACACGCAGTGCAGTTGCCGTCCGATCGCCCGGTGGATCAGCGCAGCCGCGACCGACGAGTCCACGCCGCCGGACAGCCCAAGGATCACCTCCTCGCGGCCCACCTGCTCGCGGATGCGCGCGACCGCCTCTGTCACGTAGTCAGGCATGTTCCAGTCACCGCGGCAACCGCAAATCTCGCGCACGAAGCGCGTGAGGATCGCCTGTCCCTGCAGCGTGTGCGTGACCTCCGGATGGAACTGCACGCCGTAGAAGCGCCGCGTCTCATCGGCCATTGCCGCGATCGGGCAGGTGTCGGTGGAGGCAATCCGTTTGAAGCCTGGCGGCAGCTCGACGACGCGGTCGCCGTGGCTCATCCAGACCTTCAGCATGCCGTGCCCTTCCGGCGTGCGGAAGTCCTCGATGCCCGCGAGCAGCCGCGTGTGCCCGTGCGCGCGCACCTCGGCGTATCCGAACTCGCGCTTGTGCCCGGCCTCGACCTTGCCGCCCAACTGCTGCGCCATCGTCTGCATGCCGTAACAGATGCCCAGCACCGGCACGCCGAGCTCGAAAACGACGGGCGGGGCGGCCGCACTCGTCTCCTCGTACGCCGACAGGTGGCTGCCGGACAGGATCACACCCTTCGGCGCGAACGCGCGGATGAAATCCGCGCTGACGTCGTACGGGTGGATCTCGCAGTACACCTTGGCCTCGCGAACGCGGCGCGCGATCAGTTGCGTGACCTGCGAGCCGAAATCGAGGATCAGGATCTTTTCGTGGCTCATCGCGTTTCGCACCGGATACCGGGAGTCCGGCGCCCCGGATCGGCAAACCCGCGCCGCCCGACGCCGGTGGCGGAGTGTCGCCTACTCGACTCGGTAGTTCGGCGCTTCCTTGGTGATCGTCACATCGTGCACGTGCGACTCGCGCATGCCCGCGCTGGTGATCTCGACGAACTGCGCGCGCGTGCGCATCTCGTCGATCGTTCCGCACCCGCAATAGCCCATCGCGGAGCGGATGCCGCCGGCGAGCTGGAACACGATGTTCAGCACGCTGCCCTTGTACGGCACCATGCCTTCGATGCCTTCGGGAACGAACTTGTCGACGTTCGCGTCGTTGTCCTGGAAGTAGCGCTCGGCCGAACCCTTGCTCATCGCGCCGAGGCTGCCCATGCCGCGATAGGTCTTGTACGAGCGGCCTTGGTACAGGATCACCTCGCCGGGGGCCTCGTCGGTGCCGGCGAACATGCTGCCCATCATCACGGTGTGTGCGCCCGCGGCAAGCGCCTTGGCGATGTCGCCGGAGTAACGGATGCCACCGTCGGCGCACAGCGGCACACCCGTGCCATCGAGTGCGCGCGCGACTTCGGCGATCGCGGTGATCTGCGGCACGCCGACACCGGCGACGATGCGCGTCGTGCAGATCGAGCCCGGGCCGATGCCGACCTTGACGCCGTCGGCTCCGTGTTCCACCAGCGCGCGCGCTGCGTCGGCCGTGGCGATATTGCCGCCGATCACATCGACCTGCGGATAGTTGTGTTTTACCCACTTGACGCGGTCGAGCACGCCCTTGCTGTGACCGTGCGCGGTGTCGACGACCAGAACGTCCACGCCCGCCTTGACCAGCAGCTCGGCGCGCTCGTCGTTGTCCGGACCGACGCCGATGGCGGCACCCACGCGCAGCTTGCCCTGCTCGTCCTTCGCGGCCAGCGGATGCTCGACGGCCTTGGTGATGTCCTTGACCGTGATCAGACCGCGCAGCTCGAAGTTGCCGTCGACCACGAGCACCCGCTCCAGCCGGTGCTTGTGCATCAGCGCCTTGGCCTCGTCCAGGCTCGCGCCCTCGCGCACCGTGACCAGCCGCTCGCGCGGCGTCATGATCTCGCGCACCTTCGCGTCGAGCCGCGTCTCGAAGCGCAGGTCACGGTTGGTGACGATGCCGACCACGCGCTTGCCTTCGACGACAGGCAGGCCGGAAATCTTGTTCGCGCGCTGCAGTTCGATGGCCTCGCGCACCGGCAGATCGGGCGAAATCGTGATCGGATCGCGCAGCACGCCGGCCTCGTGGCGCTTGACCTTGAGCACCTCGGCCGCCTGCTGCTGCGGCGTCAGGTTCTTGTGCACGATGCCGATGCCGCCCTCCTGCGCCAGCGCAATGGCCAGACGCGCCTCGGTGACCGTGTCCATCGCGGCGGACACGAGCGGCAGGTTCAGCGAAATGCGGCGGGAAAGTCGGGTGGCGAGCTGCGTTTCGCGCGGCAGGATGGCCGAATACGCGGGCAGCAGGAGAACGTCGTCGAAGGTGAGCGCCTTCTGTGTCAACCTCATGGGGATCCTCGAGACGCAAAAGCGGATTATACGGAGCCTTGCCGGAAACGCCCATGTGGCGGGCGTTTCCACGACAAATGGACGATTGCCGCCTCCCCCCGGATCAATAGAATCCGTTCACTTCTCGGGAGACGTCATGGGTGTTCTTGCCGATCACCTCCGCCTTGCAGGCGGCCTGCTCGTGTGCCTGCTGCTCGCCGCGCCTGCCGCGGCGCAGTGGGCCTGGCGCGACGAAAACGGACGTCTCGTGTTCTCGGATCGGCCGCCGCCCGCCGGCGTCAAGGCCGAAAGCATCGTCCGCCAGCCCGGCGCGCAGTCGGGGCCGCTGCCGCCGACGACCGATTCGGGCGAGGTGAAAGCCGGCGCCAAGGGCGAAACGAAGGCCGGACCGAAGACGATCGCCGACCGCGAGATGGAGTTCCGCAAGCGCCAACTGGAACGCGCCGAGGCGGAGAAGAAGCAGGCCGAGGAACAGGCGCAAGCCGCGCGCAAGGCACAGGAGTGCGAACGCGCGCGCGGCTATCTGCGTTCGCTCGAAGAAGGCCAACGCATCGCGCGCACCGACGCGCAAGGCAACCGCGAGGTCCTGGACGACGCGCAGCGCGCCGCGGAGATTCAGCGCATGCGCGACGTCGTCGCGCGCAGCTGTAACTAGGGTCTGTTGGCCTATGGATCGGGTCTGCGGCGGGTCGGATTGGGTCGCAGGGCCAGGCGCGGCGAGGGGACCATTGGCCGCAGCCAAGGCCCCGAGCCGCAACGCCGCCATGCGGCCCAAGGCGGCCCGCCCCGCAGGGTGATCCCCGCCGTCGGCCCCATGGGGGGCGCGGCGCTTTCGCCGCGCTTTCACGCAACCGCCTTCGCGCGACCCGCCGGCGATTGCGGGGATCACGCGGACCCGAGGCATGTGTCAACAGACCCTAGCCTTTGCGGCGACGCCTGATCTCGGCGCGGATGCGCCGCGCCTGCTTCGGATCGATCGCGAGCGGGCGGTAGACCTCGATCCGGTCGCCTTCGCGGACCGGCTCGTCCGGGTGGCGGGGGCGGTTGAACACCCCGAGATCCAGCGCGGCGGGGTCGAGCTGCGGCACGCACGCCGGCAAGCCCGACGCGACGACCGCGTCGCGCAGCGAGCTGCCCGCCGGCACTTCGACGCCGATGATCCACTGTCGGTCAGGCGCGCAGTACACGACGGTCGCCCGCACCGTGGCCTCAGCCGAGCGGTTCATACAGCGCTTCCGCGCGGCGGGTGAACGAATCGATCAACGAGCCCGCGATCGTCTCGAACACGGGCGCGATCGCCCGCCCGAGCAGCCCGCTTTCGAACTGGTAGTGCAGGTTCAGGTGCACCTTGCAGGCGTCGGCGCGAAGCTGAACGAAGCTCCATTCGCCATGGAGTCGGCGAAACGGGCCGTCGACGAGCTGCATGCGGATCAGCGAGGGCCGGACGTGTTCGTTGCGCGTCGTAAAGCGGCTGCGTACGCCGCGATAGTGGATTTCGACGGTTGCCTCGACGCGACCGTCCGGCAACACGTGTTCGCGGCTCGCCGCGCACCACGGCAGGAAGCGCGGATACTCCTTGACCGCGGCAACCAGGCCGAACATCTGCTCCGCCGTGTACGGCAGGAACACGGACTTCTCGACGCGGTGCATTCGGATGCGATTGCTAAGATGCCGGCGATTCTATTGACAGTTACGCATGCGCGTTACAGCGCGGACCCCGCAAGTACGCGTCGCCCGTGTGGACAACGGTTCCGTTATCCCGAGCAACGCGAGGGATCCCGGCGGCGCAAGCGGCGCAGATTCCTCGCCAGCGGCTCGGAATGACAAAGGGCGACGGATGCGAGCGCCAGGCGGTCGGTGGTGTCGCGAAGATTCGTAATGCTCGATCAGAGGCATCCTCGGAGCAGGCCCGACGTCCATGTCGATCGTCCAGAACAAGAAGGCGTTTCACGACTACACGATCGAGGAGCGCTTCGAGGCGGGCCTTGCCCTCGAAGGCTGGGAGGTCAAGGCGATCCGTGCCGGCCAGGTGCATCTGAAGGAGGCCTACGTGATCGTGCGCGACGCCGAGCTGTTCCTGCTGAACGCGCACATCACGCCGCTGAAGACCGCGTCGACGCACGTCACGCCCGACCCGACGCGCACGCGCAAGCTGCTGATGCGTGCCGAGGAGATCCGCAAACTGATCGGCAAAGTCGAGCGCGCCGGCTATTCGCTCGTGCCGCTCGACCTGCACTACAGCAAGAGCCGCATCAAGCTTGCGCTGGGCCTCGCCAAAGGCAAACGGCAGTTTGAAAAGAGGGCCGACGAGGCGGAAAAGGCCTGGAAGCGAGAGCAGAGCAGACTTTTGAAACAGCGAACCCGCTGATCGGCCCTCTTTCGGCGCAGGCTCACTTCGCGCAGCGAAGTGAAGTCGCGCAGCGACGGCCGAAGCCACAAACGTGCGGCCGAAAAGGAGAAGGACTGGAAGCGCGAGCAGCAGCGTCTGTTGAAGACGCGGCAGAAGTGAGGTCAGAGCTTGCGGCGCAGGCTGACCGGCGCCGCCGGTCAAGCGAGCCGCGCGAGCGGCCGTAGCCAAAAGAGGGCCGACGAAGCCGACAAGGCCTTGAAGCGCGAGCAAAGCAGACTGCGCAAACACGTACCCGGCGATCAGCCTGCTTTCGTGGCGTCTCGTCTGGCGTTCCTACGGCAGCCACCAGGAACGGTGACCGGAAAGGCATCGGCGGCGCCGTTCCAGGGCGAGCGATCGTCGACGTTGCCGTTGGACAAGTTTGACAATATTGCGCGCCGCCGCTTACTTTTGCAGCCACCGCTGGCTGAAAGGACCCCACCGATGGCCGAGCCCGAGAAACGTGCGCCGCGACTGGTCGCCCTGTGCATGCTCGGTTGCGTGTTGTTCAACTATCCGATCCTCGCGCTTTTCAACGTGCCGGGCGCGGTGTTCGGCATCCCGGTCCTTTACATGTACGTGTTCGTCGCCTGGGCCCTGCTCATCGCACTGATGGTGCTCGCAGTGGAACGCGGCAGCGACTGACCTCGGGCGAGGCGCGCGATGCTGCAGGGCTGGGTCATCGTCGCCACGTCGTTTGCCTACCTCGGGCTGCTGTTCGCGATCGCGTACTACGCAGACAAGCGCGCCGACGCCGGCCGCCCGGTCATCGCCAACCCGTACATCTACAGCCTGTCGCTCGCGGTCTACGCGACCGCCTGGACCTTCTACGGCAGCGTGGGCCGGGCCGCTGGCGACGGCGTCGGTTTTCTGCCGATCTACATCGGGCCGACGCTGATGATCGCGCTGTGGTGGATCGTATT
>CAZIJU010000008.1:38677-70817 GCA_964539745.1 uncultured Burkholderiaceae bacterium | reverse complement strand
TGGGTGACGATGGGCGTGCCCTCCGACGGCAGCTACGGCATTCCGGAAGACATCGTCTACGGCTTCCCCGTGACCTGCGAAGGCGGCCGCTACGAGATCGTCAAGGGACTCGCGATCGACGAATTCTCGCGCGGCAAGATGGACGCCACGCTGAAGGAACTGCTCGAGGAGCGCGACGGCGTCAAGCATCTGCTCGGTTGAGAAGCCGTGAAGATTTCGTCGCGAGCGGACCGCTGCCCCGGATCGAGTCCGGGGCACGCAGCCGCAGGGCCGAGACATATCAAGTGGATAGGCGAGGCCCGAGCACCGCGCAACGACGCCAGCGGGCCGCGCAGTAGAAAGATCCACAGCTTCCGAGCCGTGTGCGCCGTCTGCGCCTTACCCGGAGCCAAGCCGTGATCGTCGGCGTGCAGGACGTTCACTACTGCGTGGCCGACATGCCGCGCGCGGTCGCGTTCTACCGCGACGTGTTGGGCATGCAGGTGCTCGACAGCAACGAGTGGTGGACCTCGCTCGAGTGCTTCGGCGCCCGCGTAGGACTGCACTGGAGCGGCGGCGGTCCCGTGCCGCCGGTGGCCACCGACGACCACGGCGCGCGGCACGGTGCGACGTTGACGCTGCGCTCGACCGATCTGGACGCGGATCTCGCGTACCTCGTGCGCTGTGGCGTGCACGTGCTCGGCCGCGCCGACAATCCGTGGGGGCGGATCGCCGCCATCCGCGATCCGGACGGCAACGTCCTCAAACTGATGCAACCGCCGAGCCGAACATGACCGGACCGACCCCGGGCGCGAAGTTCCGCGCCGCGCTGAAGGAAGAGACGCCGCTGCAGATCGTCGGCGCGATCAACGCCAACCATGCGCTGATGGCCAAGCGCGTCGGCTACCGCGCGATCTACCTTTCGGGCGGTGGCGTGGCCGCCGGCTCGCTCGGCATGCCGGATCTGGGCATCAACACGCTCGACGACGTGCTGACCGACGTGCGCCGCATCACGGACGTGTGCGACCTGCCGCTGCTGGTCGACGTCGATACCGGCTTCGGTCCCAGCGCGTTCAACATCGCCCGCACGGTGAAGAGCCTGTGCAAGTTCGGCGCCGCCGCGCTGCACATCGAGGATCAAGTCGGCGCGAAGCGCTGCGGGCACCGCCCCGGCAAGGAGATCGTTCCCGCCGACGAGATGGCCGATCGCGTCAAGGCCGCGGTCGACGCGCGCACCGACCCCGAGTTCTTCGTCATCGCACGCACCGACGCCATCGCCGTCGAAGGGCTCGATCGCGCGATCGAACGCGCGATCGCCTGCGTCGAAGCCGGCGCCGACGGCATTTTCGCCGAGGCGGCGCCTGACCTCGACACGTATCGCAGGTTCGCCGCCGCCGTCAAAGTGCCTTTGCTCGCCAACATCACCGAGTTCGGCGCCACGCCGCTGTTCACGGTCGACGAACTGCGCGCGGCGGACGTCTCGATGGTGCTGTATCCGCTGTCGGCATTCCGCGCGATGAACAAGGCCGCACTCGCCGTCTACGAGGCGATCCGCCGCGATGGAACGCAGAAGAACTTGATCGACACGATGCAGACCCGGATGGAACTGTACGACGTCATCGGCTATCACGAATACGAACGCCGGCTCGACGCCCTTTTCGCGAAGAAGAAATGACGAATCGACGGCGCCGACGCGCGGGCTTCTCCCGGCGCTCGCGTCCGGCCGCGGTCACCCTGTCGGAGAACCGAGTGATGAACGAAGTGACCCCCAAACCGAAGAAGTCGGTCGCGCTGTCGGGCGTGGTGGCCGGCAACACCGCGCTGTGCACGGTCGGCCGCACCGGCAACGATCTGCACTACCGCGGCTACGACATCCTCGACGTCGCCGACGCCTGCGAGTTCGAGGAGGTCGCGTATCTGCTGATCCACGGCAAGCTGCCGAACGTCGCCGAATTGCGCGCCTACAAGACGAAGCTCGCGTCGCTGCGCGGTCTGCCGGCGAGCGTCAAGGCGGTGCTCGAATGGCTGCCCGCGTCGAGCCATCCGATGGACGTGATGCGAACGGCGGTATCGGCGCTCGGCTGCGCGCTGCCGGAGAAGGACGACCACAACGTGCCCGGCGCGCGCGACATCGCCGACCGGCTGATGGCGTCGCTCGGCTCCGCGCTGCTCTACTGGTACCACTACGCGGTCAACGGCCGGCGCATCGAAGTCGAGACCGACGACGAATCGATCGGCGGGCACTTCCTGCATCTGTTGCACGGGCGCGAGCCGCCCGCGCTGTGGGTGCGCGCGATGCACACGTCACTGATCCTGTACGCCGAGCACGAGTTCAACGCGTCGACTTTCGCCGCGCGCGTGATCGCCGGCACCGGTTCGGACTTCTACTCATGTATCGCCGGCGCGATCGGCGCGCTGCGCGGGCCCAAACACGGAGGCGCCAACGAGGTTGCGTTCGAGATCCAGAAGCGCTACGAGACGCCCGACGAAGCCGAGGCCGACATCCGGCGCCGTGTCGAGAACAAGGAGGTCATCATCGGCTTCGGTCACCCCGTCTACACGATCGCGGATCCGCGCAACAAGGTCATCAAGGAAGTCGCGCGCAAGCTGTCGAAGGACGCCGGCAACATGAAGATGTTCGACATCGCCTCGCGCATCGAGTCGGTGATGTGGGACGTCAAGAAAATGTTTGCGAACCTCGACTGGTTCAGCGCCGTCTCCTACCACCTGATGGGCGTGCCGACGGCGATGTTCACCCCGATCTTCGTGATCTCGCGCACCAGCGGGTGGAGCGCACACGTGATCGAGCAGCGCATCGACAACAAGATCATCCGGCCGAGCGCGAACTACATCGGACCGGAGGACCTGAAGTTCGTGCCGATCGAAAAGCGTCCGTGAAACGCTTAGCGTTCGCCGCCCTTGCCGTCGCCGCGCTCGCCGCGGCGCAGGCCTCACTCGCGCAGAGCAGGCCGGGGAAGCCCAGGCCGATCACGCGCGAATGGCAGTGCGAAAACGGCCGCGTCGTGCTGGTCAACTACCATCCGCGGCGCATCCGCGAGCCGGCCTGGCTGACCTATCTCGGCAACCGCATCGAAATCTCGCGCGTGCGCGTCGGCCGGGACATCGTCGCCACCAGCGCCGACGGCAGGATCCGCTGGAACGAGAGCGCCGACCGCGCGACCCTCGAATACGTCGGGCTGCTGGACGCGCCGCTCGCCTGCACCCCGAAACCGAAGACCCCAGCGAAATAAGGAGAACGCCACGATGGCAGGTCACATCAGCAACGTCCGCCCGAAACCCGACAAGGTGCTGGTCGACATCGCCGACTACGTGCTGAAGTACAAGATCAAGAGCGCCGAGGCGTACGACACCGCGCGGTACTGTCTGATGGACACGCTCGGCTGCGGTTTCGAGGCGCTGGGGTACCCGGCATGCACCAAGCTGCTCGGCCCGGTCGTCCAGGGGACGGTCGTGCCGAACGGCGCGAAGGTCCCCGGTACGCAGTTCCAGCTTGACCCGGTCAAGGCCGCGTTCGACATCGGCGCGATGATCCGCTGGCTGGACTTCAACGACACCTGGCTGGCGGCCGAGTGGGGGCATCCGTCGGACAACCTGGGCGGAATCCTGGCTACGGCCGACTGGCTGTCGCGCAATGCGGTCGCCGCCGGCGGCAAGCCGCTCACCGTGCACGACGTGCTGACCGCGATGATCAAGGCGCACGAGATCCAGGGTTGTATCGCGCTGGAGAACTCGTTCAACAAGGTGGGCCTCGACCACGTCGTTCTGGTCAAGGTCGCGTCGACGGCGGTCGTCGCGCAGATGCTGGGGCTTTCGCGCGACGAGATCATCAATGCGCTGTCGCACGCCTGGGTCGACGGCCAGTCGTTGCGAACCTATCGTCACGCGCCGAACACCGGATCGCGCAAGAGCTGGGCGGCGGGCGATGCGACCAGCCGCGCGGTGCGCCTCGCGCTGATCTGCAAGACCGGCGAGATGGGCTACCCGTCGGTGCTGACGGCGAAGACCTGGGGCTTCTACGACGTGCTGTTCAAAGGTAACGAATTCAAGTTCCAGCGCCCCTACGGCAGCTACGTGATGGAAAACGTGCTGTTCAAGATCAGCTTCCCGGCCGAGTTTCATGCGCAGACGGCGGTGGAGGCCGCCATGCAGGTCCACGCCGAACTGAAGAAGCTCGGCAAGACCGACGCCGACATCAAGAAGATCACGATCCGCACGCACGAAGCGTGCATCCGCATCATCGACAAGAAGGGACCGCTCGCCAATCCGGCCGACCGCGACCACTGCATCCAGTACATGGTCGCGGTGCCGATCATCTTCGGCCGACTGACCGCCGCCGACTACGAGGATGACGTGGCCGCCGACCCGCGCATCGACAAGCTGCGCGAGAAAATCGTGTGCGTCGAGGACCCGCAGTTCACCAAGGACTATCACGACCCGAACAAGCGCTCGATCGCCAACGCGCTGACGGTCGAGTTCAACGACGGCAGGAAGCTGAAGGAGATCGTCGTCGAGTACCCGATCGGGCACAAGCGCCGGCGCAAGGAAGGCATGCCGATCCTGGTCGAGAAGTTCAAGACCAACCTCGCGCGCCGCTTTCCGCCCAAGCAGGCGAGTGCGATCCTCGAGCTGTGCCTCGACGCCAGGCGGCTCGCGGTAACACCTGTTAACGAATTCGTCGACATGATGGTGATCTAAGCGGCGGCACAACACAGTTGGAGGTCGCCATGCCAGTCCGTCGCGCCGTTACCCGTTTCGCCTCGATCGCCGCGGCCCTCGCGCTCGTCGGCTGCGCGTCGACTTACGAGTTGACTTTGATGCCCCGCACCAGCGGCAAGCTGTACTACGGCGAAGCCGTGCAGCGCGGATCGCAGGCCGACGTCAGCGTGACGATCGAAGGCAAGACCTACACGGGAACCTGGGTCGAAGTGGCTCCGGACCGAACGACCGGCTTCGTCAGCGGCTGGTGGGGTTGGCGACGCTCCGGTATCGGTACGACGGTGACCGTCGACAACCCGACCGGCGGCGAAGCCAAGGCGCTGCTGCAGGCGGCCGACGGGTCGGGCCTGCGCTGCGACATCCGCGGCATGGCCTACGGACGCAGCGGCGGCGGCACCTGCCAGGACGACAAAGGCCTCGTTTACGACGTTCAGATCCGATTGAAGGAGAACAAATGACGCACAACCTCTTCGACACGCTGAAGGAGTTCAAGACCGGCGGCGGCCGTAGCGGCAAGTTTTACTCGCTGCCCCAACTGGCGAAGACCTTTCCCAACGTCGATCGGTTGCCGGTATCGATCCGCATCGTGCTCGAAGCGGTGCTGCGCACCTGCGACGGCAAGAAGGTCACCGAAGAACACGTCCGCCAGCTTGCGGGCTGGAAGCCGACCGCTGCACGCGTCGACGAGATCCCGTTCATCGTCTCGCGCGTCGTGCTGCAGGACTTCACCGGCGTGCCGCTGCTCGCGGATCTGGCGGCGATGCGCAGCGTGGCGGTCAGGATGAACAGGAACCCGAAGGCGATCGAGCCGCTGGTGCCGGTCGATCTCGTCGTCGACCATTCGGTGATGATCGACCACTACGGCAGCCGCGATTCGCTCGACCTGAACATGAAGCTCGAGTTCCAGCGCAACCGCGAGCGCTACGAGTTCATGAAGTGGGGCATGCAGGCGTTCGACACCTTCCGCGTCGTGCCGCCCGGCTTCGGCATCGTGCACCAGGTCAACCTCGAGTACCTGGCGCGCGGCGTGCACCAGAAGGATGGCATCTACTATCCCGACACGCTGGTCGGCACCGACAGCCACACGACGATGATCAACGGCATCGGTGTGGTCGGCTGGGGCGTGGGCGGCATCGAGGCCGAAGCCGGCATGCTCGGACAGCCCGTCTACTTCCTGACGCCCGACGTCGTCGGCGTTCACCTCAAAGGCCGGCTGCGCGAAGGCGTGACCGCGACCGACCTGGTGCTGACCGTGACGGAAATGCTGCGCAAAGCCAAGGTCGTCGGCAAGTTCGTCGAGTTCTTCGGCGAAGGCACCGAATCGCTTTCGGTGCCCGACCGCGCGACGATCGCCAACATGGCGCCCGAATACGGCGCGACGATGGGCTTCTTCCCGGTCGACGAGAAAACGATCGACTACTTCGCGGGCACCGGGCGCAAGCGCGAGGAGATCGCCGCGTTCGAGGCTTACTTCAAGGCGCAGGGGCTGTTCGGCGTCCCGAAAGCGGGCGCGATCGATTACTCGACCGTGCTGACGCTCGACCTGGCCACCGTCGCCCCTTCGCTCGCGGGGCCGAAGCGGCCGCAGGACCGCATCGAGATCGGGCAGGTGGAGAAGACCTTCACGAAGCTGTTCAGCAATCCGGTCAGCGCCCCGGGCGCTGAAAGCGGCTTCAATCAGTCGGCGGAAAAGCTCGCGCAGTCGTTCCGCACCTCAAGCGGGATCGAGCTGCGCAACGGCGACGTGCTGATCGCGGCGATCACCTCGTGCACCAACACGAGCAACCCCGGCGTGCTGCTCGCCGCCGGACTGCTGGCGAAGAAGGCGGTCGAGCGCGGACTGACCGTCAAGCCGCATATCAAGACCTCGCTCGCACCCGGCTCGCGCGTCGTCACCGAATACCTGCGGAAAGCCGGGCTGCTGCCGTATCTGGAGAAGCTCGGCTTCGCGGTCGCCGCGTACGGCTGCACGACCTGCATCGGCAACGCCGGCGATCTCGCGCCCGAGATCAACGAGGCGATCACGAAGAACGACCTCGTCTGCGCGGCGGTGCTGTCGGGCAACCGCAACTTCGAAGCCCGCATCCATCCGAACCTGAAGGCGAACTTCCTCGCCTCGCCGCCGCTGGTCGTCGCGTACGCGCTCGCCGGCACGATGCTGCGCGACCTGATGACCGAGCCGGTCGGCAAGGGCAAGGACGGCCGCGACGTGTGGATCGGCGACATCTGGCCCTCTTCGGAGGAGGTCTACGCGCTGCTCAAGTACGCGATGGATCCGAAGGCCTTCCGCGCCAACTACGAGAAGATCAAGACCGATCCGGGCGTGCTGTGGCAGCAGATCCAGACCGTCACCGGACAGGTCTACGCGTGGCCGAAGTCGACCTATATCGCCGAGCCGCCGTTCTTCCAGGGCTTCACGCTGCGGCCGAAACCGCTCGAAGCCGGCGTGCGCGGCGCGCGCGCGCTCGGGATCTTCGGCGACTCGATCACGACCGACCACATCTCGCCGGCCGGATCGATCAAGGAGAACTCGCCGGCGGGCAAGTGGCTGATCGAGCACGGCGTGGCGAAAGCGGACTTCAACAGCTACGGCTCGCGCCGGGGCAACCACGAGGTGATGATGCGCGGCACATTTGCCAACGTGCGCATCAAGAACCTGATGCTGCCGCCGCGTCCCGACGGTTCGCGCGAGGAAGGCGGTGTGACGCTTTTCCAGCCGGGCGGCGAGAAAATGTTCATCTACGACGCCGCGATGCGCTACATCGCGCAGGGCACGCCGACCGTCGTGTTCGCCGGCGAGGAATACGGCACCGGCTCGTCACGCGATTGGGCCGCCAAAGGAACGCAACTGCTCGGCGTAAAAGCCGTGATCGCGCGCAGCTTCGAACGCATCCACCGCTCGAACCTGGTCGGCATGGGCGTGCTGCCACTGCAGTTCCAGGGCTCGGATTCGGTCGACTCGCTGGGGATCAAGGGTGACGAAGTCTTCGATATCGAGCTCGGCGCCGAGATCAGACCGCAGCAGGAAGCCACGCTCGTGATCCATCGCGGCGACGGCAGCCAGCAGCGCGTCGCGCTGAGGCTTCGGATCGACACGCCGATCGAGGTCGACTACTACAGGCACGGCGGCATCCTGCCGTTCGTTCTGCGGCAGTTGCTGGCGGCGTAGCCGCGTTGTCCGTCGACCGCCGCCCGTGATCCGCTACGCTCGGGCCGACGGACAGCGGATGACGGAGCAAGGATGAAAGAAGAAGAACACGCGCCCGACCCGGCGGAGGGTTCGCCGATCGTCGACCGGCCCGAAGCGAGCGGCTTCACCGGCAAGTGGTGGCCGCTCGCCGCGCTCGCGATCATCGGCCTGCTGCTGGTTCGCGCCTGCATCGATGCGCCGCCGTCGGCACAGCGGCGGGCGACCGGCGTCCCTTCGCCGCTGCAAGGAAACAAGCCGGGCTGAACGACGGTCGCGGCTATCATCGCCGCCATGCCGCGCGAAGCCGACCGCCCTTCCTCGGCCCGCAACGTTCTCGGCGGGCCGCTCGCCTGCTGCTGCGAGCGGCCGCGCACGGGTTTCTATCGGGACGGCTATTGCCACACCGGGCCGCAGGACATCGGGTCGCATACCGTCTGCGCGACGATGACCGCGCGTTTCCTCGCGTTTTCGGCCGCGCGCGGTAACGATCTGATCACGCCGCGGCCCGAGCTCGAATTTCCGGGGCTCAAGCCGGGCGATCGCTGGTGCCTGTGTGCGGCGCGCTGGAGGGAGGCGCTCGAAGCGGGTGTGGCGCCGCCGGTCGTGCTCGTGGCCACGCACGAGAAGGCGCTCGAGTTCGTCACGCTCGAGCAACTCCAGGCGCACGGCGCCTGAACGCGGATCGATCGGCATGCCGGGCGATCCGCAGACAACGCCGGCGCGGGATCGCCGGCTGAAACTCGCCTCGACCGCCGAAGGCCAGGTCCTTACGCTGTACGGCGACTGGCGCCTGCACGATATCGAGTCGCTCTGGCAGGCGCTGTCGGCGATTGGCCCCACCGCTGCGCTGGCGATCAGAGCCGGCGAATTGACCGGGTTCGATTCGGCGGGCGCGCTGCTGCTGCTGCGCGCGCTCGAGCGCGCCGGCGTGCCGGCCGCGCAAGTGCGCTGGCTCGACTTCGCTCCCGAGCACGCGCGGATCCTCGACGGCGTGCGGCGGCGCTACGCCGAGCTCGCCGCTGCGGCGACCGACTTGGGAGCGGCGCGCGCCGGAACGTCCCCGCTCGCCGCGCTGGGCCGTCAGACGGTCGAAGTCGGCGCGCTGCTGCACGGCCATCTCGGCTTCTTCGGCGCCGCGCTCGCCGCGCTGGCCGAAGCGTTCGCGCGTCCGCGCAAGCTGCGCGTCAAGGAACTGGCGGCGCAGTTCGAGCAGGTCTGCCTGAACGCGATCCCGGTCGTCGCGCTGGTGACGCTGCTGATCGGCGTCACGATCGCGTATCTGCTCGGCCTGCAGGCGGAAAAGTACGGCGCCAACATCTTCGTCGTCGACGGCGTGGCGATCGGCATGACGCGCGAATTCGGGCCGATCATCGTCGCGACGATCGTCGCGGGCCGCTCCGGCGCCGCCTTCACGGCGCAGCTCGGCTCGATGCGGCTGACCGAGGAGATCGACGCGATCCGCACGCTCGGGCTTTCGCCGCTGCAAGTGCTCGTCGTGCCGCGCGTGCTGGCGCTGACGGTCGCGCTGCCGCTGCTGGTGTTCGTCGGCGACGCGCTGGGCATCTTCGGTGCGATGCTGGTGGCCGATCCGCTGCTGGGGCTGACGCCCGCAACCTTTCTCGAACGGCTGCGCGACGCGCTCGATCTGAAGCACTTCTGGATCGGACTGGCCAAGGCGCCGGTGTTCGCGTTGCTCATCGCGGTGATCGGCTGCCGGATGGGCATGACCGTCGAGCGCGACACGCGCGCGGTGGGGCTGGCGACGACCTCGACCGTCGTGCAGAGCATCGTCTCGGTCATCCTGCTCGATGCCGGTTTCGCCGTGCTGTTCCAGGAACTGGGGCTCTGAGGCGCGATGCAGGAGCGCAGCGGCCGCGTCGCCGGAGTCGGGAAACCCGTCGTCGAGGTCGAGCGCGTCGTCACGCGCTTCGGCGCGCAGACCGTGCACGACGGCGTCAGCTTCGCGCTCGCGCGCGGCACGCTGACCGCGCTGATCGGCGCCTCCGGCACCGGCAAGAGCGTGCTGTTGCGCGAAATCATCGGCCTGGTGCGCCCGGACGGCGGCCGCATCCGCGTGCTCGGCACCGACATGTGGTCGGCGCCCGCGGCAGCGGTGGCCGCGGTGAGACGGCGCTTCGGCATGATGTTCCAGGACGGCGCGCTGTTCTCGTCGCTGTCGGTCGCACAGAACGTCGCGGTGCCGCTGATCGAACACACGCGCACGCCGGCCGAGCTGCTGGCGCCGCTGGTCGCGTTGCGGCTCGCGCAGGCCGGCCTCGCGCCTGCGGTCGGCGCGAAGCTGCCGAGCGAACTTTCGGGCGGCATGCGCAAGCGCGCGGCGATCGCCCGCGCGCTTGCGCTCGAGCCCGAAGTGCTTTTCCTCGACGAACCGACTTCGGGACTCGATCCGGCGACCGCACGCGCGTTCGACGCGCTCTTGCGCTCGCTGGTCGACGATCTGGGAATCACCGTGCTGCTGGTCACGCACGACCTCGACACGCTGCTCACCGTCGTCGACCGCGTGATCGTGCTGGCCGAAGGCGCGGTGCGCGCCGACGGCAGCGTGGCCGAGGTCATGCGGACCGACGATGCGTGGATCCGCGCGTACTTCGCGATCCGTACAATGGCCGCGGACGCTGCCCGTGCACGGTAATGGAAGCCGAAGCGAGATACACGTATGTGGGTGCCGGCGTGGTCGCGCTGCTTGCCGCGCTCATCGGTACGGTCATCTGGCTCAAGCGCGTCGGCGCCGAGCAGGATCTGCAGCGCTACACGATCTACTTCGAGCGGCAGCGGCTCGACGGCCTGCAGATCGGCGGCGACGTCGACATGCGCGGCATCAAGATCGGCCGCGTCGACAGCTACACGCTGGCCGGCGTCCGTGCCGTGGGCGACGAAGTCAATCGTGTGCGCGTGACGATCCGCGTCGATCGCCACGCGCCGGTGCGAACGAACACGGTCGCGGTGGTCACGCGCAATTTCGTCACCGGCATCGCGCAGATCACGCTCGTCACGCCCGAGCCTGCGGGCCCGCCGCTGCAGTCCGCTCCGCCGGGCGAACCCTACCCGGTGATCGCCGAGGGCCGCTCGGATCTCGACGAGATCGCCGGCCGCGTCGGCCAGCTCGGCGACATGGCGGCCGAGGTGATGACCAATCTGAATCGCGTGATGACTCCGGAAAACCGCGAGGCGTTCGCGCAGACGCTGAAGAACCTGCGCGAGCTGACGGCAGCGTTGAACCAGCGGCTCGATCGCTTCGATCGCACGCTCGCCAGCGTGGGCCGCGCGGCCGATGATGTCGGCCACAGCGGCGATCGCGTCGCGGCCGCCACCGAACACGCGGGCGCGCGCGTCGACGCGCTGCTCGCCGACGCACAGCGCAGCCTGGCGCGGATCGATGCCGCGGCGGCTGCCATCGAAAGGGGCGCCGAGTCGCTCGCCACGCAGGCGCGGTCGGTCACGCATCGCGTCGAGCGCTCGGCCGCGACGCTGGAAGACGAACTGGCGGCGAGTCTGGCCGAGCTGCGCGCCAGCACCGACGCGGCGGCACGGGCACTCGATCGCCTGCGGGATCCGCGCGGCGCGCTGCTCGGGCCGGACAAGGCAAAGCTCGGTCCGGGAGAGTCGTTGCGATGAAGGCCGCGGCCGTTGCCTTCGTGGCTGCCGCGGCGCTCGCCGGCTGCGTGTCGGTGCAGCTCGGCGCCGATGGCGCGCGGCACGTCGACCTCGTGCTCGCCGACGCGCGACCGTCGATGCCCCGCCGCGACGCGCCGGCGGTGCGCACGCTGTTGATCCAGGCCGTGCCCGCCGATCCGCTGGCCAACACACGCTCGATCGCCTACGCGCGTTCGCCCGGCGCGCGCGAGTTCTATCAGCTCGCTTCGTGGACCGAACCGCCGCGGCAGGCGATCGCCCGGCTGCTGCAACAGCGGCTCGAAACGCGCGGAACCGCCGAGGCCGTCGGCCTGCTCGGCCAGCCCATCGCCGGCGACTGGCTGCTCGCGGTCGGCGTCGAGGCCGTCTATCACGACGTCGCGACCGAACCCGGTACGGCGCGGCTTGCGCTGCGCGCCGAGCTGATCGACCGCCGCGCGCGCTCGTTGGCGGCGCGCCGAACGTTCGAAGCGACCGTGCCGGTCGAGCGCGCGGATTCGGCTGCGGCTGCGGTTGCCCTCGGACGCGCCGCCGCCGACATCTTCGACGCGCTCGTGCCCTGGCTCGAGAATGAACTGACGCGCGCGACCGCAACGCCGCGCGCAGCGGCGCGTTGAGGCAGACGATGGATTCGACGATGCATGCGATGGTGCTCGACACCTCCGGCGCGCCGCTCGCGGCGCGCGCGCTTCCGATCCCGCAACCGCGCCCCGGCGAGGTGCTGCTGCGCGTACACGCCTGCGGCGTGTGCCGGACCGATCTGCATGTGGCCGACGGCGAACTGCCGCACCCGAAGCTTCCGCTCGTGCTCGGCCACGAAATCGTGGGGCGCGTCGTCGCGACGGGCAGCGGCGTGACGCGATTCAAACCCGGCGACCGTGTCGGCGTGCCCTGGCTCGGCCATACCTGCGGCGTCTGCGAATACTGCAGCATGCAGCGCGAGAACCTGTGCGATGCGCCGCAGTTCACCGGCTACGACCGCGATGGCGGCTATGCCGAATACGCGGTCGCCGACGCGAACTACGTCTTTGCGCTGCCCGAGGCGTTCGACGACGCGCACGCCGCCCCGCTGCTGTGCGCCGGGTTGATCGGCTACCGCGCGCTGCGGCTGGCCGGCGATGCGAAGCGGCTCGGCATCTACGGCTTCGGCGCCGCAGCGCATCTGGTTGCGCAGGTGGCCGTGTGGCAGGACCGCGAGGTGTGCGCGTTCACCAAACCGGGCGACGTCGAAGGCCAGGCGTTCGCGCTTTCGCTCGGCTGCGTCTGGGCGGGCGATTCGACGCAACCGCCGCCGCGGCCGCTCGACGCGGCGCTCGTCTTCGCGCCGGTGGGCAGCCTGGTTCCGGCCGCGCTGCGCGCGGTGCGCAAGGGCGGGTGCGTTGTCTGCGCCGGCATCCACATGAGCGAGATCCCGGCCTTTCCCTACGAGATCCTGTGGGGCGAGCGCGTCGTTCGTTCGGTCGCGAATCTGACGCGCAACGACGGCGAAGAATTCCTCGCGCTCGCCGCGTGTATTCCCGTGCGAACGCACGTCGAGATCTTCGAGTTGCAGCGCGCCAACGAAGCGCTCGACGCCGTCCGCCGCGGCCGCGTGCAGGGCGCGGCGGTGCTGCGCTGCGCGTGAGCGGACCTGTCGCCTCGCCGCCGCGCGCGGTGTTCGACACCAACGTGCTGCTCGACTTCTGGGTGTTCGACGATCCGCTCACTCGCGCGCTGCGGGCGGCGTTCGACGACGGCCGTGTCGTCGCGCTGCGCTCGGACGAGTGCGACGCGGAGCTCGCCGACGTGCTCGCGCGCCCGCGCTTCGCGCTCGACGCGCAACGGCGCTTGGCGCTGCTCGCGGCATGGCGCGCCAAGTCCGCAGCGGTCGCCCACGTGTTCCCCGCCCGCTTCGCGTGCAGCGATCCGCACGACCAGAAGTTCGTCGACCTTGCGTCGAGCGGACGCGCCGACGCGCTGGTCTCGAAGGACCGCGCGCTGCTCGCGTTGAATAAACGCGCCGCGCGCTCGGGGCTGATGATCGTCGCGCCCGCAGCCGCGCTCGCGGCGCTGCGTCTTGCGCCGGGTGCCGCCGCTGCCTGATCGGCCCGGGCGCGCCCCGCCCCGCCACATCACCGCGCCGGCGATGTCACGGCGCCGCGCCCGCCGTATCAGCGCACCGCGCCGAGCAGCACGTGACGCAACGCGCGTGCGTCGTCGAGCGCGTGATGGCGACGCAAACCGAGCGCGCGCGCGGCGTCGTCGAGCCGTTCGACGTCCACCGGCACCTGCCGCCACACGGCGCCGGCTGGCAGCTCCTCGCTGCCGAGCAGGTCCGCGAGCGCCCAGCGGTCGAAACCCGAGTCGGAAACGATCATGACCCGCGCCGAGGCCGCGCGCTCGGCAAGCCAGCGCGTGAATGCGTCGGCCGCAACCGGATGCGTCACGGCGCCGCCTTCGAGCTGCGGCAATACCGATTCGCGCACGAACTCGCTGCAATGCTCCTCGGGCCAGTCGCTCAGCTCGGAATAGAAGGTCGCCGAATCGGTCGCAGCGGCGCCGATACTGATCAGCCGCGGCTCGTCGAGACCGGTGAACTCGCTGTCCACGAAGACGTAGACACCGTTGACGTCGTGATCGAGCTGTGCCGCCGGCGCCGGCAGCACGCAGAACAGCAGCACCTCGTCGAAGTAACGCGGCCTGGACAAGGCGAGCTCGGCGATCACTTCGTTCGCCCGCAGATCGGTTTCGCGGAACCCGGCGCGTCGGATCGCGCGAACCGCGCGCACGTTGCGGCGCGACGGCCTCATCAGAAATCGGTTGACGCCGCGGTTCTGCTGCAGCCATTCACACGCGAGCGCGAGCGCCTCCGAGCCCAGGCCCCGACCGCTATGGCGTCGTTCGGCCAGCCACAGGTCCAGCTCGACGACGTCGCGCAGCAGATCGATGCGCCGATGGACGAGGAAGCCGACGTCGGCCCCCTCGGTCTGAATGACGAAACCGCGTCCGTTGAAGGGGCGCGATCCCTCGAAGAAGTACGGTTCGTAGTCCTCGCAGAACTGCGCATAGCTCGGCGGCGGATGGTCGGGATAGAGCGGCAACCCCATCGCACCCGGCGTCAGATCGGACGCGGCGAGCCACGCGTGCGCCCGCGGCCGATCGGCCAGCGTCGCGCGCCGCAGGCTGACCTTGCGGCCGCTCGCGATCGTCATTGCGGCGCTGCGCACCGGAGCAGATGCGCGTACAGCGGATCGAGCAGCGCGCGACCCAGCCGCAGCGAGCGCGCCGCGCTCCAGCCAGTGCGCGGATCGGGCGCGTCGGCGTTGTCCTTGAACGGCATCTCGAGCGTCAGCGAGAGACAGCCGAACGTATGGCCGACGTACTTGGACGCGAGCTTGAGCAGCTCGTCGCGGTACTTGTCGGGGGCATAGCCGTGCGTCGTCTGGAAGTCGGGACTTGCGCGCCGGAAGTCGGCGTAAAAAGCGTCCTGCTCCGCGCGTCGCTGCGCGTCGAAATCCGGCAGCATCTCGCATCCGGCGGCGAACACGTAAGGGAGGTTCTCATCGCCGTGGATGTCGAAGAACGCATCGACACCCGTCGCGTGCATCGCCTCGCGCACGCACGCGACCTCCGGGCTGCGCTCGCACGACGGGGCGAGCCATTCGCGGTTCAGGTTCGCGCCGGCGGCATTGGTACGCAGATTGCCCAGCACCGAGCCGTCCGGATTCATGTTCGGCACGATGTACACGGTCGCATGCCGCTTCAGCTCGCGCACGAGCGGGTCGGCGGCATCGAGCAGCCGCCGCAGCAGACCTTCGACGAACCACTCGGCCATCGTTTCGCCCGGATGCTGGCGCGCGATGATCCAGACGTTGCGCGGGCCCGATCCGACGACGAGCGCGTCGATGTCTCGCCCCTGCACGCTCGCGCCGAGCCGGCGTAACCCGGCGCCGCGCGCGATCGCATCGGCAAGCAGGTCGAGATGGCGCTCCCACGAGTACGGCTCGAAGTAGGCGACGTACAGCGGATCGGCCGCGACGCCGGGACGGATTGTCATCACCTGCCCGTCGAACTGCGTCGAGACGCGCTGCCAGTGCTTGCGGTCGCAGCTTGCCAGCGCGGCGTAGCCCTCCCAGCCTTTCGGATAGGTCGTCGCTCCTGCGTTGACGATGCGCAGCGCGAGCGGCCGGCCCGCAGCCCCGCCGACGCGGAAATAGAACCATTGCAGGAACTCCGACGCCGTTCCGTCGGCACGCCGGTCGTGGCGGATCGCAAGCTCGACCGCGTCGGGCGCGTCGCACCGGACGACCTCGATCGCGCCGCCATCGAATGCGCTGGATACGTGCAGCGTCATCGGCACGGCCCCCGATCGGACTTCGGCGTTGCGCATCGCGCGCGCGCTTTGCGCCGGCGTTGCGCCGGACGCGCGGAAGCCTCCTGACCGGCCTGCAACAGACCCCTCCGCGCGTTCGGCGCTTCGCTCGAAAGAAAAACGATGGCTTCCGCTCGTCGTCGCGATCTCGCGCCAGGTACCGGCCCGCTGCGGGACGCGACCCGCGCCGCCCCCCGCGCGGCTCGCCTCGCCGACGACGCCCGATGCGGCGGCGGGCTTGCGGCATGCGGCGTCTTCCGAGGCACAGCGACCCGCGAAAGTATAATTTTCATCCTGACCCGCCCCGTCTCGCGCGGCGCGATGCTTGCCACGCGCGCTGCAGCTCCGATGCCCAGCGATTCAGCGTCCTTTGAACAGCGCCCGCCCGCGCGCGGTCCCGCCGCGCTGCTCGGCCCCTCGAAACTGCCGCGCGTCGGCACGACGATCTTCACGGTCATGTCGGCGCTGGCTACGAAACACGGCGCGATCAACCTCGGCCAGGGGTTCCCGGATTTCGACTGCGATCCGAAGTTGCAGCGCTACCTTGCCGACGCGATCGCAGCCGGCAACAACCAGTATGCGCCGATGGCAGGCGTGCCCGCGCTGCGCAACGCGATCGCGGCGAAGGTCGAACGGCTCTACGGCCGCGCGTACGACCCGGAAACGGAGATCACGGTCACGGCCGGCGCCACGCAGGCGCTGATGACCGCGGTGCTCGCGCTCGCGCGGCCCGGCGACGAGGTGATCGTCCTCGAACCGGTCTACGACAGCTACGTGCCGTCGATCGAGCTGGCCGGTGCGCGTCCGGTGTTCGTGCCCCTGGACGCCGCGCGCGGCTACGCGCCGGACTGGGACCGCGTGCGCGCGGCGATCACGCCGCGCACGCGCGCACTGATGATCAACTTCCCGCACAACCCGACCGGCCGCATCCTGCGCGAAGACGATCTGCGCGCGCTCGAAGCGATCGTCGCATCGACGGGCGTTTTCGTGATTTCCGACGAGGTCTACGAGCACATCGTCTTCGACGGCCAGTCCCACCGGTCGGTCGCGACTTCGCCGCTGCTCGCGCAGCGCAGCGTGGTGATCTCGAGCTTCGGCAAGACGTTTCACACGACCGGCTGGAAGATCGGCTATGCGTGCGCGCCGCGCGCGCTGTCGGACGAGTTGCGCAAGGTGCACCAGTTCATGGTCTTCGCGGTCAACACGCCGGGGCAGCACGCGATCGCGCGTTACCTCCAGGACCCCAGACCGTACGAAACGCTGGCCGCGTTCTACCAGGCCAAACGCGACCGGTTCGTCGCGGGGCTCGCGCGCACGCGCTTCCGGCTGCTGCCCTGCGAAGGCACCTACTTCGTGCTTGCCGACTATTCGGCGATCTCGGATCTGCCCGAAGCCGAGTTCGCCCGAAAGATGATCGTCGATTACGGCGTGGCGGTGATTCCGGTATCGGTGTTCTACGAGCGGCCGTTCGAAGCGCGCGTCGTCCGGTTCTGTTTCGCGAAGAGGGACGAGACACTGCGCGCCGCGCTCGACCGGCTGCAGTCCGCATGAACCCGACCGCCGCTGCGATACGCCCCGCATGAACGAAGCGCCTGACCCAACCGCACCGGTTCTGGAAAACGTCAACGTCATCGGCTTCGACCCGATGCCGACACCCGCCGAGGTGCACGCGCGCGTACCGCTTACGGAGACGGCGGCCGAAACCGTCACGCGCGCACGCGCGACGCTGCGCGCGATCCTCGAGCGGCGCGATCCGCGCATCTTCGTCGTCGCCGGTCCCTGCTCGATCCACGACCCCGTCGCCGCCCTCGACTACGCGCAGCGCCTCGAGCGACTGGCCCGCGAGGTCGCCGAAACGATGTTCGTCGTCATGCGCGTGTACTTCGAAAAACCGCGGACGGCCACCGGCTGGAAAGGGTTCATCAACGACCCGCGGATGGACGATTCCTTCCACATCGAGGAAGGCATCACGCGCGCGCGGCAGTTGCTGCTCGACCTTGCGGCACTGGGCGTTCCGACCGGGTCCGAGGCGCTCGACCCCATGTCGCCGCAGTATCTCGCCGATCTGATCAGCTGGTACGCGATCGGCGCGCGAACGACCGAGTCGCAGACGCACCGCGAGATGGCCAGTGGCCTGTCCACGCCGGTCGGCTTCAAGAACGGCACCGACGGCGCGCTGGACGTCGCGATCAATGCGATCAAGTCGGCGGCGCATCCGCACAGTTTCCTCGGCATCAACGCCGATGGCCGCACCGCGGTCGTGCGCACGCGCGGCAACGCGTACGGCCATCTGGTGCTGCGCGGCGGCGGCGGCCGGCCGAACTACGACTCGGTCAGCGTCAAGCTCGCCGAACGCGCGCTCGCCAAGGCCGGCCTGGCGCCGAACATCGTGGTCGACTGCTCGCACGCGAACTCGCTGAAGGATCCTTCGCTGCAGCCGCTGGTCTTCGCCGACTGCGTGCACCAGATCCGTGAAGGATCGGCTTCGATCGTCGGCATGATGCTCGAAAGCCACATCAACCCGGGCAACCAGCCGATTCCCGAGGATCTCTTGCAGCTCGCCTACGGCGTTTCGGTGACCGATGCATGCATCGGCTGGGATACGACCGAGGAATTGCTGCGCCGGGCGCACGCGGAGCTCGCGCCGGTGATCGCGCAGCGTCGCGCGGCGTCGCGCTGAACGTCAGACAAGCGCACGCCCGGCGCGTTTGGCCGCGTACATCGACGCGTCGGCGCGCCGAACGAGCGCGTCGCAGTCGGCGCCGTCGCCGGGATACAGCGCCACGCCGATCGAGCACGACACGCGTACCTCGACGCCGCCGGCGCGCAGCGGCGCCGACACCTGCTCGGCGATGCAACGCGCGACGCGCTCGACCACGCCGGCCTCGGCCAGGTCCGGCAGCGCAACGACGAACTCGTCTCCGCCGTAACGGCTGACCGTATCGGTCTCGCGCACGCAATGCGCCAGGCGAGCGGCGATCTCGCGCAGCACCACATCGCCGGTCTGATGACCGAATGTGTCGTTGATCCGCTTGAAGTCGTCCAGGTCGACGAACAGCAGCGCGAGCTTCGCGCCCGTGCGCGCGGCACGCGAAATCGCCTGATCGACGCGGTCGCGCAGCAGCAACCGGTTCGGCAGTTGTGTCAGCGGATCGTGGTGCGCCAGATAGGCCATGCGTGCCTGCGAGGCGCGGCGGTCGGTGATGCCGGTGAACGTCGCGACGCAGTGGGTCGGTTCGCCGGCGCCGTCGCCGACCGTCGACACGCTGAGCCACCCGCCGACAGCGTCGCCGTCGGCGCGACGCACGCGCACCTCGCCGCTCCAGTGGCCGTGCGTCGCGAGCGCGTCGCGCAGTTGCGTCGCCAGATCGTCGTCGCCGGCGGCCGAGACGAAGTCGGCGAGCCGGCGGCCTATTGCCCGCACAGCGTCGACGCCGGCCAGCTCGGCGAACGCCGGATTCACCGACAGGATCGCGAGCGCGGGGTCGGTGATGACGATCCCCTCCACGGCGCACTCGAACACGCGCGCGGCCAGACGCAGTTCCTGCTGCGCGCGGTGCGCCTCCGTAATGTCGCGCGTCGTACCCTCGACGCCGGCGATACGACCGGCGGCGTCGCGGCAGTACTGGGCGTTGGTCGAAACCCAGATCACCGTCCCGTCGCCGCGCCGCAGTCGGGTCTCGAACTGCCGGACCGCGCCGCCGTTGGCTTCGAGCATGCGCAGGAACTCGTCGCGCTCGCCGGGTTCGCAATACAGGTCGGCGAGCCGGCGGCCGATCAGCTGCTCGACCGGGTAGCCGAGCAGCTTCTCGGCCGACTTCGACACGCGCACGATGCGGCCTTCGACGTCGGTGCGGTAATACGTGTCCTGCATGTTGTCGAGTATCGAGCGCAGCTCGCGCTCGGACGCGGCGAGCGTCTGCTGCGCCTGCTCGATCTCGGTCAGGTCGGTGACGAAACCGACAGAGCCTTCGATCGCGCCGCTGCGGCCGCGCTGGGTCACCGAGCGCACGAGCACCGGAAAGCGGCTGCCGTCGCGGCGCTGGCCCTCGAAGCGATAGCGCCTGCGGTCGACGCGGTCGATGCTCTGCCACTGGGCGCGAACGGTCGTGCGCGTTTCCGGCGTGGCGAAGTCGAGCGGATTGCGGCCGAGCATCTCGTGCCGCGCATAGCCGAACATCGCGCACAGCGTGTCGTTGACCTCGACGATGCGCAAGTTGCGGTCGACGACGAAAAAGCCGTCGCCCGCGTGCTCGATCGCCGCCCGGTAGCTCAACCAGCGATCGGCGTCGTCGTGTTGCGGATCGGCCTCTGCCATCAGAAGGTCGCAATCGGCTGCGGGTGGCGCCGATTACACCCTGCCGGGCCTGGCCGAGGCAATGTGAATTTTCGGCATCCGCGGCCCCGCAATTGGAGCAATCGCCCCCTCAAGTCCGCGTACGGGAAGCCCCGCAGGGCCGCGCTCAACCCTCGTCGCGTGGCTCGGACGGCAGCAGACGAGCGGCCTGTTCGGCCGGCAGCGCCTCGACGGCTCTGAGCGCGCGCCCCATTTGGCGGGTGCGCGTCTCGGCCGCTTCGATCGTGTTCGACGCGGTGGCCAGCTGGGTCTTCAGCCGCGCCAGCACGTCGCCGAACTTCGCGAACTCGGTCTTCACCGCGCCGAGCACCTGCCAGACCTCGGCGGAGCGCCGTTCGAGCGCCAGCGTACGGAAGCCCATCTGCAGCGAATTGAGCATCGCGAACAGCGTGGTGGGACCGGCGATCACGAGGCGCAACTCGCGATTCAGCGACTCGGTCAGACCCGGCCGGCGCAACACCTCCGCGAACAGCCCTTCGGTCGGCAGGAACAGAATCGCGAAGTCGGTCGTGTACGGCGGCTCGACATACTTTTCGCGGATCGTTCGTGCCTCGCTGCGGATGCGCGCTTCGAGCGCTTTCGCGGCCGCCTCGGCGGCGGCCGGATCGGCCGCCTCGTGCGCGGCGAGCAGCCGCTCGTAGTCCTCGGCCGGGAACTTGGCGTCGATCGGCAGCCAGACCGGCTGGCCGTCGTCGCGGCCCGGCATCCGGACGGCGAACTCGACACGCTCGCTCGAACCGGGACGCGTGGCGACGTTTGCCGCGTACTGGTCGGGTGCGAGCACCTGCTCGAGCAGCGCGGCAAGCTGCACTTCGCCGAAGGTGCCGCGCGTCTTTACGTTCGTCAGCACGCGCTTGAGGTCGCCCACGCCCTGCGCAAGGCCTTGCATCTCGCCGAGCCCCCGGTGCACCTGTTCGAGCCGCTCCGACACGATGCGGAAGGATTCGCCGAGGCGCGATTCGAGCGTGGTCTGCAGCTTTTCCTCGACCGTGGCCCGCATCTGCTCGAGTTTTGCCTCGTTGCCCTGTTGCAGCGTCTGCAGCCGACCCTCGAGCGTCTGCCGCACGTCGGCGAGCTGCTGCCGCACCGCCTGGCCCAGCTCGGCGACCTGTTGCTGCAGCAGCTGCGCGAGCCGTTTCAGTTGTTCCGCGCTTTCTTCGCGGTTGGCGCGCGCCGCCGTCTCGGCGAGCTCGGCCAGACGCGCGACCTGCTGGCTGAAACCGCCGAGCTGCGCCGTTTGTGCGCCCCCGAGGCTGGCAAGCTGTGCGAGCAGCGCGTTGTGCAGTTCCGCCAGGCGCGCACCCGTCTCGATGCGCACCTGGCTTGCGGCCGTCTCGACCGCGGTCCGCAGTTCTCGCTCGAGCCGCTCGCCGTGTTCGTCGGATCTTCGCTGCAGCTCGTCGATGCGTGCGGCCACACCGGTCAGCTCGCGCCTGCGCAGCGCCAGCGCAAGCGCCACCAGCGCTGCGACCAACGCCCCCGCCAGTGCCAATGCGACGATTTCGAACCCGCTCAAGTGGGACGCCTCCCGCCGGCGATCATAGAGGCGCTTCAGCCCGCACGATTGCGCATCCAGTCGGCGGTACGGAAAAACGCCTGCGCAAGCTGCGCCTGCAGCGCGGCGTCCACGCCCAGTTCGCGCATCGCCTGCGACATGCAGGCGACCCACTGATCGCGTTCGACTGTCCCGATCGAAAAGGGCAGATGCCGCGCGCGCAATGCGGGGTGACCGAAGCGCTCGGTGTACAGGTTCGGTCCGCCGAGCCAGCCGCTGAGAAACCAGTACAGCTTGTCGCGCGCGTGCGCGAGGTCGCTACCGTGCACGCGGCGCAGCGCCGCGTACGCGGGCTCCAGATCCATCAGGTCGTAGAAGCGATCGACCAGCGCGCGAACGCCGGCGTCGCCGCCAAGCTTGGCGTAAGGCGTGTCCTCGGCGCGTCGTACGGACTCGGTGGGACTGGGAACGGACATCTTCTCGTCTGCGTTGCTCGTGAAAGGGCAATGACCTTCTGCTTGAATTCTCGAATTTCCCTGCCGTCGATTTTCAAGGAACGTTGTCGCACCTTGGCCGCATTCAGTTCTGTTTCGCCGAAGTGGCGGGCGCGCACCGCGCGGGCACTTCACGCCTCCCGCAACGTCGTCAACGGCGGCGTATTCAGCACGCCGCGCAGGCCGATCCAGCCGCCGGCGAGCGCGCATAGCGCGCCGCCGGCGATGCCGATCACGAACACCCATGGCGTGACGGCGTAGTCGAACTCGAAGGCAAACTTCGCCAGCGCCCAGCCGATCGCCGCGGCGCCGAACGCGGCGAGCATGCCCGCCAGCGCCCCGACGCAGATCATCTCGGCCACCTGCGCGCGAACGAGCTGCCTGCGCGACGCACCGAGCGCGCGCAGCAATCCTGCTTCGCGCACGCGCTCGTCCCGACTGCTCGCGAGCGCTGCATAGAGCACGAGTACCCCGGCGGCGAGCGTGAAGACGAACAGGAACTCGACCGCGGCGATCACCTGGTCGAGCACGGCCTGCACCTGACGGAACACGGCGCTGGTGTCGACGACGGTGATGTTCGGATAGTCGCGCACCAGGTCGGCGGCGAATGCCCGCTTGTCCGCCGGCAGATGAAACGCCGTGATATAGCTCTTCGGTTGATCCGACAGCAAGCCCCTCGACATGATCACGAAGAAGTTGGCGCGCATCGAGTCCCAGTCGACCTTGCGCAGGCTGGTCGCGCGCGCGTCGACGCGGTTGCCGGCGATCTCGAACGTCAGGACGTCGCCGAGGGCGATGCCGAGCGTTGCGGCGATGCCCTCTTCGATCGACAGCTCGTGCGCGTCGGGCGTGAACCAGCGACCGGCGACGAGACGGTTGTGCGAGGGTGGTTCGTCCGCGTACGACAGATTGAACTCACGGTCGACGAGCCGCTGCGCGCGTTCGCTGGCGAAGCTTTCGGGCCCGATCGGCTGGCCGTTTTTCGCAATCAGCCGGCCGCGGATCATCGGATACAGCGTCACCTCGGCGAGCCCCGCCTGCCGCAGGCGCCGCGCGATCGGCTCGACCTGGTCCGGCTGGATGTTGATGACGAAGCGGTTGGGCGCGTCCGGCGGCGCGGACTTGCGCCACGCGTCGATCAGGTCGGTGCGGATGACCGCAAGCAGCAGCAGCGCCATCAGCCCGACGGCGAGCGCGACGAGCTGTACGACCGTGGCGACCGGCCGGCGCTGCACGGCGGCCACCGCGAAGCGCCACGAAATACCGAGCTGGCCGGTCAGCGCGCGCAGCGGTGCGAGCGCCTTCAACACGAGCCACGCGGCGGCCGCGACGACGATCACGCCGAGCGCAAAGCCGCCCGCGGTCATGCCGCCGACGCGCAGATCGTTCGACGACCACAGCAGCAACGCGAAGAAGCCGGCGAAGCCGGCGAGATAGCCGAGCGCGGCGCGTCCGGTCGGCAGCCCGATGTCCCTGCGCAGCACCCGCAACGGCGGCACCGCGCGCAGTTGCGCGAGCGGCGGCAGCGCGAATCCGAGCAGCAGCACCAGCCCGACCGCACCGCCTTGCCACGCGGGCAGCAACGAGGGCTGCGGCAGTGCGGTCTGGATCAGCCCGTGCAGCACTTCGAGCAGCACGAAGTGAAACACGTAGCCGGCCGCCATTCCGACCGCACAGGCGGCAAGCCCGACGGCGACGAACTCGACGGCGAACAGGCGAAAGATGTCCCGCTGCTGGGCGCCCAGGCAGCGCATCAGCGCGCACGAGTCCAGATGCCGCAGCGAGAAGCGCCGCGCCGCGGCCGCCACCGCCACGGCAGCGATCAGCGCTGCAAGCAGCGCCACGAGCGCGAGAAAGCGTTGCGCGCGTTCGAGCGTGCGTTGCATTTCGGGGCGCCCGCCTTCGAGTGACTCGATCTGCTGGCCGCGGCGGAGGTTCTCCGCGAGCCAGGCCGCAAACGCGCGCACCGCGGGCGGCTCACCCGCTACGAGCAGGCGATACGAGACGCGGCTGCCCGGCTGGATCAGTTGCGTGGCCGGCAGATCGGCGAGGTTCAGCAGCACCCGTGGCGCGAAGTTGATGAACTGCGCGCCGCGATCCGGTTCGACCGTGATCAGCCGCTCGACCACGAACTGCTTGTCGCCGAGCCTCAGCTTCCCGCCCGGCCCGATACGCAGCGCGTCGAGCGCCTGCGGATCGACCCAGACCGTGCCACGGGCTGGGATCTCGCGCGTGGCTTCGTCCGGGGCGCCCGGCCACCGCTGCACGCGCAGCGTGCCGCGCAGCGGGTACCCCACCGACACCGCCTTGACCGCCGCAAGCGTGTTGTCCTCGGCGTTGGCCTCGCTGATGGCCATGCTCGGGAAAGTCACGGTTTCGGCGAGCGCCAGACCGGCGGCGCGCGCACGTTCGCGCACGGCTGCGCCGATCGGCGCGTCCGAGCTCAGGACCAGATCGGCGCCGAGCAGTTGGGCGGCGTCGCGCTCCAGCCCGAGCCGGATGCGGTCGACGAAGAATCCGACGCTCGTCACCGCGGCCACCGCGACGAGGAGCGCAGCAGCGAGCAGGCGCAATTCGCCCGCGCGCCAATCGCACGCGGTCATCCGCAGGCCTTGGGCAAGCAGCCGCCGCAACGTCATGCGGCAAACCTCGCCACAAAGAGGCAGGAACGAAGGCGATCGAACGACGCCTTCGCAGCCGATGGTCTTGCGCCCGCCGCGTTGTCCAGCGCTACAGCGCAGCGCATCGCTCTTGCTCCCTGCTGTCCGGGTCCGTGTGGTTCAACAGCGTTGTCCAGGCTCATCCGACCCTCGATTCATGCGACCGCCGCACGTCGGCGCGACCGCGCGCGGTCGATCGCCGGTGCCCGCCTATAGGCCGCACGCGAGCGCCTTACCAACCTGCGCGCTCGGCTTGCACGGCCGCCCGGCGACGAACGTCTCCCGCACGACGCGCTCGTCGCCGAGCACGATCAGCGCGAACAGCAGTTCCTCGAAGCTCTGCGCACGTTCGGTCCGCCGCGCCAGCAACGGGGTGGCGCGCGGATCCAGCACGACGACATCGGCCTCGGCGCCGGGTTCCAGGGCGCCGACGCGACCGGCCCACCCGAGCGACTCGGCCGCACCGCGTGTGGCCCAGTACCAGAGCTGCAGCGCGCCGAGCGAAACGCCGCGCAGGCGCGCGACCTCGTGCGCGCTGCGCATCGTCGCGAACATCGAAAACGACTGTCCGCCGCCGACGTCGGTCGCGAGCGAAAGCCGCATCCCGGCCGCGAGCGACAGTGCGAAATCGAACAGCCCGCTGCCGAGGAACAGGTTCGACGTGGGGCACACGGCGGCGAGCGCGCCGCTGGCGGCCATCCGGTGGCGGTCGTCGCGGTCGAGGTGGATGCAATGCGCGTAGACCGCGCGCTCGCGCAGCAATCCGACGCGGTCGTACACGTCCAGATAGCTGCGCGCGTCGGGAAAGAGCTCGGCGATCCAACGCACCTCGTCCGCGCTTTCGGCGACGTGGCTCTGGATGTACAGATCCGGCCGCGCGCGCGCCAGTGCGCCGGCCGCCTCGAGCTGGCGCGGCGTGGACGTTGCGGCGAAGCGCGGCGTGATCGCATAGCCGAGCCGCCCCCTGCCGTGCCAGCGCGCTGCCAGGTCGGCGCTGTCCTGCACGCCCCCTTCGGCGGTATCGCGCAGCGTCTCCGGGCAGTTGCGGTCCATCAGGCACTTGCCGGCGACGAGCCGCACGTCTCGCGCGAGTGCCTCGGCGAACAGCGCATCGACCGACGCCGGATGCACGGTGCAGAACACGCACGCGCTGGTCGTGCCGTGACGGGCGAGCTCATCGAGAAAGAAGCGCGCCGCTTCGGTGGCGACCGCGGGGTCGGCGTAGCGGGCCTCGACCGGAAACGTATGCCGCTCGAGCCATTCGAGCAGCCCCGGCGCGGGCGACGCGATGACGTCGACCTGCGGCAGATGGATGTGCGTATCGATGAAACCGGGCGCGACGATGCAGCCCGCGAAGTCGAGCACCCGGTCGCCGACGTCGAGCGTAGCGCGCAGCGCGCCGTATTCGCCGCCGGCCACGATGCGGCCGCGGTCGATCAGCAACAGCCCGTCCTCGATCACGCGTGCTGCGCGCTCGCAACGCAGCGGATCGTCGGCGAAGTCGAACAGCGTGGCGCGCAGCGCGGTGCGGGACATCGAAGCGGGGCGTCGTCGGGCGTCGGTACGCTCGCGCTCGCCTTGTCCGGGCCGAGGGATCGAATACCGCTCAACTCGCGCCGGCGGGCACCTTGCCGACCACGCCCTCGACGAAGTAATCCATCGTGCCAAGCTGCTCGTCGCTGAGGCTGCCGCTGGCGATGATCTCCCTGCCGGCGTTGGTCCGGATCGGTCCGGTGAACGGATGAAAGCTGCCGGCGATGATCGCCGACTCTTTCGCCTTGACCAGGTCGACGACCTCTTTCGGCACCGACGGGGCGATCGCCTCGATCCGGATCATCCCGTCGCGCATGCCGCCCCAGAGGTTCGACGGCTTCCATGTGCCGTCGAGCACGCTTTGCGCGACCTTTGTGTAGTAGTCGCCCCAGTGATGGGTGACCGCGGCGATCTGCGCCTTCGGTCCGAACTTCGCCATGCTCGAGTGATAGGCGACCGCCATCTTGCCCTTCTCCTCGGCGGCGGCGACCACCGCGGTCGAGTCGGTGTGATGCGTCAGCACGTCGGCGCCCTGCCCGATCAGCGTGTTGGCGGCATCGCGCTCCTTGCCCGGGTCGTACCACGAGTTGACCCAGATCACGCGCACCTGCGCCTTCGGATTGACGCTACGCGCGCCAAGCGTAAACGCGTTGATGCCCTGCAGGACCTCGGGGATCGGAAACGCGGCGACGTAGCCGAGCGTGCCGGTCTTCGTCATCTTTCCCGCGACGATGCCGGCGAGATACCGCCCTTCGTAGAAGCGGATGTTGTACGTGCCGACGTTGGCCGCGCGCTTGTAACCGGTCGCATGCTCGAACTTCACGTCGGGAAACTCTTCGGCGACCTTGATCGTCGGGTTCATGAAGCCGAACGAGGTCGTGAAGATCAGCTTGTTGCCCTGCGCAGCCAGATCGCGGATCACGCGTTCGGCGTCGGCCCCCTCGGGCACCTTCTCGACATAGGTGGTGACGACCTTGCCGGCGAGCGCCTGCGCCATCTGCCTGCGTCCGGCGTCGTGCTGCGAGGTCCAACCCGCATCGCCGACCGGGCTGACGTAGACGAAACCGACCTTCAGCGGTTCGGCCTTCTTCGCCTCCTCCTTCTTCGCCTCCGTTACGGGCGCGGGCGCTTCCTGCTTGCCGCACGCGGCAGCGAGCAGCGCCGCGGCGACGGCGGCAATCAGTCGGAACGACGGCTTCATGAGATGGTTCTCCGTGAACGAATCGGCCGCTCGGCCGGAAGCTGCGGATTCTAGAACCGATCTCAAGATCCCCGTTGGACGCCGGGGATTCGGCTTCTCTCTATTGCGACCTACGCAATATCGTGACAGCGCGACCCCGCAAGTTCGCGTTGCCCGTGTCCACACCGGTTCCGTCATCCCGATCAACGCGAGGAATCCCGGCGTTACGAGCGGCGCAGATTCCTCACCTGCGGCTCGGAATGACAAACGGCGACGGATGCGGGCGCCAGGCGGTCTGTCGTGTCGCGGAGATTGTTGAGAGTTACGCAAGCTCGTGACAGCGCGACCCCGCAAGTTCGCGTTGCCCGTGTGGACACCGGTTCCGTCATCCCGAGCAACGCGAGGGATCGCGGCGTTACGTGCGGCGAGGATTCCTCGTCTGCGGCTCGGAATGACAGGAGCGGTATTGCGGCCCGCAATGACGAAACCAGGCCGGGGTGGAATGACGCCGGCTTGTCATCCCGAGCGAACGCGAGGGATCTCGGCGTTGCGAGCGGTGGAGATTCCTCACCTGCGGCTCGGAATGACAATGGCGGCGTTGCGGCCCGGAATAACGAAGGGCAATGGATGCGGGCGCCAGGCGGACGGTCGCGTCGCGAAGATTCGCAATGCTTGATAAGACCCGTTCCCACCACCTTACGCGTTCGGATTGAACGGCCTGCCGAGCGACGCCGGCATGTTCAGCCGGATCCAGCGCGGGTTGTGCGAAATCAGCGCCAGCACCGCGATCGTCGCCAGATACGGTGCCATCGACATGAACTGCGAAGGTATCTGCACGCCTTCGCCCTGAAGGTGAAGCTGCAGCATCGTGACGCCGCCGAACAGGTACGCGCCGGCGACGACGCGCGCCGGCCGCCAGGTCGCGAACACCACCAGCGCCAGCGCGATCCAGCCGCGTCCCGCGACCATGCCTTCGGCCCACAGCGGCGTGTACACGATCGACAGATACGCCCCTGCGAGTCCGGCGCAGGCGCCGCCGAACGCCAGCGCGGCCACGCGGATCGCACGCACCGGATAGCCGAGCGCGTGCGCCGCCTCGGGCGACTCGCCCACCGCGCGCAACACGAGCCCCCAGCGCGTGCGGTACAGGAACCACGCGACCGCGGCCACCAGCGCCCACGACAGATAGACAACCGCATGGTGCGAAAAGAGCACCGTGCCGAGCACGGGCCACTCGCGCAGCCCCGGTATTCCATCGGCCGCGCGCGCAGGCAGACTCTGACCCGAATACGGCAGCCCGATGAATGCGGACAACCCGGCGCCGGCGAGCGCGAACGCGAGCCCGGTCGCGTACTGATTCGTGTGCAGCCCGATCGCGAAGAACGCGAACACGGCCGCGAGCGAAGCGGCGGCCACCGCGCCCGCGGCGAAGCCGAGCGCGTATGAGCGCGTCGCGTGCGTGGCCGCAAAGGCGACGATCGCCGCGACCAGCATCATGCCCTCGATGCCGAGGTTGACCACACCGCTTCTCTCGACGACGACGATCCCCAGCGCGGCGAGCAGCAGCGGCGTTCCGGCATTTAGCGTCGCAGCGACAAGCAGCGGCAGCGCATCCATCGTTCGACGCGATCAGAACGCAGCCGCGCCGGTGCGCCGCCAGCGCAGCCGGTTGTGGACGAACGTATCGCACGCTAGCAGGAACAGCAGCAGCAGTCCCTGATAGACGCCGGTCAGCGACGACGGCAGGCCGAGCCGCGACTGCGCGAGCTCGCCGCCGATGTAGAACAGCGCCATCACGAAAGAGGCACCGACGATGCCCACCGGATGCAATCGCCCGACGAAGGCGACGATGATCGCCGCGAATCCGTAACCCGGCGAGATCGACGGCGTGAGCTGTCCAACCGGACCCGCGGCCTCCGCGCCGCCGGCGATGCCGGCTAGCGCACCCGACGCGAGCAACGCGGTCCACAGGATGCGTCTTTCCGAGAACCCCGCGTAGCGCGCCGCCTGCGGTGCCAGGCCGGCCACACGCAACTGGAATCCGATGAAGCCGCGCGCCAAAAGCAGCCATGCGGCTGCGGCCGCGAACAGCGCCAGCGCGAAACCCAGATTCAGCCGCGTGCCCGCCAGCAGGATCGGCATGCGCGCCGCAGACTCAAACAGCGGGCTCTGCGGAAAACCGTAGCCGGCCGGATCCTTCCACGGCCCGTGCACCAGGTAGCTCAGCAGAAGCTGCGCGACGTAGACCAGCATCAGGCTGACGAGGATCTCGTTGGCGTGAAAGCGATCGCGCAACCATGCGGTGAGCGCCGCCCACGCCATGCCGCCGGCCGCCGCCGCGGCGATCACCGCGCCGACGAACGCACCGCCCGAGTCCTTCGTCGCGAGCAGGGCCACGCCGCCGCCGGCGACCGCGCCCGCGATCAACTGCCCCTCGGCGCCGATGTTCCAGATGTTCGCGCGAAAGCACAGCGCGAGTCCCACGGCGCACAGCACGAGCGGTGTGGCCTTCAGGCCGACCTCGCCCCAGCCGCGCAGCGAAACGAGCGGCTCGACGAAGAACACCGCGACCGCCTGCCAGGGGCTGCGGCCGAGCAATCCGAACAGCAGCATTCCGCACGCAACGGTGGCCGCCAGCGCCGCCAGCGGAGACAGCCAGACCGCGATCGGCGACGTCGCCGCGCGCGGCACGAGCGCGAACGGCAGCTTCATCGCGCGTCCCCTGCTGCGGCCGCATCGGCTTCCCACAGGCCGGCCATCCAGCGTCCGATCGTCTCGATCGAAACCGCCCGAACGGGCACCGCGGGCGACAGCCGTCCGCGCGCCATCACCACGATGCGGTCGCAGATCTGGAACAGCTCGTCGAGCTCTTCGGACACGACAAGGATCGCGCAGCCCCGAGCGCGCAGCGCGATCAGCGCGTTGCGGATCGCGGCGGCCGCGCCGACGTCGACCCCCCAGGTCGGCTGGTCGACGATCAGCGCGCGCGGCGCGCTTTCGATCTCGCGTCCGACGATGAACTTCTGCAGATTGCCGCCGGAAAGGCTCGCTGCGACCGCCTCGACCCCCGGGCAGCGCACGTCGAAGCGCTCGATCACGCGCCGCGCGAACTCGCGCATCGCCCCCGGCAGCACGAAGCCGCGCCGATGCAGCGAATCGCCGGTCAGCAGCGCGTTTTCGGCGAGCGTCAATTCGGGCACCGCGCCGTGTCGCAGTCGTTCTTCGGGCACGTAGCGCAGCCCGAGCGCGCGTCGCTCGCGCGGGCCGAGACCGCGCAGTGGGCGGCCATCGAGCCACAGCGCGTCCGCGTCGACCTGCGTTTCGCCGGCGAGCGCCGATACGAGCGCGCGCTGGCCGTTGCCGGAGATGCCGGCCACACCGAGGATTTCGCCGGCGTGCAGCGTGAAGTCGACCGCAGCCCCTTCTTTCCCGCCCAGCCGCAAACCGTCGACGGTGAGGCGCGGCGGACCCGGCGGGGTGTCGTGCGCGGCGATCTGCGGCGGTTGCCCGCCGATCATCAGCCGCGCCAGACTCGCCTCGGTTTCGCGCTTCGGGTCGACCGTGGCGACGACGCGCCCGGCACGCATGATCGTGCAGCGATCGGCGATCTGACGGATTTCGTCGAGCTTGTGGCTGATGAAAAGTACCGCCAGCCCGTCGGCGGCAAGCCCGCGCAGCGTGGCGAACAGCGACTGCACCGCCTGCGGCGTCAGCACCGAGGTCGGCTCGTCGAGAATCAGCAACCGCGGCCGCGCCAGCAGCGCGCGCAGGATCTCGACGCGCTGGCGTTCGCCGATCGACAGATCGTGCACGCGGCGCTGCGCGTCGATCGCCAGTCCGTAACGCGCCGCCGCCGCATCCAGATCCCGCTGCACGTCGGCGAGCGAGGCCGAACGCGGCAGACCCAGCGCGACGTTCTCGACGACCGTCAGCGTGTCGAACAGCGCGAAGTTCTGATGCACCATCGCGATGCCGAGCGCTTGCGCCGCCTGCGGACCGTCGATCGTCACCGCACGGCCGTCGAACTCGATTTCGCCATCGTCCGGCTGCACTTCGCCCGCAACGATCTTCATCAGCGTGCTCTTGCCGGCACCGTTTTCGCCGAGGACCGCGTGGATCTCGCCGGCGGCGACTTCGAGCGACACCGCGTCGTTGGCGAGCACCGCGGGATAGCGTTTGCTGACGCTCCTCAGCGAAAGGCGAGCCTGCATGCGGCGGAAGAGATCTGCGTCTTCTTGTGGCGGCCGGTGGCGGAGGCGGTGAGATTCGAACTCACGAAGGGCGAACCCTTGCCGGTTTTCAAGACCGGTGCCTTAAACCGCTCGGCCACGCCTCCGAAGCCGCGCATTGTGCCGCAGGCGCACGCGCCGGTTTTGGCTGCGGCCGCGCGCTGCGCGCGCTTGACTTCGGCTGCGCCGAAGTCAGCCTTCGCCGCAACGTGCCTGCGGCACGTTGTCAAGACCGGTGCCTTAAACCGCTCGGCCACGCCTCCGAAGCCGCGCATTGTGCC
>CAZIJU010000008.1:0-38577 GCA_964539745.1 uncultured Burkholderiaceae bacterium | reverse complement strand
GCAGGCGCAGGCGGCGCGCCGCGCCGCAATCAGCGGGCGCGCAGCTTGCCGATCGCGGTTTCGATCGCGTTGCCGAGGTAAGCGTCGTAAAAACCCGCCCCGTCGAGGCCGACCAGCGGGTCGACGAGCGGGGTGAGATCCGCGTCGACGAGGAGCACGACCGGAACGACGCGCACGCCGAAGCGCGCCGCAAAGCGCGCTTCGGTGACGCGCTGTCCATCGCGGTCGACGAAGCTGCGCTGCCTGACGATTTCGACTTCGCGGATCAGCACGCCCGCGCGCGGATCGCGCGCACGCGGCGCCAGATAGTCGCGTCGGACTTCGATGCAGTACGGGCAGCCCGGCGTACTGAAAAAGAGCAGCAGCGGGATGCGTTCGCGTCGCACCCGCGCCAGCAGCGGGCGCAGATCGTCGATCCGCTCGAGCGCGTGCGCTTCGGCAGCCCGAGCCGAGCCAGCGAGAGGACAGGCAAGCGCGAGCGCCGCGGCAGCGGCGAGCCAGCGGCGGCGTCCCCAGCGCTTCGTTCCGGCGTGCTCAGCGCACACATCCGCCCCACACCGTGCCACGCTCAGGCGATGCCCGGATTGCCCTGCACCCCTTTGATCGCCGGGAGGTTGAGCTTGCGCGGCTTCAACACTTTCTGATCCCGAAGAAAGGCGGCGACGACCTCCCACACGGGTTCGCCCTGCGCGCCTTCGGCCACCGGCGCCCAACCGGCGACCTTGTAGGTCTTCTTCGGATCGATCGGCTGGCCGCCGAGCCGCATGTCGGAGATGCGGCTGCCCATTTTCGCGTTCGGATCAATCGCGTAGGTGAGCCCGCCGACGCGCACCATGTCGCCGCCCTGCTGCAGATACGGGTCGGGGTTGAACAGGTTGTCGGCGACGTCCTCGAGGATCGTCTTGATCATCTCGCCCGACAGGTCGTTCAGCGTCGTGTACGGGTACGTGATCGCGGTCTGATCCAGCACGTGCTCCATCAGGATCGTCTGCCCCGGCAGCAGGGTCGTCCCCCAGCGGAATCCCGGCGAAAACGCGATCTGCGCGCCTTTGACCGCGATCAGCGCGTCGCAGATCAACTGATCGAACGTGCCGTTGAAGTTGCCGCGCCGGTACAGCAACCCTTCGGTGACCGCGAGCTGCTCGCCGAGCTTCGCCTCGAACGGCGCACGCACCTTTTTGATGAACGCATCCATCTCGGCGTCGGCGGGCAGCAGGTTCGAGAACACGGGCAGCAACTTGTAGCGGAAGTCGGCAACCTTGCCGCCACGAACGTCGAGGTCGAGCACGCCGAGGAACTTGCCGTTGCTGCCGGCGTTCGTCACCAGCGTCCGCCCACCGGCATTGCGCACGATCGAAGGCGCCGGCACGCCGTCGTGCGTGTGCCCGCCGAGGATCGCATCGATGCCGCGCACGCGCGAAGCCATCTTCAGATCGACGTCCATCCCGTTGTGGCTGAGCACGACGACGACCTGCGCGCCCTTGCCGCGCGCCTCGTCGACGTACTTCTGCATCGTGTCGTCCTTGATGCCGAAGCTCCAGTCCGGGACCAGGTAGCGCGGATTGGCGATCGGCGTGTACGGAAAGGCCTGGCCGATCACCGCAACCCGGACCCCGTTGATCTCGCGCACGACGTACGGCGGGAACACCTGGTCGCCGAAGTCGGTCGTCGTGACGTTCTGCGCGACGAAGTCGATCCTGCCCTTGAAGTCGTTTTCGACGACTTCCTGCACGCGCGCAGCGCCGAGCGTCATCTCCCAGTGCGGCGTCATGATGTCCACGCCGAGCAGCTTGCAGGCGTCGACCATGTCCTGACCCTGGGTCCACAACGCGGTGCCCGATCCCTGCCAGGTGTCGCCACCGTCGAGCAGCAGCGCGCCGGGACGCGACGCCTTCAGACGCTTGACCAACGTAGCCAGATGCGCAAAGCCGCCCACTTTGCCGAACGTGCGCGCGGCGACCTCGAAATCGAGGTGCGTGAAGGCGTGTGCCTCGATCGTTCCCGGCCGGATGCCGAAATGCTTCAGCAGATGTTCGCCGACCAGATGCGGCGGCTTGCCCCGCGCATCGCCGACGCCCAGATTGACGCTCGGCTCGCGAAAGTACACCGGCCGCAGTTGCGCGTGGCAATCGGTGAAATGCAGCAAGTGCACGTTGCCGAAGCGCGGCACGTCGTACAGGCGGCGCGCGGCATCGGGTTCCTGCGCCAGCACATCGCGCGCGGCGATCGGCATCCCCGCCGCGGCCGCGACGGCCAGCACCTGCATGAACTCGCGTCGACTCATCGACATCGGAATGTCTCCCTGCCTTTCATGGCTTCGTCGCGAAGCGCGCGAGCGCGGCGATGTCTTCGGCGAACATTTCGCCCACTTCCTTGAACACGATGCGCCCGCCCGCATCGACCACGAACACTTCGGGCAGCGCCTTGCGCTTGCCGAACCACGCGTCGGACTGCGGTCCGGCCATCGCGACGGCGAACGTGTAGTTGCGTTCGGCCATGTACCGGCGAACCGCCGCGGCGTCCTTGTCGATCGAAAACGTCAGCACGACCAGCCCCCGTCCGCCGTGCTGCGCGTGCAGCTTCTGGATGTGCGGATTCTGCGCGGCGCAAAACGGGCACCAGGTCGCCCAGAACTCGACGACCACGGTGCGCCCCTGCAGGTCGGCCGCACGCAGGACGCGTCCGTCGGCCAGCGCGACGTCCGACCACACGACGCGATCGCCGACGCCGGCCGCGTGCGCCGACGCGAGCGGCAGCATGCATGCGGCGAGCGCGAGCAGACGGCGGCGAATGAGCCTCATCGGAGCCTTCTCGTCCGAACAACGCGCGGCGCCACGGCGGCGGCGCCCTGCCAGCCAGGCGAGCCTACTGATTGACCGGTGAGGCCGGGTCCAGCAGCAGCGCCATCACGTCCTTGATCTGCGCCTCGGTCAGGATTCCCGCGTCGCCGAAGCGCGGCATCGACGAGCAGGCGTTGAATGCATGCGCGTTCCAGATCTTGGCCCACGTATAGCGCAGCGTCTGCTCGTTGTTGCCGCGCAGCTTGCCGTAGTTGTACAGCGAAGGGCCGATGTTGCCGAACGAGATCTCGGCTTTCGACAACTGGTGGCACGCGTAGCAGTTGCCGCCTGCGGGCGCGCCGGGCTTGTCGTTCCACTGCAGCCCCACACCCGTCTGCGCGACGCGTTCGCCCTGCTTGTAGTCGCCGAGCCACTTGCCGTCGCTCGGGTACTTCACCGTGGCGAGCGCGGCCTTCTCAAGCCGTTCGCGCACATGCTTTGGAGGGTTGTTGTGCGTTTCCGTGCAAACGAGTTGCAGGTCGGTCTGGTTCAGCCGGTCGACCTTGGCGATGCCGCGATCCTTGAAGCTCGACTTGATCACCGCGAGCGTCTCCTCCTTCGTCGGCGGCGTGTACATCATCGAAGCGCAGCCGGCCAGTGCGACCGCGCAGGCGCCCGCTGCGGCGAGTGCTTTGTTCATCGCGTGCCTCTCCCTTTACCGCTTGATCGACGGCGAAGCCATTTTGCCGCCGTTGGCCTTGACCCCGAGGAACGTGATCAGATCGATCGTCCCCTGCGAAATGAAGATCGGCTCGGGCCAGCGCTGCTGGCGAAAGCAGTCGTTCAGCCGCCACTGCATCGTGCGAAGCGCCCCCTGCGAGACGCGATACGCGGGCCAGGTCGCGAACGCGCGCTGCGCCGGCTCGGGTTTCTCGAAGTTCGGCAGATCCTGCAGCCGGATGCGCTGGCCGTCGACACCATGACAGGTCGCGCACGCAAAATCGTACGGGCCGGCGCGCATGTAGAAGAGATACTTGCCCCGCTCGAACGAAGCCTTTTCCTTCGGATGGTTCTGCGGCACCGCGATCGGCATGCCGCGCGACTGTTCGACGACGTAGGCGGTGATCGCCTCGATGTCGGTCGCGCGCTGGCCGGCGCCCGAAAACGGGCTCTTCGTCACTGCCGCGCGGTCGAACCCCTGCAGCGTGACCATGCAGTGGACCAGGCGCGCTTCGAAATCCATCACCTGGTCGGCGTCGGCAAAGTACCGCGGCAATTGCGCATAGGCCCCTTTGACGACGCCGGGCCCGAGACCGAGGTCGCACTGCTCGAGCGAGGCGTTCTTCGGCCCACGCTTGGTCTTCCAGAGTTCTTCGCCGCGCATGACGAGCAGTTCGGCCGGGTTGCCGTCCTGCAGCATCTCCCGATAGCGCTCGATCTCGCGCAGCGTCTTGTCGTCGCTCTGTGCGCCGGCGCCCGCGGCGGCGAGCGCGAGCCCGGCGGCGGCAAGCGCCATCGTCAACGGCCGCCGGTGCATGACGGCCAGTTTCGTGCTCATGTGTCCTCCTTGCCTGCTGTGGTTGGACTCGAACGATGTCCTTCAAGGCCTCAGGTAGACGTAGCCTTCGCGCGCCTGCAGCCGGGCCGCCTCCGCCACGCCCGATGGAACGATCGACACCTCGGGCAACACCTTCGACCGGTCGATGTTGCGCCGGACGATCGTGTTCTGACAAAGCCGGAAGTCGACCCCTTTGGCCTTCAGTTCCTGGATCGCAATGTCGAACGGGTTGCCGTTACGGTCCTTCGCGCCGTCGAGCATGAAGTCGATTCCCAGCCCGTTGCCGACGACGACGATCTTGGCCTTGGGGTCCGCGGCGAGGTGGTTGCGGATGTTCCCGAGTCCGCGGGAGGCTTCTTCCAATCCGTTGGTGAAGTGATAGACGACCTTCACGGGCTGGTCGGCGGAAACCGCCGGCCGATGGCTCGACCCGTCCCGAACTGCGCATCCCGCAACGCCCAAAGACGCCGCGGCCAGCACCAGCGCGCGCAGAAACCTGGCGTGACGCATGTGTCTCCCTCCTCGTGTTTGTACAGGCGGCGTCGGCGCGCCGCGCGCGGCCCGGCGCTAGTTGATCGTGGCCTTGTCGGTGCGTGTCTCGCCCTTGTTGTCGACCCACGTCACGACGATCTCGTCGCCCTTTTTCCCACCCTTGAACTTGAACTGCAGGTACGGGTTCTTCGACACTGCCGGGCCCCACTCGGCCGACAGCACGGTCTTGCCCGCGTGCGTCACCGTGACGTTCTGGATGAAATGCGCGGGCACCAGATTGCCGCTGCCATCGCGGCGCTGGCCGGTTTCCATTTCGTGGCTCATCAGGACGCGCACTTCGACCACGTCGCCTTGCGCGGTCGCGCGGATTCGCATCGGATCTGGCATGAGCAATGCTCCTTATCGTGAATGCGTCGCACCGGGCAGCGGTGCGATCGGATCGTGAGTCGCTGCGCAGCCGCGGCGGTTCCGCCGCCCGCGCAGCCCGCGTGTGCCGCGCCGGCTTAGCCGCCGCAACCGCCGAGGGTGACCTTGACTTCCTTGGTGGCCACGTAAAACTTGCCGTCGGCCTTGACGACGGCGTGCACGTTGGAGCTCTGCCCCATTTTTACGCGCGTCGCCACCGTCGGTTCGGTGCCGGGCGGCAGCATGAAACCTGCCGCGACCACGTTCGGGTTCTTCTCGACCAGGATGTAGACGGCCTGCGTGTTGGGGATCTTGCTGGTCACGCCGACCGGAACGACCGCGCCGTTTTCCGCGATGTCGGGCGCGGTGATCGTGATGTCGCCGCTCGGCGTGGCCGCCGTGCCGCCGAGCGCCTTGATGGCATCGGCGAGGTTCTTGCTCTCGAACGCCGCCTTGTTCCACGCCTGCTGCTGTGCGAGCGCCTCTTCTGCCGTCAGCAATCCCGCCGCGGCCAGTAGGGCGAATACGCCGCCCAGCTTCACGAAGTCGCGTCGTGTCTCGTTCATGGCTTGCCTCCTTTTGATGTGTGTCGAGCCGTGCTCCGATAACCCTGCATCATCGGCGAGATTTTCGCAATCCGGCAATCCCGCAGCGGCCCCGCATTGACCGCGCCCGGATTGCGCTGGCTCGACGGCGCGTCCGCCGATCCCGCACCGACGCTTCAGGCGGCGAGTAAATCAGCACGCCGCCGGCAAGAAAACACTTCCAAAGGGTTATTCGGCTCACGCCCTCGCATGGCGCGGCGCAATAGCGAAGCCGCGGCAACGGCGGGCGCAATCTGGACGCTTTGCGAAGACGGCATTGCGTACGGCCCACCGCGCCGATGTGCAAGCGGTGCGCGTCGGCGCGCCGCGGAAACGTGCCGCGCGCTTCGGCGCCGACAGTCGTTCAGGGCTCACGTTGCGGCGTCACGCCGCTGTCCGGCTCGGACCCCTGTTTACAGTGTAAACAGCCGCGGGGGTCGTTCACTGTGTGAACAGCCGCGGCGCGGCTCAGGGCGGTCTCCGTTGCCCGCTGTCGCAGGCCGTCGCGCCGTTTTGCGCGTTTGCCGGCAGGTCAGAGCCCATCTCAACACCCCGATGGTCGTGGCGCGGATGTTGAGATCGCTTCTAGATAAACAGACTGATGTCGGCGTCGCCCGCAAATCCGAGGAACATCGTGGCGCCGCCGAACTGCGTCTGCGGAATGAAGTCGTCCTTTGTGAAGTCGAACAGGTCGACGGTCATCTGGCAGCCGATGAACTTGACGTCGGACTCGATGCACAGGTTGCGAAGTTCTTCGATCGAGGCCACACCCTTGGACTTGATCTTGTTGCGCATCATCATCGTCGCCATCGACTCCATGCCCGGCAGTGCCTGCACGAGTACGGGCATCGGCACCGGCATCGGCATCGCCGGGTTGGCGAGCGGACTGATCTTCAGGCCCGACAGGTCCTTCTTCAACAGCGTCAGGCCGTAGAAAGTGAAGAAGATCTGCACCTCGTAGCCGAGCGACGCGGCGGTCGAAGCGAGAATGAACGGCGGGTACGCCCAGTCCAACGTCCCCTTGGTGGCGATCAACGCCATCTTTTTCTGGCTCACGGCAGCCTCTCTGTGTGTGTTTGGCGCGGCCTTCGGCCGCGTGTCGCGGTACGTCGCGGTGCGCGACCGCGGCGCCGCGCGAACGGTGCAACGCCGTCAGCGGCGCTTCAGATAGAAAACGTACGTGCCGCCGTTCTGCTCGGAGCCGAGCAGCTCGTTGCCGGTCTGTTCGGAGAAGGCCTTCATGTCCGCCACCGAACCCGCATCGGTCGCCAGCACCTTCAGCACCTGGCCGGTGGCCAGTTCGTTCAGCGCCTTGCGCGTCTTGACGATCGGCATCGGACAGGCGAGCCCGCGCGCGTCGAGTTCCTTGTCGTAGTTCATCGAGGATCTCCCGTTCGTTCTGCCGTCCCGGCACGCGGCGCGGAACAGCCTGGTTCAGTCCGCTTGGTTCACGCTTGGTTCAGTCGCGGCACGCAGTGTAGCGACGAATCCCTGGTGCCGACGAGCCTTGCGTATCGCTGCAAAGGCGTGTCGCCTGCTACCCGCTTGGGTGATTCATGCTTCTACGGGCGGCTCGCACAATGCCCGCTGCGCGCCGGCGTGCAACACGGCGCGGACCCCATGTCCAAGTCGGCCACCGGCGCCCGCCCGCGCATCCCCATCGTTCCCGCTGCAGGCGCACAGGGCGCCGCGAGCCCGGCCGAACATGCTTGCAGCGGCGCTGAATCGTTCGCCCTGATGGTGCTTGGCGACTCGATGGCGCCGGAATTCGCCGAGGGCGACATCGTGATCATTGAGCCCGAGGGCCTGGCGACCGACGGCTCGTATGTGCTGGCGTTCTGGCAGGACGAATGGGTCTTCCGCCAGCTCGCCCGCGCCGACGGCGGCTGGCGCCTGCGCGCGCTGAACCCGCGCTATCCGGACATCGCGCTGCCGAGCCTCGAGCCGGTGCGTGGCGTCATCACGCAAAAGACCCGCCCCGGCAGGCGGCGCGCCGTCAAGCGCTACGTCGAATGACCGTGGTATCGATGCCGCATGCCGAACTCGCTCACGTCGTCGACGTCGTCCAGCGCAATTGCGATCTGGCCGACGCGCGCCATGCGCGCGAGAAGTCGATGTGCACGTATTTGCTCGACATGCGCGAGTACTTCCGCTGGGCCGAGCAGCTTCCGCTCGGCGCCACGCCCGACCGCGCGCGGCTGTCGGAGTGGATCGCGCGACGCGAGAAAAGCTGGGAACAACTGCCGGCGTCCGGCGCAACCTTCGCGCCGCTGCCGTTGGGCAGCGGTGTGGACCCCTTCGACGACGACGCGGCAAACCGCCACCTCGCGGCGCACGGCTGGGTTTACGGCGCCGGTATCGGCCTGTTCGGCGCGCCGGTTTTCTTTCTCGCCGAACGCGCTTCCGAACAGACGCGCGACGGCGCGCACGTGATCGTCACCGGGCGCGAGTGGGCGCGCGGCGTGGCCGCACCGCCCGCCGCGAGCCGCGGCCATACCGTGATCGTGCGGCTCGACGCGCTGCGGCGCTGGCTGTGGACGCGCGTCGAAGCCGGCAGCCGGCGCACCGGCGACAACGCGTTCGGGGCCGCGCTGCGCGCGTACTCCGGCGCGGACCCGGCGGCCGGCGTCGAGCGAATGGCGCTCGGCGAGACCGAAACGCTGATCCTGCACGAGCTGGGCGAGCTGCGCGCCGGCGCGTTGCTGGGCGCGGACTGGGAGCGCATGATCGCCGCAGCCGCACGACGGACCGAGCTCGTGCTGCGCGCGGTACGCGACCTGCTGGCCGACTGCCTCGTCACGCTGCCGCAGCTGCTGGCGCGCGACGCGCACGCCTCGCTGCTGTTCTGGTACGCGACTTTCGACGGAATGCGACGGCAGCTCGCGCCGGAGCTCGCCCAGCCGTTCCGCGCGACGCCGGAGAGAATCGACCGCGCGGCGCTCGACGCCGCCGCGCGCGCAGGTGCGACCCGGTGGCTCGAGCGCGCGAGCGGCCTGCGCCGCGTGTGGCAGCTCGGCGGCGATGCGGCGCTGGCGCAGGCCGCCGACGCGCTGTGCCCGCCCCACTGATCTTGCGCGTTGTGCGGCTCGCGCGCCGACGGCTCGTGCACGAACTACTCGCGCGCGTCGAGCGCCGGCACCGCGCTGCCGCGCTGCTCCGCGCTTTCGAACCACGCGAGCTTGTCGCGCAGCCTGACGACGTCGCCGACGATCACCAGTGTGGGCGGATGCAGTCCCGCCTCCTCGACGCGTCGCGCGAGTTCCGCCAGCGGCGCGACGACCACGCGCTGCTCAGGCAGCGTGGCCTGCTGAACGACCGCGGCAGGCATGTCGGCGGGCATGCCGTGCGCGATCAGTTGTTCGCACAGCGCGGGCAGGCCCAGCAGTCCCATGTAGATCACGACGGTCTGCTTCGGACGCGCCAGCCCGTGCCAGTCGAGATCCATCGTGCCGTCCTTCAGATGTCCGGTCACGAGAACGCACGAATGCGCGTAGTCGCGATGCGTCAGCGGGATGCCCGCGTAGGCCGCCACCCCGCACGCGGCCGTGATTCCCGGGACGACCTGAAAGCGCACGCCGGCGGCGGCGAGCGACTCGATCTCCTCGCCGCCGCGGCCGAACACGTACGGATCGCCTCCCTTCAGGCGCAGCACGCGCTGCCCCTGTTTGGCCAGCTCGATCATCAGCGCGTTGATCTGCTCCTGCCGCATCGTGTGGTTCGCGCGCCGCTTGCCGACGTAGATGCGACGCGCGTCGCGCCGCGCGAGATCGACGATCGCCGGCGACACGAGGTTGTCGTACAGCACGACGTCAGCCTGTTGCATCAGGCGCAGCGCGGCGAAGGTCAGCAGGTCCGGGTCGCCCGGTCCGGCGCCGACGAGGTACACCTCCCCTTCAGGTGTGCGCTGCGCAGCGTCCTCGAGCTCGCGCGCCAGCGCTTCCTCGGCTAGCCGCACCCGTCCCGAAAAGACGAGACCCGCGATCGGGCCGTGCAGAACGCGCTCCCAGAACGGCCGGCGCGCGGGCGCGGGCAGCGCGCGCTGGACGCGCTCGCGGAAGCGCCGCGCCAGACGCGCAAGCTCGCCGTACGCGGCCGGAATCAGGCTCTCCAGGCGCGCACGGATCAGGCGCGCGAGCACCGGCGACGCGCCGCCGGTGGACACCGCGATCACGACCGGCGAACGATCGACGATCGCAGGCAGGATGAACGAACACAACTCGGGGTCGTCGACGACGTTCACCGGAGTGCCCTGCGCGCGCGCCAGCCGCGAGACCTCGGCATTGACCGCGCGGTCGTCGGTGGCCGCGATCACCAGGACCACGCCCGCGAGCGCCTCGCGATCGAACGCCGCCGCCCGGTGCTCGATGCGCCCTTCGCGCTCGAGTTCGGCGAGTGCTTCGCACAGCACGGGCGCCGTCACCGTCACGCGCGCGCCGGCATCGAGCAGCAGCCCCACCTTGCGCGCGGCCACCTCGCCGCCGCCGATCACCGCGCAGCGTTCGCCCGCGAGCTTCAGGAAGATCGGCAGATGATCCATCGCTACCAGTACGCGAGCAGCCGGCCGCACTCGACCTTCGACTGCCAGCGCTTCAGGGGCGTCGAACCCTTGGCGATGCACTCGCCGGTGGTGATGTCGAACGCCCATTCGTGCTTCGGACAGGTCAGCCGCGTGCCCTGCAAGGCCAGGTGCGGAATGTTGGTCGTCTGGTGCGGGCAGCGGCTGTCGTAGACGCGGTATTCGTCGGCGGCGCGATAGACGAACAGTCCTCGCCCGTCGCAGTCGACGCGGCGTGCAGCGCCGACGTCGAGTTCGTCGGCGGCCATCACGTCGTGCCAGACGGCCGGCTGACCCAGCGCGCCGGCCTGGAACTCGGGCAGGTCCATCGCGAGGATGACGTCGACCGCCCAGACGATCTTCGCCAGCCCGAGCGCCGGAAACGCCATCAGCAGCGCGTCGAGCACTTCGGCCGGCGTGCAGCCTTCGCGCAGCGCGCGCAACAGGTACTGGCGCAGGCCGCGCTCGGTCTGCGAATGGACCTTGGTGATCACCGAGATCAGGTTGCGCGTCTTCGGGTCGAGGTTGCGGCCGGCCTCTTTCAGGAACTTCAGGTAGTGCCCCATCGCTTCGGGGCGGGCCTTGACGAGGAAGGTCAGTGCGTCGCTCATATTCGGCTGCGGGTTACGGTCTAAACGATCAGGCTTCGCGTGCGGCCGGCCAGCGCACCGGCACCGGCGAGCCCCTGCACGACGGGCAGAACGAAGTCTTGCGGACCGGCGACGAACACGTCGCACTGCGCCAGTTCGCGGCGTGACGCGACCACCGCTTCGACCACCGGCCAGGCGCCGTCGCCGGGCGTGGCACCGTTCAGCAGACGGTGCGTGAAATTGTCGAACGCCGCCGCCCACGCCCGGCACTGGTTCGCCAGATAGTGTCCGTCGCTGCGCGTGGCGAGCCAGTACAGATCGAACGTCTCGACCAGCTCGCCGGCCATCGCGTTTTCCAGCAGGCTCTTGATCGGCGCAAATCCCGTGTCGCACGCGACCAGGACGAGGGGGCGGCTGCTCTCGGCGTCCAGTACGAAGTCTCCGGTCGGGCCGCGTACGTTCACGGGCGTGCCGGGGCGCAGGCGATCGGCGAACAGCCGCTGCGCCAGCGGCGAGCGATCCTCGCGCGCGACGTGAAAGTGCAGATTCCGCTCATCGCACGGGCAGCTCGCCAACGGCGCCGTCAGCGTCGCATCCTGCCCGCCGTCGGCGATGCCGAGCGTCACCGACTGTCCGGCGAGGAAGCGAAGCCGGTTCGAACGCGGCGTTTGCAGGTGCAATAGCCGCGTGTCGGGAGCCAGCGCCTCGACCGCGCGCACGGTGGCGACGATGTCCTGCACCGGGATGTCGGCGGGGCCGCGCGCTTCCAGCGTCTCGACGGTGACATCGGTCACCGCGGTGTGCGCGCACAGCAGCACGTAGCCTTGCGCCTTTTCCGCCTCCGACAACGGGTAGTCGGCGTGCTGGATCTGGCGCGTGGCGCCGCCGACCACGCGCGCCTTGCACAGCCCGCAGGTGCCGGTGCCGCAACCGTAGGCAAATCGCAGGCCCGCTTTCAGGCCCGCCTGCAGGATCGAGTCGCTGCCTTCGACGAGAAACTGCCGCCCGCTGGGCAGCACGGTGACCTGCGCCGAAATGACCTGCATCACGTTCACCATCGCATCGAGCCGGTCCGCGGGCGCCGCGCCCAACGCGCGCTTCAGCCCCTGGTCCAGCATGTCCTTCAAATCGGCCAGCCGCGAGTCGCCGCCGGCCAGTGCGTCCAGGCGCGCCCGCGCGTCGACGACGAGCGCGTGATAGGCCTGGACGAGCCGGCGCAGGTCCGCGAGCTCCTGCCCCTGCGCGAACAGGCGCTGTGCCAGCACCTCCTGCGAAGGCAGCATCCGTTCGCGGACGCGCCGGCCGAAAGCCTCGTCACGGATGCGCGTGACTTTCTCGAACAGTCCCGCGTCTTCCAGCTTCAGCTGCGGAAACGCGCGCAGCAGCTCCGCCACCTCGATCAGGCCGTCGGCCGACGCCAGTTCGCCGGCGCCGATCATCCGCTGCAACGTTCCACGCGGCACGCCGGCCAGCTGCGCGGCCCGTGCCAGGTTCAGCCATTGCGACATCGCGCTTGCCTCGCGTCCGTGCGCCGGTGCGCTTCACGCCGCCGTCATGATGCGGTCGGCCGCGTTCATCGCTCAATGCCCGACCGATACGACGCCCGACGCCGCCAGCACGAGCACGGCGACCTGCAGCAGGCAAAGCGCGGCGAACAGGCGATCGCCGCGCCGTAGATAGATGCCGGTCACCGCGAGCAGCGGCAACGCCGAACAGCCCGACAGCACCGCGATTCCGAGCAAGGCGAGCATGTCGCCCTTGTGCAGCAGCACGACCCATTCCCACTGGCCGTGGCCCCCGATCGTTGCTGCCAGATCGCGCGACGGCATCCGCCAGACGTGCGGCAACTCGCCGACCGGTACGTGCGGGGGCAGGATGCCCGCGACGTACAGCAGCGAGGCGACGATCAGCAGCGCCAGACCGAACCAGCCGCTCCAGCGCAACCACTCGGCGTAGCGGATCTGCTCCGGCGCAATCTGCGGCGGCGGCGTCGACGGTGACCTTTCCGCGCTCATCCTAACCTCCGATGCCCAGCCCGACCAGCAGCGCGCGGCCGCCGGCGAACAGCAACATGGCGATGACGAGCTTGCGGATCAGCGACGCTTTCAGCACGGACAGCAGCCGCGCACCGATCTTCGCCCCCAGCATCATGCCGACCACCGACGGCGCGGCGATCACCGGCAGCACGGCGCCGTTGTTCAGGTAGATCCACGCGGCCGACGAATCGACCAGCGAGAGGATGAAACTGGACGAACCCGCGGCGACCTTCAACGGCGTCCCCATCACGAGGTTCAGCGCCGGCACGTTGGCCCAGCCGGCGCCCAGCCCGAACATGCCGGCCAGTATGCCGATGAAGAAGAACAGCGCGAGTCCGTGCGGCGTGCGATGGGTGCGCCACTGCACCTGCTGGCCCGTGGCGCCATCGACGAAAACGCCGTTCATGCCAAGCAGTTGCGCCAGGCGATCGCTTGCCGCAACGTCCGGCAGTTCGGATTTGCGCGCCATCAGCATCACCGCGACGATGCCGAGGATCGCCACGCCGAGCGCGATGCGCACGACCGACGCGGGCAGCGCCAGTCCGAGCAGCGCACCGAACATCGAACTGATCGATGCGATCAACGCGAGCGGAATCGACACGCGCATGTTCGCCAGCCCGGTGCGCAGCAGCGACGGTCCCGCTGCCAGCGCGCTCGACAACGCCACCAGCAGCCCGGCGCCGCGCACGTAGTCCAGGTGAAACGGAAAGAAACCGCTGACCAGCGGGACGAACAGGACCCCACCGCCCACGCCGGCCGGCACCGCGACCATGCCGAGAAAGAAGCAGACGACGAAAAGCGCCAGCGGCCAGATCCACCAGGCCGCGGATGCGGACGCCGCCGCTGCCGCCACCGGCAGCGCGGGCGCCTGGGCCGCCAGCGCCGTCGATTCGGCGGCCGGCCAAACGCAGCCCAGCAAGAACAGTGCCGCGACCGCGGTACGTGATGGCGCCAGTCTCAAGTCGATCGATCCGAGTGTGATTTCCCGCCCGCTCCGCCTCGTCGAACACCGCCCAGCAGGCGCGCGGCGATAGTGCCACGGCCGACGACGCGCCATGCCGACCCTAACGCCACGGGATCGAACGCCTACCTGTGTGGGCTGTTCAAACCCACCCATCCGGGCAGGCCGCATCCATGCCAAAGCGGCAATGGTGCATGCTGCGCAGAACAGCGTCCAATCCGCGCTCAGGGTTATTCGGCTCGGTTGGGCGGCGTGGCCGCGTCCGGGCCGGGTTTGCGACTGCGCGCTGCGCCGCTCGGGGCACCGGGCATGCGGCTGGCAGCAACGCTGCGGCGCACGGGCGGCACGGCATCGGCGCGCATACGAAGACGAAGGAAGGAGGCACCGTGCCCACACTGGTCGAACCGCACGGCGGCGGTCCGCTGAAGCCGCGCCTGCTCACGGGCGCGGCGCACGCCGAAGCGCTGGCGCGCGCCCGCACGATGCCGCGCGTGCGCGTGACCTCGCGCGAGCGCGGCGACCTGATCATGCTGGGGATCGGCGGTTTCACTCCGCTGGAAGGCTTCATGACGCACGGCGACTGGGAGCGCGTGTGCGACGGCATGAAGCTCGCCTCGGGCCTGTTCTGGCCGATCCCGATCACGCTGTCGGCCGACCGCGCGACGGCGGATTCGATCCGCACCGGCGCGGAGATCGCGCTCGTCGATCCCGACAACGACGAGATCCTGGCGACCATGCAGGTCACCGAGAAGTACACGATCGACAAGCAGCACGAATGCGCGATGGTGTTTCGCACCACGGACATCGACCATCCCGGTGTCAAGATGGTGATGGAACAGGGCGAAGTGAACCTCGCGGGACCGGTCCAGGTGCTGTCCACCGGCGGCTTTCCGGAAAAATACGGAGCGCTGTTCATGACGCCGGCGCAGACGCGCGCGTTGTTCGAGTCGCTCGGCTGGTCGCGCATCGCCGCGTTCCAGACCCGCAACCCGATGCATCGTTCGCACGAGTACCTGGCCAAGGTGGCGATCGAGATCTGCGACGGCGTGCTCGTGCACTCGCTGCTCGGCGCGCTGAAGCCCGGCGACATCCCGGCCGAAGTGCGCACCGCCGCGATCGCCACGCTGATCGAGCATTACTTCGTCAAGGGCACCGTCGTGCAGGCGGGCTATCCGCTGGACATGCGTTATGCCGGCCCGCGCGAAGCGCTTCTGCACGCGCTGTTCCGCCAGAACTACGGCTGCTCGCACCTGATCGTCGGGCGCGACCACGCCGGCGTGGGCAGCTATTACGGGCCGTTCGATGCGCACCGCATCTTCGACGAGATTCCGCCCGGCTCGCTGCAGACGCAGCCGCTGAAGATCGACTGGACGTTCTGGTGCTACCGGTGCGGGGGCATGGCTTCGGCGCGCACCTGCCCGCACGAGGAAAAGGATCGCCTGCTGGTTTCGGGCACCAAGCTGCGCAAGTGGCTGTCCGAAGGCGCCGAGGTCCCCGCCGAGTTCAGCCGGCCCGAGGTGCTCGCGATCCTGCGCCGCTACTACGAAGGGCTGGCCGCGCACGAGCGCGTCGAGGTCAAGTTAAGCGGGCATTCCGCCCGCTAAGATTGCGCGCCGCAGAACATACGATTGCGACCGTTTCAGGAGGAGACACACGCGATGTTCACCACCAACCCATTTGCCACGCTGTCGGGGTCGCTTTCGCCCGCGGTCATGCAGGCCTACGTGATCGTCATGTTCATCCTGGTCGTGGCAGGGACGCTGTTCGACGTCTGGCACAAGGGCAGCGCCCGCTACTTCTTCGAGAACATGCGCCGCACGAAGGAAAAGGCGGCGCGGCCGGTGGGCGGCGGCGAACTCGTTTCGCTCGCCGTGCAGACCGCCGTCGTCGACGTGCTGGCCTCGGGCGAGTTCTGCAACGTGCGCCGGCGCATCGCGCACCTGCTCGGCATGTACGGCTTCGTGTTCTACGTGCTCGCGACGGTCGTGCTGGTCTTCGACCTGTCGACGAACCCCTACTGGGCCACGCTCTGGTGGCTTGGCGCGCTGATGATCTGCGTCGGCGGCTACTGGTTCTGGTTCTTCATCCGCGTCGATGTCGCCGCCGAGGGCCATTCGCCATTGCGCATCGTCAGAGCGGACCTGTTCATCCTGTCGATGCTGGCCAGCGCCACGCTCGGGCTGATCTGGGCGGCAACCGGCGGCGGCACCGGCGTGCTGTTCTGGCTGTTCATCCTGGCCAACACGGTGCTGTTCGCCGGCGTGCCCTGGTCGAAGTTCGCTCACATGTTCTTCAAGCCGGCCGCCGCGTTCGAAAAGCGGCTGGCGCGGGCCAACGGCACCGCCGAGAACCTGCCGACACTGAGCCGCGACGATCCTGAGCAACGGATGCGTCACTCGATGGAGCTGCTGCGCGATGCGCCGATGGACATGGGCCTCGGCATCAAGCGCGAAGCGCCGCGTCACTACTGACGCGGCGACAGGACCCCTGCAAGCGACCTGCAACTTCTGCTGAACGAAACGAGGAGCCGGACGAATGCCAACCTTCGTCTACATGACGAGGTGCGACGGATGCGGACACTGCGTCGACATCTGCCCGTCGGACATCATGCACATCGACAAGACCTATCGGCGCGCCTACAACATCGAACCGAACATGTGCTGGGAGTGCTATTCGTGCGTGAAGGCCTGCCCCCAGCACGCGATCGACGTGCGCGGCTACGCCGACTTCGCGCCGCTTGGTCACAGCGTGCGCGTCGACCGCGACGAGCGGCGCGGAACGATCGCCTGGCGCATCAAGTTCCGCAACGGCACGGAGAAGAACTTCCTGTCGCCGATCACGACCAAGCCGTGGGGGCAGGCGATTCCCAAGCTCGCCGAGGTCCCGCCCCCGAGCAAGGAGATGCGCGACAGCCAGCTCCTGTACAACGAGCCGAAGTACCTTCGATTTGACGACGGCGGTCTGCGAACGCTGAAGGACGCGGGTCTGAAACTGAAGAAAGGCGTGTACTACTAATGGCCTACGACACCATCATCGAAGACGGCATCGACATCCTCGTCGTCGGTGCCGGCATGGGCGGCACCGGAGCGGCGTGGGAGGCGCGCTTCTGGGGGCAGAACAAGAAGATCGTCATCGCCGAGAAAGCGAACATCGATCGTTCGGGTGCGGTCGCGCAGGGTCTGTACGCGATCAACTGCTACATGGGCACGCGCTGGGGCGAGAACCAGCCGGAGGATCACGTCCGCTACGCCCGGATCGACCTGATGGGCATGGTGCGCGAGGATCTTCAGTTCGACATGGCCCGCCACGTCGACTCCACCGTGCACCAGTTCGAGGAGTGGGGCCTGCCGATCATGAGGGATCCCAAGACCGGCCGCTATCAGCGCGAAGGTCGCTGGCAGATCATGATCCACGGCGAGTCCTACAAACCGATCGTCGCCGAGGCGGCGAAGAAGTCGGCCGACAAGATCTTCAACCGGATCTGCGTCACCCACCTGCTGATGGACGAAAGCCGCGAAAACCGCGTGGCCGGCGCCGTCGGCTTCAACGTCCGCACCGGCAACTTCCACGTCTTCAAGGCGAAGGCCGTGATCTGCGCGGCCGGCGGCGCCTCCAACATCTTCAAGCCGCGCTCGGTCGGCGAAGGCTCCGGCCGGACCTGGTACGCGCCCTGGTCGTCGGCGTCGGCCTACGGCCTGCTGATCAACGCCGGCGCCAAGATGACACAGATGGAAAACCGCATCGTGCTGGCCCGCTTCAAGGACGGCTACGGGCCCGTCGGCGCGTACTTCCTGCATCTGAAGACCTACACGCAGAACGGCCTGGGCGAGGAATACGAGTCCAAGTGGTGGCCGGAGCTGCAGAAGATGGTCGGCAAGGAGTACCTGGACCCGGAGGCCTCCCACCTGACGCACCGGCCGATTCCGACCTGTCTGCGCAATCACGCGCTGATCAGCGAGATCAACGCCGGACGTGGCCCGATCCACATGGTGACGATGCGCGCCTTCCAGGATCCGCATCTGGAGGAGGTCGGCTGGGAGAACTTCCTCGGCATGACCGTCGGGCAGGCCGTTCTGTGGGCCGCCACCGACGTCGACCCGAAGAACGAAAATCCTGAACTGACGACCTCCGAACCCTACGTGATGGGCTCGCACGCGACCGGTTCCGGCGCCTGGTGCTCCGGCCCCGAGGACATCTCGCCGCCCGAATACTTCTGGGGTTACAACCGCATGACCTCGGTCGCCGGTCTGTTCGGCGCCGGCGACGCGGTGGGCGGCACGCCGCACGCCTTCTCGTCGGGCTCGTTCACCGAAGGGCGGCTGGCGGCGAAGGCCGCGTGCAAGTACATCGACGACGGCAAGGCCGAAGGCATTGTCGTCTCGCAGAGCCAGATCGACCGCCTGAAGCAAGAGGTCTACAGGCCGCTGGAGCATTACCGGGTTTACCGCAACGCGGTCGTCGCGGGCGACGTCAACCCGCACTACATCACGCCGAAGCAGGGACTGGACCGCCTGCAGAAGCTGATGGACGAGTACTGCGGCGGGGTGACGGCCAATTACATGACCAACGAGAAGCTTCTGAACATCGGCCTGAAGAAGCTCAAGATCATGGAGGAGGATCTGGAGAAACTCGCCGCCTCGGACCTGCACGAGCTGCTGCGCGCCTGGGAACTGAAGCATCGCCATCGCGCGGCCGAGTGCGTGACTCACCACACCTTGTTCCGCAAGGAGACGCGCTGGCCCGGCTACTACTACCGCGGCGACTATCCGAAGCTGGACGACCAGAACTGGCACGTGCTGACGGTCTCGCGCCGCGATCCGAAGTCCGGCGAGTACACGATGGAGAAAGCGCCGCTGTATCACCTGGTGGGAGACGAGAAATAAAACGGAATCGCCGGTCGCGCGCGTGAACATCATCGAGAAGTCGGACGAAGAGATCCTGGCGATGGCCTTGCCGTTGTGGCGCGACCTCGTCAAGCATTCCAACGAGGGCAACTACGGCGAGTTCGCCAAGAACTTCTCCGCTTCTCTGGCGCGCGCGCTCGATCAGGTCGCCGTCGGGCACCAGTTCGCAAACAGCGAGCTGGCGCGGAATCTGTCCGAGCAGTTCGATCCGCTCGGTATCATCCGCCGCGGCGAGCACGTGACCGTGCTGTTCCGGCAGCGCAGCACCAAGAAGCCCGGCGAGTGGCTCGGCCGCCTCGTGCTCGGCTACGAGGACGGCAAGCTCAGGATCTTCGGCGCGTCCATCTTCTGATCGCGCGGGCGACATCCGATATGAAAGAAGTCATCCGGGCAGGCAAGTACGTCGAGCTGAGCTACAAGGTGACCGACAGGAAAACCGGCCACGTGCTGACGCGCGTGGAGTTCCCGCTCGGCTACGTCCACGGTTACAACGAGATCCTGGCGCCATCGGTCCACATGCAGCTCGAGGGCAGGTCGGCGGGCGACGTGATCGATGTCGTGATCGACGGCAACCAGATCTTCGGTCCACGAGACGAGTCGCTCGTCTTTACCGATCGGCTCGAGAACGTCCCTGAGGAGTACCGGCAGGTCGGCACCTCGATCCTGATGGAGAATGACGCGGGCCAGACGCGTACCTTCCTCGTGACGCACATGGACGACGAGACGCTGACGGTCGACGGCAACAACCCGCTTTGCGGCCGGGAGGTCGTCTTCACGCTGGAGGTCCTGACCGTGCGCGACGCAACCGCCCAAGAGCTGAAGGCAGGCGGAGCGCCCGAGGCCGCACCCGCGGTGGACGCGTCATTGCTGAGGCCCATCTGATCGATGTTTTGTTCGAACAACACGCCGGACGAGGCATTCGCGCAAGGCGTCCGGACTTTCGGTGAAGTGAGGTGAACGATGAGTCAGAGCGAGCAGAAACCCGTCATCAAGGTTCCCGACGGACATTCGCGTTTCGTGACGACGCGGCAACTGCCGCCGAACGAAAAGGGATTCGTCGGGTTCGAGACGATCTGGGAGCCGTTCCACAAGGAGGCCGAATACCAGACGCCGAAGCAGCCGTAGGGGCGACGGCGCGGCGTTGACCGGCCGCCGACCGTGCGGCGCGAAGTCCGCACCGCTTCGCCGAACGGCCCGGCGGGCTGCCGCCCCCATCATTTTTCCGCGACGAGATGCTCGATGAAAGTCGGCCAGTACATGAGCCGTGAGGTGCTCACGGTGACGCCGCAGACGGAGTTTCACCGCGCGCTGGATCTGATGCGCGGCCGCAACGTCCACCACCTGCCGGTCGTCGACGGCGGCCGCGTCGTCGGCATCGCGGCCGAACGCGATCTGCTGCTCGCGGCGGCCAACTACGGTTCGGCGGAAGTCCCCGTCGGCGAGATCATGAGCGCTCCGGCGGTGTGCATCGCCGAGGGCGCGTTGCTCAAGGACGCAGCGCGCCTGCTCGTCGAGAAACACATCGGCAGCCTGCCGGTGGTCGATGCGAACGGTACGCTGGTCGGCATCATCACCGAAACGGACATCTTCAAGATCGCCGCGGGCATGCTGCGCGCACGTCCTGCGACGCGAAAGACCGCCGCGAAGAGGATCGCCGGCAAGACGTCCACCCCGAAGACACGTGGCGCGAAGAAAGCGCCGCGCGGCACTGCGTCGCGCGCCGGGCGGCGTTGAGGAATTCCCGCGGCATGCGGCCGAGACACAGCTTACCGGGGCCGCCCGCGCGGATCGCGCGGGTGCGACGGCGTTCGCGCGACAGGACTCGCCTGCCTGGCTGCCCTGCTGGCCGCGGCCGCAATGGGCGCCTCGCAGGCGCGCGACCGAGCGGTGTCGCACCGTTTTCCGTTGCGGCCGAGGTGCAACGATGACCGACGCGTCGCTGCAGACCGCGAAGTCCGCGTTACCGCCCACCGACGACGAAGGCTACCTGATCGACCCGGACGACTGGAACGACAGCGTCGCCGAAGCACTCGCTCGCGCCGAAGGCATCGCCCTCACCGATTTGCACTGGAAGGTGCTTCGGTTCATGCGCAGCTATCTCGAAGAGCACCAGCTGATCCCCGACGCGCGCTTCGTGATCTGGTTTCTGGAGAAGGACGTCGGGCTCGGCGCGGCCGCGCGGCAGCGCCTGTTCGAGCTGTTTCCGTACGGCTACGTCAAGCAGGCGTGCAAGATCGCCGGCATGCGCCGCCCGCGCGCCTGGAGTACCGGCTGAGGCGCCGCCGCAACGGCTTCACCGCATCGGTCGTGCGGGGCGGTCGAAGTACCAGAGGACGACCACAAGTACGGCCGTCATCGGCGGCATCGCCAGCGGATTGACGATCCCGCCGACCAGCGGCGCAACCATCAGAAAAAAGCGCAGCCCCCAGCTGTACAACAGCCCCGCACGCTCGACGTACTCGCGCGCCAGCGGGTCGAGCGGTTTGCGCTGTTCGGAGTCGGCGGGCATCGACATCACGAACCCGGCGTGGTTGAAGTAGCGCATCGCCATCGCCGAGCACACGTACGAAGCGAACAGCGCCAGCATCAGCAGACCCTCGAGCACCGCGCGCAGTTGCATGCGACCGGACTGCAGTGCAGCCATGCTTTCGACCAGGCTGCCTCCGGCCAGCGTGATCGTGCCCATCAACGCCAGCGCCGCGGTCGATGCGCCGATCGTTGCCGACATCAGCGAATTGCGCAGCGTCTGTACCGCGACGACTTCGAAACCCGGGCGCCGGCTCAGGGCATCGGCCCAGTCGATCCGCATGCGCGCATGCGCATAGCGCGCCATGCGGCCGGGATGCCGGCGCCCAACCCAGAAGACCCACACCTCGTACGCCGCGAAGATCAGCGAACTGATCGCGAAGGCGGTCCATGCCACGGACTGGTCATGCATCTCGGTGCTCCATTTGCGGCGGTGAGTCGCGGCACCGCGCCACCGCTACACGCAGCTGCGCGGACGGCAACGCGCATTCGGAATGCCGTGATCCGGACGATGTCGCGACGCCGCGGACACGAGCGCAGCGCACGGCGAAGGATCAACGCCGTGCGCGTCCGCGGCATTTCGTCCGTCGAGCGTCGGGCATGACGACACAGCGCTTCGTTCTTTCTCAGCGTTGTACGTGCCTGCCGGGTTCAACCGAGTTCGTCGGGCCGACCCGTTGCGCAGCGCGGCCCAGTGTCGGCGATGCGCCTTACGCGACCTGCGCCGCTTCAGCCCGCTTGGCCTCGCCTTCCGGCGCGCCCTGCCACATCATCTCGTAGCCGAGCTCCCGCGTTTCCGTGCACCGCTCGGCCAGCGCCGCGAACTTCGCCTTGAATACCGCATCGGCGTGCGACCGCTCGTGCTCCTCGAACGAACGCCAGTAGGTGACGATGACGAGGTCGTGGTCGGCGGCGTGTCGGTCGCCGAGCGACCCTTCCTCGGAAACGAATCCGGAAAAGCGGAAAACCTGCCCGGCGATGAATCCGCCCTTGTCGCCGCCGTAGGTCTCCTTGACGACGCTGCACATCTCGGCCAGCGCCAGTTCGACGTCGTCGTAGGTGACGCCGGGCTTAAGCTTGACGGTATTGAACAGCAGCTTCGCACCGAACGGAATGGTGATCGGACCAAACATGATTGCCTCCTCGGATCGTCGACGACCTGGAACTGGGGACGCCCCGCCGCCGTTCAAGACGTCAGCATCGCTCGAATGGAACCGGCGAGCCCGCGTGCGCGGTAACGGCGTTATCGTACGCGGTACGATCCAACGTTGCGGACTGTCCGCCTGCTCGCCCTCAGGAGAAACCCCATGCTCGTCCGCGCTTTACTCGTTTCGCTGATCGCCTTTCCCGCTGCCGCGGCGCTGGCCGCCGAGCCTCATCCGATCGTCACCTACGCCACGCAAGCGAAGTTCGCCGACGTGCGCGACGATCTCAAGGCCGCGATCGAAAGCAAGGGACTCGTGATCGACTACGAGTCGCACGTCAATCGCATGCTCGAACGAACGGGCAAGGATGTCGGCTCGGCGCGCAAGATCTACACCGACGCGCAGGCATTCGTCTTCTGCAGTGCAGCGCTGTCGCGCAAGACGATGGAAGCCGACCCGGCCAACATGGCGATGTGCCCGTACGCGATCGTGGTGTACGCGACCGCGCAGGCACCGGACAAGGTGTTCGTCGGGTACCGGCGCCCATGGCGGCCGGACGGCTCGCCCGCTTCGAAGGCAGCACTCAAGGAAGTCGAGGCGCTGCTCGACTCGATCGCCCGCGAGGCGGTCGGCCGCAAGTAGCGCTACGCGACGCTGCCGAAGCTCGTGTCGACGGCGCCGCCGGGCGGTTTGAGTCCCGCCAGCCGGCAACCCTGCGCGATCGGTCCGCCCGGCAGCAGCGTGTAGAGGTACTTGAACCCGCCCTTGTAGTGGAACTTTTCCTCGAGCGCATCGTGCAGCTCGGGCAGCTTGACCGGAAGGTCGGCTTCTTCGTGGCGCGCATAGAAGGCTTGCAGCGATCGCACGACCTCCCAGTGATCTTCGGCGGGCTCCAGTCCCTCTTTGTGCGCGATCCGCAGCGCCTCATCGAAGGTCCAGCCCGCAGGCGCATGGGGGAACCGGGGATCGGGCGGCTCGGTGCGGCCCAGGATCGGATCGGTCGATATCGTCATACGGCCTCCTGCGATTCCAAAGTGGCCCGGCGCGCGGGTACACGCCGGACTGCGACGGTCCCGGCCGCGTCGCGCGGACGATCGTATCGCCGCACGCGGCGCCCGTGGCGATGACCGCCATTTTCCGCCGCTACGACGGGCACCGCGCGTCGGGGCCGAGTCCCATGTGCCGAACGAGCCATTGGCGAGCGCGCTCGCGCGCGTGGCGTTTGGCGATTTTCTCCTCGGGCGTGGCGTCGCGCCGAAAGTCGAACGCGCGCCGCGCCATCGGATACATCTGCAAATCGACGGCAACTCCGCGCTCGTACAGCGCATAGAAGGCGCGCCCATTGACGATGCGCCGCAGCTCGAAGTCGGCGTCGCCGATCAACATCAGCACCGGCACGCGGATCCGGTTGACCTCCGGCGCGATCGAGAAAAGCTGCTGTGGCTCGGGCGCGTTCGGATCCTGGAAGTGTCCGTAGTAGGAAACGATCGCCGCGATGTCCCGCGGCCGCCTCGCCGCCAGACGAATCGCGAAGTACGGGCCGCGCGACAAGGCGACGATGCCCACCGGCCCCTTGCAGACATCATTGCGCGCGAGCAGCGCATCGAGCCCGGCCTCGACGTCGTCCTCGGTTTCGGGATAGTGCCGATCGGGCCAGCGCTCGATCATGTTCGCCCGCTGCCAGTCCGGGGCCAGCACGAGGAATCCCTGCGCAGCGAGTTCGCGCATGTGCGCGCGATCCTCATCCTCGAAGCCGCGCCGCGCATGGATGTAAAGCACGGGCGCGAACGGCCCCGGCCCGGCGGGCCGCGCGATCTCGATCGGTACCTCGTACCTGCCGGCCGATGCGCTCGACTTCTCCAGCGTCTGCGCGGCCACGCACGCCGGCCCCGCGAACAGTGTCAGCGTCACCCACACGATCGGCCGCATCATCGCCCGCCTGCCGCGTCGCCGAGGAACACGATCTCGAAAGACAGCCGCTCGAGGTCTGCGAGCACCATCGTCCGCTCGGCGCCGAGCCCTGCGACCGTGCCCGGATTCACGAGCGGCGTCCTGCCGTGCGCGCCGGCCACCTGCTCCACACACGCGACATGGCTGTGGCCGCAGAACACCGCGTCGAAATCACCCGTGCACGCCATGCCGCGGGCCAGATGCGGATAATGGGTCATGAAAAGGCGGCGTCCGCCGAGGCTGAGCGTCGCATCGCCGCCGTAGTAGACGAGCGCGCCGTTGGACGCGTTCGCGAGCCGCTGCATCGACAGCAGGTCGCCGAGATTGTTGCCATGGACCACGTGCAGCGGCAGGCCCAATGCGAGCGACGCACGCAGCGAGTTCGGCCCGATCACGTCCCCGCAATGCAGGATCGCCTGCGCGCCCCAGTCCCGGGCGCGCATGACGGCGTCCGCCAGCAAGGCACCATGGTCATGGCTGTCGGAGACGACACCGATTTTCACGTCTTTCCTCCGCCGGGGCTGCTGCAGTCCGCACGCCCTTCGCTCGAAACCGCCCGCATCGTGAATGCGAACGGTATCGCAGCCGCCGCCACTGCGCTTCCTACCGAAGTGGGTAACCCGACGGCCCCCTTCCGCGGGAATAGACTGCGCATGCCGCTGCCCGCCTAATCGGCGGCGAACCGTTCGGCGCCCCGGCAGCGGTGTCGCCCACGAGCATTTCGCACACGTCGTCCGATCCGCCCTTCACTTTCCGCGCGTCGAGCACCTGCCCATGCCAGATCCTTCCTCGAACGACGCGCCGACGACCGACGTCCGCACGACCACCTGCTACATGTGCGCATGTCGTTGCGGCATCCGCGTGCATCTCGAAGGCGGCAAGATCCGCTACATCGAAGGCAATCCCGAGCACCCGCTGAACCACGGCGTGATCTGCGCAAAGGGCTCGTCGGGGATCATGAAGCAGTACTCGCCGGCGCGGCTGACCAAGCCGCTGCTGCGCAAGCCCGGCGCCGAACGCGGCGCCGGCGAGTTCGAGCCGATCTCGTGGGAGCGCGCGTTCGAGATCCTGACCGAGCGGCTCGCGAAGATTCGCGCCACCGATCCGAAGAAGTTCGCGCTGTTCACCGGCCGCGACCAGATGCAGGCGCTGACGGGGCTGTTCGCACGTCAATTCGGCACGCCGAACTACGCTGCGCACGGCGGCTTCTGTTCGGTGAACATGGCCGCCGGAATGATCTACACGATCGGCGGCTCGTTCTGGGAGTTCGGCGGACCGGATCTGGAGCGGGCGAAGCTCTTCTTCATGATCGGCACCGCGGAAGACCACCACTCGAACCCGCTGAAGATCGCGATCTCGAAGTTCAAGCGGCGCGGCGGCCGCTTCGTCTCGATCAACCCGGTGCGGACCGGCTACTCGGCGATCGCCGACGAATGGGTTCCGATCAAGCCCGGTACCGACGGCGCGCTGCTGCTCGCGTTGATCCACGAGATCATCGCGCAGGGGCTGTACGACCGCGACTTCCTGGTCCGCTACACCAATGCCGGCCAGCTCGTGAACGTCGACGAGGCGAGCGACGAATTCGGCATGTTCGTGCGCACCGAAGTGCCCGAGGAAGAAGCCTGCTACGACCCGCAGAACAAGCTGTGGTGGGATCGGATCACCAACCGGCCCGTCGTGACCCACACGAAAGGCGCGGATCCGTATCTGTTCGGCGCATTCAGGCTGCACGATGGCACGCCGGTCAAGCCGGCGTTCCAGCTGCTGCAGGAGCGCATCGCGCACTGCACGCCGCGATGGGCGAGCGACATCACCGGCATTCCGGCGGCAACGATCACGCGGCTGGCGCACGAGATGGGAATCACCGCGCGCGACGAGAAGATCGAGTTGCCGATCGCGTGGACCGATTCGTGGGGGGTGGAGCACGAGAGCGTGACCGGCAACCCGGTCGCGTTCCATGCGATGCGCGGGCTCGCAGCGCATTCCAACGGCTTCCACACGATCCGCGCGCTGGCGATCCTGATGTCGCTGCTCGGCACGATCGACCGTCCCGGCGGCTTCCGCCACAAAGCGCCCTTCCCGCGGCCGATCCCGCCGTGCGCGCGGCCGCCCAACGATCATCGCGCGGTTCAGCCGAATCGCCCGCTCGACGGCATGGCGCTCGGCTGGCCGGCGGATCCGGACGATCTGTTCGTCGACGACGACGGCAACCCGGTGCGCATCGACAAGGGCTTTTCATGGGAATACCCGCTCGCGGTGCACGGACTGATGCACAACGTGATCACCAATGCGTGGCGCGGCGATCCCTACCGCATCGACACGCTGATGATCTTCATGGCCAACATGGCGTGGAACTCGACGATGAACACGGTCGAGGTCCGCAAGATGCTGAACGACCGCGACGAAAACGGCGAATACCGGATCCCGTTTCTCGTCGTGTGCGACGCTTTCCAGTCCGAGACCACCGCGTTCGCCGATCTCGTCCTGCCCGACACCACGTACCTTGAGCGGCACGACGCGATGTCGATGCTGGACCGCCCGATCTCGGAGTTCGACGGACCGGTCGACTCGGTGCGCATCCCGGTGGTGCCACCGACCGGGGAGTGCAAGCCGTTCCAGGAGGTGCTGATCGAACTGGCCTCCCGGCTCAAACTGCCGGCGTTCACGCGGCCGGACGGCTCGCGCAAGTTCCGCGACTATCCGGACTTCATCGTCAACTACGAGACCGAGCCCGGATCCGGCATCGGGTTCCTGGCGGGCTGGCGCGGCAAGAGCGGCGAGAAGTTCATGCACGGCGAGCCCAACCCGCAGCAGTGGGAGATGTACCGGAAGAACGACTGCGTGTTCCACTACAAGCTGCCGCCGTCGTACCAGTACATGCGCAACTGGAACAAGGGTTATTTGGAGTGGTCGCGACGCAACCGGATCACCCGCTACGACGAACCGATCCTGATCCACCTGTACTCGGAGGTGCTGCAGAAGTTCCGCGCCGCCGCGCAGGGCAAGGGGCCGACGCGCAAGCCGCCGGCGCACCTGCGCGAACGCATCGCCACCTACTTCGACCCGCTGCCGTTCTACTACCCGCCGCTCGAGGTGCAAGTCTCGGACACGCAGAGCTACCCGCTGGCGGCGATCACGCAGCGGCCGATGGCGATGTACCACTCATGGGACTCGCAGAACGCCTGGCTGCGCCAGATCCACACGCACAACTATCTGTTCGTCAATCCGCGCACCGCGCGCGCCGCCGGCATCGCCGACGGCGACTGGATGTGGGTCGAATCGCAGTGGGGCCGCGTGCGCTGCATGTGCCGCTACTCCGAATCGGTCGAGGCCGGCACCGTCTGGACCTGGAATGCGATCGGTAAGGCCGCCGGCGCCTGGGCGCTGGCACCCGACGCGAACGAGTCGCGCAAGGGTTTCCTGCTGAACCACCTGATCAGCGAGGAACTCCCCGCCGACGGCGGTCGGGTCGCTTCGAACTCCGATCCGATCACCGGGCAGGCCGGCTGGTACGACGTGCGCGTTCGCATCCGCAAGGCCGATCCCGCCGAAGACACGACCTCGTCGCCGCAGTTTCCGCCGATGAAACCGTTCCCCGGAATGGCAACCGCAAAAAGGATCTGGCTCGCGTACACGACGCGGCGCAACGGAGGCGCGCGATGACGCAGCTCGCCCTGGTCATCGACCTGAACGTGTGCGTCGGCTGCCACGCGTGCGTGACGAGTTGCAAGGAGTGGAACACGTCGGGCGCGGCCGGCCCGATGGCGGACTTCAATCCGTACGGAGCGGACCCGACCGGCACGTTCTTCAACCGCGTGCAGACCTTCGAGGTCGGCGAGTATCCGAACACGCAGACCGTGCACTTTCCGAAGTCCTGCCTGCACTGCGAAGAGCCGCCGTGCGTGCCGGTGTGCCCGACCGGCGCGAGCTACAAGCGCCCCGAGGACGGCATCGTGCTCGTCGACTACGACAAATGCATCGGCTGCAAGTACTGCTCGTGGGCCTGCCCCTACGGCGCGCGCGAACTCGACGAGAAGCAGCGCGTGATGAAAAAGTGCACGCTGTGCGTCGACCGCATCTACGACGCGAATCTGCCACCTGCCGAACGCAAGCCGGCGTGCGTGCTCGCGTGCCCGACCAACGCGCGGCTTTTCGGCGACGTCCACGATCCGCAGTCGCAGGTCTCGCAGGCGATCCGCGACCGGGCCGGATATACGCTAATGCCGGAATGGGGCACACAGCCCGCCAACCACTACCTGCCGCGCCGGCGCACCGACCTGAAGATCGAGGTCGAGGAACTCGCGCGCGTCGACAACCCGCTGAAGATCGACGGCAAGCTGCCCAAGCCCGCGCACTCGGATCCGGCGCTGGACGACGTCACCTCCTGGTAGCGCAGTCCCTCTGAGCCGCACGATGCGACCCGCTTTTTCTGTGATCTTCCTCACAACGCTGATCGGCGCCGCCCAAGGACTTTTCCTGGCGTTGTACCTTGCCGAACTGGCCGCGCGCTTCGGCTGGATCGCCGGGGTGTCGGGCGCCTTCTACGCCGCCGGCAGCGCGCTCGTCGTCGTACTGATGATGCTCGGACTCGTCGCTTCGATCTTCCATCTGGGCCGTCCCGAGCGCGGCTGGCGCGCCGCTGCGCGGTGGCGCACGTCGTGGCTGTCGCGCGAGATCATCGTACTGCCGCTGTTCACCGCGGGGGCGTTCTTCTACGGTCTGGCGCACTGGCTGCTGCCGGCGGAGTCCGCCGCACGCATCACGGCGCCGCTCGGTGCGGCAACCGCGGTGCTCGCGGTCGCGCTGTATGTGTGCACTGCGATGATCTACGCGTGCCTGAAGTTCCTGCAGGAGTGGGCCACGCCGCTGACCGTCGTCAACTACACGCTGCTCGGGCTCGCCTCGGGCTTCACGCTCGCCGCTGCGTACGCGGCGTTCGCGGCGCCGGCGCTGATCGGCCTGTTCGGTCCGTGCGCGCTCGCGCTGACCGGCGTGGCGGTGCTGACGCGCGGCGCTTCGCTCGTGCGCAACGCGCGGCTCAAACCCAGGTCGACGCTGCAGACGGCCATCGGCATCAAGCACCCGCGCATCGTGCAGAAGTCGATGGGCATGATGGGCGGCGCGTTCAACACGCGCGAGTTCTTCCACGGCCGCACGCGCGCCGCGCTGCGCGCAGTCAAGTGGCTCTTCCTGCTGCTGGTGTTCCCGATCCCGGCCGCGCTGCTCGCCGTCGGGCTCGTGCAGGGTTCGGCGCTGCTGCTGGCCGCCGCGTTCGCGCTGCAGTATCTCGGATTGCTGGCCGAGCGCTGGTTCTTCTTCGCCCAGGCCAATCATCCGCAGAACCTGTACTACCAGTCCGTCGCCTGATCCGCATGAGCCGCCAGCGCCGCGAACGCCACCGGCGGCCGCCGAGTCGCGGCGGCACCGAGTGGTATCGTTGGCTGCCGCCACGCTCCGGCGGATCGGGTCTGCAAGTGAAGGTCGAATCGAACGAAGTGCGCGCGGCCGCCGCCGCGGCCGACGTGCCGCTGCAGCGCTACGGCGCGCACGACATCGACGGCGGCGAAACCGGCTCGATGCTGGTCGACTTCCTCGGGCTGGTGATGCGCCTGACGGGCGCACGCGCCGGCGCGATCCGCGCGCCCACGAACGATGGTGCGAACCTGCGGCTGCTGGCCGCGATCGGACTGTCGAGCGACGTCTGCGAGCGCGACGCCGTGATGCCCGCGTCCTGCGGCATGTGCGGCGCGGCGCTGCGCGACGATGAAACGCACCACGCCGCACCCACGCTCGGCTGCGCGATTCGCGGCGGTGAAGGCCCGCTCGGCCCTGCCGGCGGTCGCGCGGTCGCCGTCCCGCTCAATCACCGCGACCGGCCGATCGGCGTGCTGAACCTGTTCTTCGCCGAAGGGCTCGACCCGCCCGCCGGCATCACGCGGCTGCTGCGGCCGTTCGGCCAGTTGCTCGGACTCGCGCTCGAGAACGAGCGCCTCGCGCGCGAGAACCTGCAGGCGCGCGTCGTCTCCGAGCGGCAGGCGATGGCGGCCGACATCCACGACGCGCTCGCGCAGTCGCTGACCTTCGTGCGGATGCGCATGTCGCTGCTGCAGGACGCGATGCGCGACAACGACAATGCGAACGCGCTCGTCTATTCGAACGACGTCAGCGACGAGCTGCGCAACGCGCACGGCCGGCTGCGCGAGATGATCAGCCTGTACCGCGCCGGCATGGACTCGCGCGGCCTGATCGCTTCGCTCGGCGAACTGGCCGCCGCGTTTCGCCGCCGTTCGGGCATCGACCTGCTGTTCGAGTGCTCGGTGCAGGACCTCGATCTGGCGGCCGAGCAGCAGCTGCAGATCTTCTACATCGTGCAGGAGGCGCTGGCCAACGTCAGCCACCACTCGGGCGCGCGGCTGGCGCACCTGACCGTCGAGCGCAACGGCGACGAGCTCAGGGTCATCGTCGAGGACGACGGCCGCGGGCCGGACGAGTCGATCCTCGACCCGCGCTGCGCAGGGCGGCTGACCGAAGCCGGCCACCACGGGCTGCAGATCATGCGCGAGCGCGCCGGGCGCGCCGGCGGCAGCCTGCACATCGGCGCGCTGCCCGCCGGCGGCACACGCGTCACGCTCACCGTGCACTGCCCGCAGCGCGCACTGGCCCGCACATGACGACGCCGCCGATCAAGCTCGTCCTGGTCGACGACCATTCACTGGTCCGCCAGGGACTCGCCGATCTGCTTGCGCGCGGCGCCGGCATGCAGGTGATGGCGACGACCGGCCGCGCCGACGAGACTCTTGCGCTGCTCGAAAAGCACCGGCCCGACCTGCTGATCCTCGACCTGCGGATGGCGCCGACCGACGGCATCACGCTGCTGAAGGGCCTGCGCGAAAAAGGCAACGAGACGCCGGTCGTGATCCTGACGATGAGCGAAGCGGCCGAGGATCTCGCCGCGGCGCTGCGGCTCGGCGTGCGCGGCTACCTGCTGAAGGACATGGAGCCGGCCGACGTGATCGACGCGATCCGCGCCGCCGCGCGCGGCGAACTGGTGGTCGCACCGTCGATCGCCGGCAAGCTCGCAGCGATCCTGCAGGGCGGCGAAGAACCCGGCAGCGCGGCGAGCCTCGTCAAGCAGCTCACCGGCCGCGAGCGCCAGATCCTCGGCTACGTCGCCGCCGGCATGAGCAACAAGGCGATCGCGAAGACGCTCGGCATCAGCCACGACACCGTCAAGCTGCACGTGCGGCACATCCTCGCCAAGCTCGGCCAGAGCTCGCGCGTCGAAGCGGCGGTGTTCGCGGTGCAGAATCGCGCCGCGCTCGGCATCGACAAGCCCTGAGCGCGGCGCGCCGGATGACTTACGCGCGCTCCTCGCGCCAGAGCAGGTACTTCATCGTCGCCACCGCGCCGAGGATGATCGAGCCGAGGGCGAGAAAGGAACCGACCGCGAGCGTGGACACGCCGGTGATCCCCTGCCCGACCGTGCAGCCGAGCGCGGTGACCCCGCCGAAACCCATCAGGATCGCGCCGACGATGTGGTCGCGCGTGTCGCTCGCCGACACGAAACCGTCGATCCGGAACTGCTTCGTCGCGAGCGCCCAGGTGAGCGAACCCGCGACGACGCCGAGCGCGGAGGCGATGCCGAAGCTGATCGCGAGCGATTTGTCGGTCCACAGCAGCAGCAGCTCGAGGCCGAACGCGACCGGCGCGACGAAGCTCAGCGACTCCGCGGCGCGCGTGTTGGTCGCGAAGAAGACGTCCTCCATGGTCTCCGGATGCTCGCCGTAGCCGATGTGCCCGCTGACGTACCAGGCGCCGACGACCAGCAGGCCGAGGATCACGCCGCTCGCCGCCTGGTTCGGGTTCGAGCGGAAGCGCGCGTCGGCGAACACGAATACGAGCAATGCGCCGGCGACCACCGCGATCGCCAGCGCGAGGGTCGCGTGCGGCGACAGGCCCGTTGTCGACGCCAGCAGCGTCGGCAGGTCCTGCCCTTTGATTCCGTACGCCGACAGATCCACCGCAAAGCGGTCCAGGTAGTCGACCCGCCACTGGCCGAACAGGCCCTTGATCGTCATGTAGGCCGAGATGCCGAGAAAGGCGAGCACCACGACCGAACGCAGGCTGCCGCCGCCGACACGCAGCAGGTTCTTGTTCGCGCAGCCGCCGGCCAGCGACATGCCGACGCCGAACAGCAGCCCGCCGACGATCGCCGACAGCCACATCACGCGCGGCCGCGGATAGATCGACTTCGCCAGATCGACGAGCCCGAGCCACTGCAGCACGCCTGCGCCGATGATGGCGACCGCGATCGCCAGCAGCCACATCCGCATCCGGCCCCAGTGGCCCATGTTCACGATGTCGGAGATCGCGCCCATCGTGCAGAAGTTCGCGCGCGCGGCAACGACGCCGAATGCGAACGCCAGCGCGAATCCGCCCCACACGACGATCGTCGCGGTATCGATGCTTCCCGTCATCGTTTGTCCGTCTCCCATTGTGTCGTCCGGCGCGCCGGGTTCCGCTCGTCAGCCGCAGCCGCCCTTGCCGCAACTGCAGCCGCCGGCCTTCGGCGCGGCCTCCTCCGCGGGCGGCATCTCGTCGGCGCGATAAAAAACGAAGCGCAGGTCGCCGGGTTCGATCTCGACGTAGTCGATCACGGTGCCGGCGATCGCCTCGAGCGAAGGCGGCGACACCAGCAGCGTGATGCCGGCATCGGTGACGACTTCCTCGTCCTGCTCGCGCCGCTCGTCCAGTCCCATCCCGTATTCGGTTTCGCCGTCAGGGCGGCGCCGGGCGGCCACGCGCAGCGCGATGCCGCTGCCGGCGTCGCGCAGCGCCGCGCGTATCTGTTCGGCCGCTGCCGGCTTGATCTCGATCATCGATCGCTCCTTTGAGTGCGCGTCAAGCGGCCGACGCGTGGTGCTCGCCGGCCCGCGCCGCGCGTGCAAAAGCGACGAAACGCGCCGGCCAGTCGTGCCCCGCGACGCTGCGCAGATGCGCGTACGACGCGAGGGTGTTGCGATAGACGATGCCGTCGTTGTCGCCGTCGATGCCGTGCCCGCGCCTGACGCGATACGCGTACCGCAGGCGCGGATCGACGTTGACGAGCGTCGAGTGGTGGAACTCGTGCGCCCTGATCATCCCTGCGACGCGCTGCGGCCAGGGGCTGGCTTCGGTTTCCTGCAGGTGCACGTAGCCGCGGCCGACCGGGCGCGCGTGCATCACGACATCGGCCGGCAGCGCGCCGGCCATCGGCCAAGTGACGTTGTGCCAGGTGATCGAGCGCGCGAGCAGCATCAGCCCGCCGCACTCGGCGTAGGTCGGCAGACCGCCTTCGACTGCCTGCCGGATCTGGGCGAGCAGCGAACGGTTGGCCGACAGCTCGGCGGCGAGAACTTCGGGAAAGCCGCCGCCGATGAAAAGCGCATCGACCGGCGGCAGATGCGCGTCGGCGAGCGCGTCGAAGAACACAAGCTCGGCGCCGGCGCGCTCGAACCTTTCCAGGTCTTCGGGATAGTAGAAGCCGAAAGCGCGGTCGCGCGCGATGCCGATGCGCAGGCGTGCTTGCGCCGCGCTGTGCGGCGCGGCGGCCGGGGTCTTGCGCGCGGCACCCGGTCCGCACAGCGCGAGCAGGCGGTCCAGGTCGACCGCAGCGGTCACCGCCGCCGCGAGTTGATCGATGCGCTCGCGCGACCGCAGGCTTTCGGTCGCCGGCATCAGACCGAGGTGGCGCTCCTCGATCGCGAGCCGCGGGTCCTCGTGCAGCGCGCCGAGCACCGGGACGTCGGTGTAGTGCTCGATCACCGCGCGCAGCTTCGCTTCGTGGCGCGCGCCGCCGAGCCGGTTCAGGATCACGCCGGCGATGCGGATGTCGCGATCGAACGCCTGATAGCCGAGGATCAGCGGCGCGATCCCGCGCGTCATGCCGCGCGCGTCGAGCACGAGCACGACCGGCAGCTCCAGCAGCTTCGCGAGCGCCGCATTGCTGTTGCTGCCGTCGAGCGACAAGCCGTCGTACAGCCCCTTGTTGCCTTCGATCAGCGCGACGTCGGCGCCGGCCAAAGCCGCATCGAACGCCTGCCGCACTTCGTCCGGTTGCGACAGGTACAGATCCAGATTGCGGCACGCGCGGCCCGCAGCGGCGCCCAACCACAGCGGATCGATGTAATCGGGCCCCTTCTTGAACGGCTGCACCGCCAGCCCGCGCGCGCGCAGCGCCGCAGCCAGCCCGATCGTCACGGTCGTCTTGCCGGACGACTTGTGCGCCGCTGAGACGAGCAGGCCCGTCATCGACTACCTGCCGTCTTCGGGCATGAAGTCGAACACCTGAACGCCGACCAGCGCGATCAGGAACGCGGCTGCGACACCGCCCAGGCCGAGCAGCACTTCGGGCAGGCTCGGCGCGTACGAGGCGATCTGGCCGTCGCGGAAGCTGCTCGTCACTTCGTAGCCGGGAAAGATCTCGAGCGGGAATGCCTGCCCGCCGATGATGAACACGTACAACCACGCAAACGCGCCGGCCAGCGTCAGCGCCGCCGCCAGTCGCAGCGATCCCGCGCCCGCGCCCGGCCGCCAGACGAGCGCCATCGGCGCCACGCTCCCGGCAAGCGCATAGCCGACCCAGAACAGCCACGGATAGACGCCCCCGTCCAGCAGGATGAAGCGCTCGAACTCCACCTGCCGCGCGAAGTACAGGTTGGTCAGGTGATAGACCGCGGTCAGATAAAGCGCCAGCGCAACCAGGATGCCGAGCAGGTTGCGCATCCGCCGCAGCAGTTCCTCGCCCGCGCCGCCGCAGGCCGCCTGCACCAGCACGAACACCGCCATGCCCCAGACGAGCGACAGCGCGATGAACAGGGGCGGCAGCACGGCGGAAGCGTAGGCCTGCCGCGCGACGAGGAACGCGAAGATCGCGCCGGTGCCGGTGGTCAGCACGAAGCGCCAGACGAGCGCGGCGATGCCGGCCGGCTTCGCATAACGGTTCATCCGCTTTTCCATCTGCATCCACAGGTACAGCAGCACGGCCGCGAACATGCCCGAGTACAGGAACACGTTCCACGCGAACACCGACTTGAAGTTGTAGTGCGTGGCGGCGACGACGATGCGCTCCGGGCGGCCGAGGTCGAGCATCAGCACCATCAGGCCGCCGGCGAGCATGGCGATGCTGAGCAGCCCCGACAGCCGCGCCCACGGCTTGTAATGCGCCTGCCCGAACACGGTCGCCATCGACGCCACATTGAGCACACCGGACGCGGCGACGATCAGGAAGATCGCAAACACGTGCGGCGTGCCCCAGACGATCTCGTTGGTCATGCCGGTGACCACGTGGCCCTCGTGCTCCATCACCCAGGCGCCACCGAGACCGGCAGCGAGCATCGCCAGGCCGATCGCCAGCCGGATCCAGAAGCCGCGTTCGCCGTGGGTGGGCAGATTCTGGACGCTCGCCATGGTCACAGCCCCGCGTAGCGCACGCCGAGGTTCAGCCGCAGGTCGGCGCGCAACTGGGTGGTCTGGATCTGCGCAATCCGGCGCGAGATCTCGGAGTTCGGATCGTTCAGATCGCCGAAAACGATCGCCTTGGTCGGGCAGGCCTCGGCGCAGGCGGTATTGCGCTCGCCGCGGTCGATCCTGTGCACGCACAGCGTGCAGGACTCCACACAGCCCTTGCCGCGCGGCACCTCGGGCTTCTGCTGCGTCAGCGGCTCGTGCACGAAGCTGCGCGCCTTGTATGGGCAGGCCATCATGCAGTAGCGGCAGCCGATACAGGTGTGGCGGTCGACCAGCACGATGCCGTCGGCGCGCTTGAACGACGCCCCGGTGGGACAGACGTCGACGCACGGCGGTTCGGCGCAGTGCTGGCACATCACCGGTGCGGACGCCTTGCGCCCGCTGCGCAAGTCCTTCAGCTCGACCTTGCGCACCCATTGCGAATCGGTCGGCCGCGTGCCGCCTTCGAGGCCGTTCTCGCGGTTGCAGGCGAGCACGCATTCCTGGCAGCCCTCGCGGCACAGGTTGGCGTCGATCAGCAGCCCCCAGCGGACCTTGGCGCTGACCGGTTCGCCGGGTTTGGCGGCGCGGGCGATCTCCACCAGCGTGACACCCGGCGCAATGGCCGCGCCGCCCAGCGCCGCTGCGGCTGCCAGCAGCCGGCGCCGTGACGCCCGCACGCCCTTTTCGGCGGCGCCGGCAACATCGCCCTGCGCACGTGGCCCGGAAACGCGCTGCTCGGTCATCGCGATTCCGCTACCACGCCCGGCCTGCCCTGATGACAGTCGAAGCAATCGAGCTTCACGCCGACGTAGTCGTGGCAGGACTGGCAGAAGGTCTCGCGCGAGCCGATCGCGGCGCCGGTGGTGCGGCTGGCGTGGCATTCCACGCAGCGGGTCAGCGCCTCGTCGCCGCCGCGCACGCCCTGGTGCACGGTCCGGTCGCGCCGGTGCTTGAGCATGTTCATGTGCGTGCGGCGCATCACCTCCGGCGGTGCGACGCAGGTCGTGCTCTTGTCGACCTCGAGCGTGGGCAGCGGCACGCGCCCGCCCTGCGCGTGCGCGGCAGCGATGCCGGCCAACGCCAGCATCGCGACCAGCCAACGCAACGCGCGCCCCATCGCTACTCTCCGAGCCCCATCTGGATGTAGCCGGTCGGGCACACGTCGGCGCAGATGTGGCAGCCGATGCACTTCGTGTAGTCGGTGTCGACGTAGCGCCCGGTGGTGGCCTGCGCCTTCTTGACGCGGAACACCGCGGTCTGCGGGCAGTACACGACGCAGTTGTCGCACTCGAAGCACAGCCCGCAGCTCATGCAGCGCTTGCCCTCGGCCACCGCGTCCTTCTCGGCGAGCGCCTGCAGCCGCTCCTCGAAGTTGCCGAGCGCCTGCTCGGCGGTGAGCGTGGTGACCGCGCGGACGTTTCGCGGCGTGTGCTGGAAGTGGCCGAGGAAGAGCTCCTCGTGCGGGATGACGTAGCGCCCCGAGCGGTCCTCGTAGTTGTGGATCGCGAAGTTCGCCTCGGCGGTGCCGCGCACCTCCTCCTGCGGCGCGTCCTTCGGTGCGACGCCGCGCTCGACCAGCTTGCGCATGAGGTCGAAGGCGTGCACGTCGATCCTCGGCCGCTTCTCCGGGTCCTCGCCCGCGAGGTGCCGGTCGATGCCCTCGGCCGCGATCCAGCCCTGCCCGATCGCCGTCGTCAGCAGATGCGGGCGCAGCACGTCGCCGCCGGCGAACACGCCCTTCTTCCCCACGACCTGATAGTTCCTGTCCGCGGCGACGAGGCCCTTGCCGCTGTCGAACGCCTCCAGCCCGGTGAAGTCCACCGCCTGGCCGATCGCCGAGACGATCAGGTCCGCGGGCACCACCTGCTCGGTCCCGGCCTCGACCTTGATCTCGAGCTTCGGCCCGACGAACTTCGCCTCGCATTTCGCGATCTTGAGCCCGGTCGCGCGGCCGCTCGCGTCGCGCACCACCTCGACCGGCGCCCAGCCGTCGCGGATCGTGATGCCCTCGGCGAGCGCGTGCTCGATCTCGTGGCGGTTCGCCTGCATCCTCTCGATCGAGAAGACGGAGGTCAGCGTGACTTCCGCGCCGTGTCGCGCGGACACGTCGGCCACGTCCTGCGCGGCCTTGCCGACGATCACCATCTCCGGGTGGTCGGTCGCGTGCGGATGCTCGATGTGGCCCAGGCGCCGCGCCACGGTCGCCACGTCGATCGAGGTGTCGCCGCCGCCGACGACCACCACGCGCTTGCCGACGTGCCTGAGCCGGCCATCGTTGAACGCGCGCAGGAACGCGGTGGCGGTCACGACGTTCGGCGCGTCGGCGCCGGGGGCCGGCAGCGCGCGGCCGCCCTGCGCGCCCATGCCCAGGAAGACCGCGTCGTACTCCGCGTCGATCGCGTCCATCGTCACGTCGGTGCCGACGCGCGTCCTGAGCCGGGCCGTCACGCCGAGGTCGAGGATGCGCTGGATCTCGGCGTCGAGCACCGCGCGCGGGGTGCGGAAGCCGGGGATCCCGTAGCGCATCATCCCGCCGAGCGCCTCGTGCTCGTCGAAGATCGTGACCGCGTGCCCCATGAGCGCGAGCTGGTAGGCGCAGGA
>CAZIJU010000007.1:15115-74030 GCA_964539745.1 uncultured Burkholderiaceae bacterium | reverse complement strand
TGGGGCTGGTGCAGGGCGAGGCGATGGCGAGCCGCTTCTTCCACAAGCTCGGCGCGAGTTTCCTCGATCGCACGATCTGCGCGACCGCGGGCGGCGAAGCGCTGCACGCCACGCTCGGCGTGCGCGCAGGCATGGACGTGGAGCAGTTCGAGGCGAGCCGGCTGATCGTGTTCTGGGGCACGAACGCGATCGCGTCGAACCTGCACCTGTGGAGCCGCGCGCAGCAGGCCAAGCGGCGCGGCGCGAAGCTGGTCGCGATCGACCCGTACCGTTCGTTGACCGCCGAGAAGTGCCATCAGCACATCGCGCCGCTGCCCGGCACCGACGGCGCGCTCGCGCTCGCGCTCGCGCACGTGCTGATCCGCGAGGGCTGGATCGACCGCGACTACGTCGAGCGCCACACGCTCGGCTTCGACACGTTCGCCGAACGCGTTCGCGCGTACGACCCGCAGCGCGTCGCGGCGATCTGCGGCATCACCGCCGCCGAGATCGAACGGCTTGCGCACGACTACTGGCACCTGCGCCCGGCCGCGATCCGGCTCAATTACGGCATGCAGCGCTGCCGCGGCGGCGGCAATGCGGTGCGCGCGGTCGCGTGCCTGCCTGCGCTCGCCGGCCACTGGCGCGATCCCGCGGGCGGCCTGCTGCTGTCCACCAGCGGGCTGTTCGACATCGACGCCGACGCGCTGTACCGGCCCGAGCTGCTCGCGGGCCGCACGCCGCGCACGATCAACATGAGCACGATCGGCGACGCGCTGCTCGGCGCGGACCCGCCGATCGAGGCGCTGATCGTGTACAACAGCAACCCGGTCGCGGTGGCGCCGGACTCGCGCAAGGTCGCAGCAGGCTTCGCGCGCGAGGATCTGTTCACCGTCGTGCTCGAGCACTTCCTGACCGACACCGCCGACACCGCCGACTACGTGCTGCCGGCGACCACCCAGCTCGAGCACGTCGATGTCGTCAAGCCCTACGGCCATCTGTACGTCGTCGCCAACAACCCGGCGATCGAGCCGCTGGGCGAGGCGCTGCCCAACAGCGAGATCTTCCGCAGGCTCGCGGCGAAGATGGGTTTCACCGACGCGTGCTTTCGCGAAAGCGACGAAGACATCGCCGCGCGCGCGTTCCGCAAGCGCGGTGCGACCGCGAACTACGACTGGCAGATCGCGAAGGCGCAGGGCTGGCAGCGGCTTGCCGTGCCGGCGCCGTATGCGCCATTCGCGCAGGGCGGTTTCGCCACCCCTTCGGGCAAGTGCGAGTTCGCCTCGCAGCGGCTCGCCGCGCAGGGGCTCGACCCTGTACCCGACTACGTGCCGCCGTACGAAGGACCGACGAGCAACCCGCAGCTCGCCGCGCGTTATCCGCTGGCGATGATCTCGCCGCCGGCGCGCAACTTCCTGAACTCGACCTTCGTCAACGTCGCAAGCCTGCGCGCCGCCGAGGGCGAGCCGACGCTCGAAATCCACCCGCACGATGCCGCCGCGCGCGGCATCGCCGACGGCGACCGCGTGCGCGTGTTCAACGACCGCGGATCGTTCGAGCTGACCGCGCGCGTGACCGACCGCGCGCGGCCGGGCGTGGTCGTCGCGCTGTCGATCTGGTGGAAGAAGCTGGCGCGCGACGGCCGCAACGCCAACGAAGTGACGAGCCAGCAGCTCACCGATCTGGGCCGCGCGCCGACCTTCTACGACTGCCTGGTCGAAGTCGCGCGCGCCGCGCGGGAGACTGCCGCGTGAGCGCCGCCGCGCGCGACGCGGGGGCGCTCGGCATCGCGTGGACGATCGCGAGCGTGGCCGGCATCAACATCCGGATCCACGTCACCTTCCTGCTGCTGCTGGCGTGGTTCACGCTCGTGTATGCGTTCGCGACGAAGACGGTCGCCGGCACGCTGACCGGCGTGGGTTTCGTCGTGCTCGTCTTTGTCTGCGTCGTGCTGCACGAGCTCGGCCACGCGTTCGCGGCGCGCCGCTACGGCGTGCGTACGCGCGACATCACGCTGCTGCCGATCGGCGGCGTGGCGCGGCTGCAGAACATGCCTTCCTCGCCCCGTGCGGAGATCGTGATCGCGCTCGCCGGCCCGGCGGTCAACCTGGCGATCGCCGCCGCGCTGGCCGGCGTGCTCGCGGCGACGGGGCAGCCGGCCGGTTTCGCGCTGGCCGAGGAGGCGACGCTGCCGCAGGCGCTGTTGTCGGTCAACCTGATGCTCGCGGTCTTCAACCTGATTCCGGCATTCCCGATGGACGGCGGCCGGGTGCTGCGCGCCGCGCTGGCGCTGCGCTCCGGCGCGGTTCGCGCGACGACCGTGGCAGCCCGCGTCGGACAGGCGATCGCGATCGTTTTCGCGGTCGTCGGCGTGTTCGTCAACCCGCTGCTCGTGCTGATCGCGATCTTCGTCTGGTTCGGCGCGCAGATGGAACTCGTCGACGCGCGCATGCGCGCGGCGATGCGCGGCGTGCCGCTGGCGGGTGCGCTGATCCGCGACTTCCGCGCGCTCGACCCGGACGAGACGCTGGCGCGCGCGATCGAGCTGACGCTGACCGGAACGCAGAGGGATTTCCCGGTGGTGCGCGACGGCCGCGTCGTCGGGCTGCTCACGCAGCGCGCGCTGCTCGACGCGCTGCGCCGGCATGGCGAATCCGTCGCGGTCGCGCGGGCCATGCAGCGCAGCTTTCCGACCGCGACCACCGCCGACGCGCTCGACGACGTGTGGCGGGCGCTGCGCGACGGCGACGAGCACCTGGTTCCGGTCTTCGACGGCGACCGCCTGGTCGGACTCGTCGACGTCGACAACCTGGTCGAGCTGGCGCGCATCCGCGCCGCACTCGACCGCCGCGCGCCGTAACGCGCGGCAGGTGCGGACGGGGCCGCCGGACGGGCAGCACTGCGTGGAGCGTGTCGCGATGGGAACGGCCGACCCGATCGAGCGACACACTCGGCTCGTCGCGGGGCTGCGCGCGCTGCTGGGCGGCGCTGCGGTCGAGACGATCGAAACGCACATCTCGACCGTGCTGCTGGCCGGCGCGTACGCCTACAAGCTGAAGAAGCCGGTCGACCTGGGTTTCCTCGACTTCACCACACTCGATGCGCGCCGGCGGTACTGCGAACAGGAGCTGCGGCTGAACCGCCGCACTGCGCCGCAGCTCTATCTGGACGTGGTCGCGGTCACCGGCACCGTCGATGCGCCGCGCCTGGGCGGTGCGGGCGAGCCGATCGACTGGGTCGTGCGGATGCGCCGCTTTGCCGCCGACGACCTGCTCGACGCGCGTGCGCGCGCCGGCACCCTCGATGCGGCCTGCATCGACCGGCTCGCCGCGGCGATCGCCGCCTTCCACATGGACGCGCCGCGCGTCGATGCGGCGAGCGCGCTCGGCTCGGCCGGCACGGTGGCGCGCTGGATGCTCGACAATATCGACGGCCTGCGCGCGCACGCGCGCGCGAGCGCGGACCGCGCCCGCATCGATGCGCTCGGCGACTGGACGCGGCACGCGCTCGAGCTGCGCGCGGCGCTGCTGCAGGCGCGCCACCGCGACGGCTTCGTGCGCGATTGCCACGGCGACCTGCATCTGGGCAACATCGTGCTCGTCGACGGCGCGCCGGTGCCGTTCGACTGCATCGAGTTCAACGACGAGCTGCGCTGCATCGACGTGTTGAACGACATCGCGTTCACCGTGATGGACCTGCTCGACCGCCGCCAGGGGCGCCTCGCCTGGCGGCTGCTCAACGCGTATCTGGAGGTCACAGGCGACTACGGCGGGATGCCGCTCGTGCGCCTGTACGCGGTCTACCGCGCGCTCGTGCGCGCGAAGGTCGCGCTGATCCGCGCGCAGCAGCCGGCGGTGGACCCGGCGCTGCGCGTGCACGAACACGGCGATTTCGCCGACCACCTCGCGCTGGCCGAACGGCTCGCGCGGCCGCAGCAGCCGCTGCTCGTCGCGATGCACGGCCTGTCCGGTTCGGGCAAGACCTTCGTCGCGCAGCACCTGCTCGAGTCGCTGGGCGCGGTTCGCGTGCGCTCCGACGTCGAGCGCAAACGGATGTTTTCGCTGGCGCCGACCGCGCGCGTCGACGCGCAGTTGCGCGCCGAGCTGTACGGCGCCGATGCCACCCGCGCGACCTACGATCGGCTCGCCGCCGCGGCGCGCGCGATCATCGACGGCGGCTTCACGGCGATCGTCGACGCGGCCTTCCTCAGGCGCGCCGAGCGCGACGCGTTCGCCGCGCTGGCGCGTTCGCTGGGCGTGCGATTCGCGCCGATCGCCTGCGCGGCGCCCGCCGACGTGTTGCGCGCGCGCGTGGCCGCGCGCATGGCCGCCGACCGCGACGCCTCGGACGCCACGGTCGACGTGCTCGAGCGCCAGATGACGTGGTGCGAGCCGCCGGGCGACGACGAGCGCGCGTTGCGCATCGACACCGGCGCGCCGCCCGACGAGGTTGCGCGGCGCTGCGACGCGCTGGCGCGCGCGCTGGCGCCCGACCGGACTGCGGATTGATTCGATATGAAGCGTGCGCCCGGACGCTGCACGATTGACGGTCATCAAACGCGACGCGGATCGCGCGTCCATGCTTCGGACAGATGCCGCGCGCGTCGCAGGCCGTCCGCGCGGTGCCACTGCGGGTCCGCTGCGTTACCCTCGATGCCACCGAACGACAGGAGGTCACGATGGCCAACGGGCACTGGATCCTGGTCGCCAACGGCTCGCGCGCCGTCTGCTACAGCCGCAACCCGCGCAAGTCCGACTGGACGCTCGCGCGCGAGGCCGAGTTCGAACACGCCGAAAGCCGGATGAAGGGGTCGGAACTGGTCGCCGACCGCCCGGGCGGCGTGCGCGGACACGGCAACGACAGCACGAAACTCGTTCCGCGAACGGATCCGCGGCGCAACGAGGTCGAGCAGTTCGCGCGCGAGCTCGCTGCGCATCTGGATGGCGCGCTGAAGGCCGGACGTTACGGGAAGCTGACGCTGGTGGCGTCGAATCCCTTTCTGGGGATGCTGGTCGCGCAACTTCCTGCCGGCGTGCGCCGCTCGATCGACGCGCAGCTCGCGCACGACTACACGCAGCTTGCGCCGAAGGAACTGCAGGCGCGATTGAAGGAACACCTCGGGACGCCGAAATGAACGAAGCTTCCGCAGCCGCACCGCTGCCGGCCGCGCGGCTTGCGCGCCGCGCCGACCTGTCGGCGATCGCGTTCGAAACGACCGCCGAGCTGCCGCCGATCGACCTGCCGGTCGGGCAGGAGCGCGCGCTCGACGCGGTGCGCTTCGGCACGCGCATCGAGCAAGCCGGCTTCAATCTGTTCGTGATCGGCTCGCCGGGCAGCGACATGGACCGCACCGTCAAGTCGATGCTCGAGGCCAAGGCGCGCGACGAGCCTGTGCCGCCCGACTGGGTCTACGTGCACAACTTCGCCGCCCCGCAGAAGCCGCGCGCGATGCAGTTGCCGCCGGGGCGCGGACCGCAGTTCCGCGACGCGATCCGCGACCTGATCAAGGACCTCGAAGTCGCACTGCCGGCGGCGTTCGAGTCGCAGGACTACCAGGCCCGTCGCGGCGCGATCGACGAGTCGTTCCGCCGCAAGCAGGAGGAGGCGTTCGGCGCGCTCGCCCGCGCGGCTGCCGAACGCTCGGTCGCCGTCGTGCGCACGCCGTTCGGCTTCGGCATCGCGCCGCTGAAGGACGGCGAAGTGCTGAAGCCGGAGCAGTTCAACGCGCTGCCGGAGGAGGAGCGCGCCCGCATTCAGGCCACGCTGCAGGAGTTCGAAAAGCGGCTCGAGGAGATCCTGCAGTCGATCCCGCGCTGGGACAAGCAGCGCCGCGACGAGATCCGCGAATTGAACCGCGACACGGCGCGCTTCGCGGTCGGTCACTCGATCGACGAGACGAAGACGCGTTTCACCGACCTGCCGCAGGTGCTCGACCACCTGGAGGCGATGCGCGCCGACCTGCTCGACAACGTCGGCGCGTTCATCGCGCCGCCGCAGACGGGCGACGGCGAGGGCGAGGAGGAGTGGGCGACCACCGGTCCGCTCGACCGCTACGAGGTCAACGTTCTGGTCACGCACCCAGCCGATGCGCCGGGCGCGCCGGTCGTCGAGGAACTGCATCCGACGCTCGGCAACCTGGTCGGCCGCATCGAGCACGAATGGCACCGCGGCGTGATGGTGACGAGCTTCCGCAGGCTCAAGGCCGGCGCGCTGCACCAGGCCAACGGCGGCTACCTGCTGCTGGACGTGCGCAGCGTGCTGATCGAACCCTTCAGCTGGCTCGCGTTGAAGCGCGCGTTGCGCTCGCAGCAAATCAAGATCGAACGGATCGACGACCTGCTCGGCCTGGCGACGACCGTCTCGCTCGAGCCCGATCCGATTCCGCTCGACGTCAAGATCGTGCTGTACGGCGAGCGGCTGCTCTACTACCTGCTCGCCGAGTATGACCCGGAACTGGCCGAGCACTTCAAGGTGCTCGCCGACTTCGAGGACTCGTTCGACCGCGGCGCGGCGAACGAAGCCGCGTATGCGCGGCTCGTCGCGTCGATCGCGCAGCAGGCAAGACTGCGTCCTTTCGACCGCGCCGCGGTCGAGCGCGTGATCGAGCGCGCCAGCCGGCAGGCCGACGACGCAGCCAAGCTCAGCCTGCGCGTCGACCCGCTGCGCGACCTGCTCGCCGAGTCCGACTTCTGGGCGGGCGCGGCCGGCCGCGCGGTCGTCGGCGCCGCCGACGTCGAGCGCGCGATCGCCGAACAGATTCGCCGCGCAAGCCGCGTGCGCGAGCGCCTGCTCGAATCGACGCTGCGCGGGATCGCGCTGATCGACACCCGCGGAGCCCGCGTCGGCCAGGTCAACGGCCTGTCGGTGATCGAGCTGGGCGGCTATGCGTTTGGCCGGCCGAACCGGATCAGCGCGCGCGTTCGCCCCGGTGCCGGCAAGCTCGTCGACATCGAACGCGAAGTCGCGCTCGGCGGGCCGATCCACTCCAAGGGCGTGCTGATCCTCGCCGGATTCATGGGCGGGCGCTACGCGCTGGACGTGCCGTTGTCGCTGCATGCGAGCCTCGTCTTCGAGCAGTCCTACGGCGGCGTCGAAGGCGACAGCGCGTCGACGGCCGAGTTGTGTGCGCTGTTGTCGGCGCTCGCGGATCTGCCGCTGCGCCAGGATCTGGCGCTGACCGGCTCGGTCAACCAGGCGGGCGAAGTGCAGGCCATCGGCGGCGTCAACGAGAAGATCGAGGGCTTCTTCGACCTGTGCGCCGCGCGCGGGCTGACCGGCACGCAGGGCGTGCTGATTCCGGAGTCGAACGTCCAGCATCTGATGCTGCGCGCGGACGTGATCGAAGCCTGCGCCGCGGGCCGCTTCGCGGTATGGCCGATTCGCACCGTCGACGAGGCGATCGCGCTGCTGACCGGCGTGCCGGCCGGCGAGCGCGGCCCCGACGGCGCATTCCCGTCCGGCACCGTCAACGCGCGGGTCGAGTCGCGGCTGCGCGAGTTCGCGCGCGTGCGGCCGCTGCCGCGCGGCGACGACACCGTGTCCTGAGCGCGCGAAGGATTCGTCGATGACCACCGATCGCATCGCATTCCGGCGCGTCGTGCTGAACCTGACCGCCGGCGAGGCGCCCGAGCGCGCAGTCGAAGCCGCGGCGGCGCTGGCGCGCTGGCTCGACGCCGAACTGTTCGCGTTCTTTCACGAAAACAGCGCGCTGTACGAGTACGCGCGACTGCCGTTTGCGCGCGAGATCGGACTCGGTGCGGTATGGCGTCCGCTCGAGCCCGGGCGGCTGCTTGAAGACTACGTCGCGATCGCGTCGGCGGCGCAGCGGCGGCTGCGCGCGGCAGCCGCGCGCGCGGGCGTGCAGTGCGAGTTCGAGATCCTGCGCGGCGACCCTGCGGCGTGGTTGGCGCGCGCGACGGCGGCCGATCTGCTGGCGCTGCTTGAACCGGCGGATCCGTTCGCGCGCTGGATGCCGCCGCGCGGAGTGCCGGCTGCGGGCCATCTGATCCTGCCGCGGCACCTGCGCCGCGCGCGCGGCCCGGTCGTCGTCGTCGCGACGCGCCCCGACGAGGCTGCGCAGGCGGTCGCACTGCAGATCGCCACCGCCGCGGGCGAAGCGCTGATCGTGCTCGAGGCCGCGCACGATGCGGCGCACGACTTGCCGGCGAGCGCGCGCCGGATTCGCTGCGCTCCCACCGCGCGCGCCGTCGCGGCGGCCTTGCAAACGACGCGCGAGGGCTTGATCGTCGTTCCGAGCAGCGTTCTGGCTGCGCCCGCGGCGGCGAAATCGGGCGGCCTGCCAGGTCGGCCCGACGAGGCGGTGCTTGCGGACTGGGTTCAGCTCGCGGCCGAGCGGGGCGTGCCGCTGCTCGTCGTCGACGGCACCTGAAACGCGCGTGTTGCGCGTGATTCGCCAGCGACGGCCGCGCAACGCGCCGGCGGCCACGCGAGCGGCCGGCGCGGGCTCCGGCGCAGGTGCGCGGCCGTCGAGCGCGCCGGGGAGCACGGTGGAGCGAAAGGCCGGCGGCGGCGCATCCGTCGCGTGATCGGTCGTCACCGCGCAGCGTCCTGTTCTTCCTCCACGTCGTCCGCGTCGGTGTCGCGGCTCGACCGCGTCTTGCGGGTTCAGTGGTCCTCGATGTGCGTGCTCGCCTCCTCGGCGGGCAGCCCCGTTTCCGGGTCGATCCAGTCCGCGATGCCGATCTCCGCCTCGGCTTCCTCGCGCGTTTCGTCCGGGGCGAGCTCGTTTTCCTCGGCTGAGCGCATGTCGGCCGCCGCTTCGGCTGCGGTTGCGAACGGGCCGACCTCGCATCGGCCATCGTCGGCAAGCCAGTAGAAGCCTTCGGGTCGCACGACGATGCGCGCGTCGTCCGTTTCGACGGTTGGGATGGTCGCCATGGCATGCTCCTTCGTCTGCTGCTTTATGCGCTTACCCTACGCGACGCGGGCGACCGCGGTTTGATCGAGGTTAACTTCGGCGCCGGCGCGGCGCTCGGTCGGCCGCGCTGCGCGCGCCGCGTGCAGTCGCCCGGACTCGACATGCACGAACGCCGGCAGACGCTTGCGTTGCGAAACACGCATCGGTGTTGCGGGGCACGACGCGCGGCCGATGCCGCGCCCTCGCGTGCAAGGCATCGGCAGACCTGCAGCGTCGGCCGATGCGTGGACCAACGATGCGTCGCAAGGCGGACGATCTGCGCCGGGCGATCGAAGCGGGCGCCCCGCGTACGGCGCACCGTGCAATGCATCGTTCGCGCTGCGCAAGACGCGCGGCATTGACCGGCGTCACGATCGCCGGCGGCGCCCGTGCCAGTGTGTAAACAGGTCGACGGTTTTAATGCAGGAGCACGGCCACGCCGATCGGCGGCAGCAGCTTCGTCTCGTCGTCGCTTTCGGACGCCCGGGGTGCGAGCAGGATTTCGGCAGCGAGGCGGTCGGCGGGCAGCGCCGCCGCACCGCCCCGAAGCATCCACAGGCGCGAAGTGATCGGATCGAGCCGCCTAGCGAGGTCGGCGGTTTGTGTATCGCGCAAAATGCTCGTTGCCATGGCTTCCTCCCGACGCGCTTGCACTGTAGTGTCGGAGGGATTCCTACAAAGGCGGAAAAGCCGTGCCTTTCTCGGCGAGTTCGGCGCAGGGACCGCGGACCGGCGCCCGCCGGTACTCCCGGTCGCGCCGATGCGGCATACGCGCAGCGCGCGGATGCGCAGCACACTGCGAAACCGTGCAGGTTGCATCGCGAGCGGCCGGCTGCCGCGGACCGATTGCCCGCGGCACGGCGCAGCTCGGCGACGGGTCGGGCAGGCGAGGGCCGGCCATGGCGCTGCAGCGGGCCACGCAGCAGGCAACGACACCGCGCTTGTCGGTTCAGTGCGTTAAGGCGGACGAGCCCGGATGAGCCCGGATTTCGATACATCGAAGTCGTGGCGTAGACGACGCCGTGGCGATCCGGTGCCGCGGACGGCGCCGGCGGTGCCGTTCGTCGATCCGCTGTATGCGGCGCAGGCCGGGTGGGAAACGTGGCTCGGCGGACGGCTGCCGGCGGAGGAAATCGCCGCGCGACGCGACGCGCGGCTGCGCGCGACGATCGAGTTCGCGCGCGCGTATTCGCCTTATTACCGCGCGCTGTACCGCGATCTGCCGCCGACCGACGCGCTCGTGCTCGGCGAGCTTCCGATCGTTCACAAACGCGCGCTGATGCATCACTTCGACGAGATCGTCACCGATGCGGCGGTCACGCGTGCGGGCGTGGCACGCTTCGTCGCAGATCCGCGCCGCATCGGCCGGCCGTTCCTCGGCCGCTATGCGGTGTGGAGCAGTTCGGGAACGACGGGCGAACCCGGTTACTTCGTTCACGACGGCCGCGCGCTCGCGGTCTACGACGCGCTCGAACTGCTGCGTTTCCGCGCCGCCAATTCCGCCGCAGGCGCAGCGGCCGCGTGGGCGCCGGCGCAGCGCTATGCGCTGGTGGCGGCGATCGACGGGCACTTCGCCGGCATCGCCACGCTGCGGCGGCTCGTGCTGATGTATCCGTGGCTTGCGCCGGCGACCCGCGCGTTCTCGCTGCTGCAGCCGGTCGCCGGGCTGGTCGCCGAACTGAACGACTATCAGCCGGCGCTTCTCGCGACCTATCCGACCGCCGCCGAAATGCTGGCCGACGAACAGGAGGCGGGCCGGCTGCGGCTTGCGCTGCATGAGCTCTGGACCGGCGGCGAGTGCCTGCCGTCGCCGGTGCGCGCGCGGCTGGCGCGGGTGTTCGGCTGCGCGGTGCGCAGCGGCTATGGCGCTTCCGAGTTCCTGTCGATCGGCTGGGAGTGCCCGCGCGGCCGGCTGCATCTGAACGCCGACTGGGTCGTGCTCGAGCCGGTCGACGCGGAGTATCGCCCGGTGCCGCCCGGCGTGCCTTCGCACACGGTACTGCTGACCAACCTCGTCAATCGCGTGCAGCCGCTGATCCGCTACGTGCTGGGCGACTCGGTGACGTTCGATCGCCACGCCTGCCCGTGCGGCTGCGCGCTGCCTTCGATGACGGTCGAAGGGCGGCACGACGACGTGCTCGTGTATTCGCGCGCCGACGGCGCGCCGGTCAAGCTGCTGCCGCTTGCGCTGTGCACGGTGATGGAGGAAGAGGCGGGCGTCAACGACTTTCAACTCGTCCAGCCGGACCCTGGCGTGCTCGGCGTGCGGATCGGGCGCGGCGAGCGCGGATGCCGACGACGCGTGCTGCATGCGCTGCGCGCGCATCTTGCCGCGCAGGGGCTCGGTCACGTACGCGTGGCGATCGAGCGCATCGGCCCGCAGCGCGACGCGAGAAGCGGCAAACTGCGCCGCGTGCAGGCCATGTCGCCGCGCTGCTGACTGCGGGCCGCGCGGTCGGGCAGAATCGGCGCCGTGATTACCCGGCTCCGTCGGCTGATGCCCAGAACGAACTTCGGCCGCGCCTGCGCGGCGCTCGCGCTCACCGCGCTGGTGGCCGCCGGCGCCGGCTGCAGCACGCTCGGCTACTACGCGCAGGCCGCAAGCGGGCATCTGTCGATGCTCGCCGCGGCGCGCCCGATCGACGACTGGCTCGCCGACCCGGACGCGCCGCAGTCGCTCAAGCAACGGCTCGAGCGCGCGCGCGCGATCCGCGCGTTCGCATCGGGCGAACTCGCCCTGCCCGACAATCGCAGCTATACCGCTTACGCCGACCTGAAACGGCCGGCGGTCGTCTGGAACGTGTTCGCCGCGCCGGAGCTGTCGCTGCGCCTGAAGAGCTGGTGCTACCCGCTCTTCGGCTGCGCTTCCTATCGCGGTTACTTCGACCGCGGCGCGGCGCAGGCGCTGGCCGACGCGCTGCGCGCCGAAGGCTACGACGTCTACGTCGGACCGGTGCCGGCGTACTCGACACTCGGCTGGCTCGACTGGCTCGGAGGCGATCCGCTGCTGAACACGTTCATCGGCTATCCCGACGGCGAGCTCGCGCGGATGATCTTCCACGAGCTGGCGCACCAGGTCGTCTACGTGAAGGACGACACGGTTTTCAACGAAAGCTTCGCCACGGCGGTCGAGCGCATCGGCGTGCGCCGCTGGCTCGCGGCGCACGGCATCGAGGCGCTGCGCGCCGAATACGCGCGATTCGAGGCGCGCCGCACCGACTTCGTCGAGCTGCTGCTGGCGCATCGGCGGCGGCTCGAGCAAGCCTACGCGCACGGAACCGACGCCGAGAGGCGGGCGCGCAAGCTTGCGATCTTCGCGGATCTGCAGCGCGAGTACGCGCGGATCAGGGACACGCGCTGGGATGGCTGGACGGGCTACGACCGGTATTTCGCGCAGGCGCTCGGCAACGCGCACCTCGCTGCGGTTGGCGCGTACAACGATCTCGTGCCGGCGTTCGAAGCGCTGCTCGAGCGGCAGGGCGGCGATCTGCGCCGCTTCTACGCCGAGGTCAGGCGGCTGGCTGCGTTGGCCAGGCCCGAACGCGACGCCGCGCTGCGCGCGCTCGCGCCGACGGCGGGCGGCTGACGCGGCGCGGCCCCGGCCGCAGCCGCGCGCGCCGATCAGGGTTTACGCGGAGGCCGGCCGCGCGCCGCGCGCCGCGCCGATGCGGGTCCAGGCCGCGGTCCGCGGGCTATCATCGGCGCGCCTGCCCGCAACGGGCCGCGCGAACAGCAGACAGACAAACACGCAAAGGAGACATCGATGGGAGCCAACGACCGCTTCTGGTTAAAAAACTATCCGCCAAGCGTGCCGGCGGACATCGACTACAACCAGTACAAGTCGCTGGTGCAGCTGCTCGAAGAGGCGTTCCGGAAGTACAGCGCGCTGCCGGCTTACACCTGCATGGGCGCGACGCTGACGTACCGCCAGCTCGACGAGCAGTCGGCGGCGGTCGGCGCCTGGCTGCAAGCGAAGGGTTTCGGCAAGGGCACGCGCGTGGCGATCATGCTGCCGAACATCCTGCAGTACCCGGTGGTGCTTGCCGGCGTGCTGCGCGCGGGCTGCACGGTCGTGAACGTCAATCCGCTGTACACGCCGCGCGAGCTCGAGCATCAGCTCAAGGACTCGGGGGCGGAGGCGATCTTCATCCTCGAGAACTTCGCGACCACGCTGCAGCAGGTGCTCGACAAGGTGCCGACCAAGACCGTCGTCGTCTGCGCGATGGGCGACATGCTCGGCTTCGTCAAAGGGCTGATCGTCAATTTCGTCGTGCGCAACGTGAAGAAGATGGTGCCCGAGTACTCGCTGCCCAGCGCGCAGCGTTTCCTCGAGGTGCTGGCCGAAGGCCACCGGATGACGCTCAAGCCGGTCGACGTCGGCCACGACGACGTCGCGTTCCTGCAATACACCGGCGGCACCACCGGCGTCAGCAAGGGGGCGACGCTGCTTCACCGCAACATCATCGCCAACATGTTGCAGTCCGAGGCCTGGTACCAGCCGGCGCTCAAGAAGCTCAAACCCGGCGAGCATCCGCTGACCGTCACGGCGCTGCCGCTGTATCACATCTTCGCGCTGACGGTGTGCGCGATGATGTCGATGCGCATCGGCGGGCAGTGCCTGCTGATCCCGAACCCGCGCGACATCCCCGGTTTCGTCAAGGAACTGTCGAAATACAAGTTCCACGTCTTCCCGGCGGTCAACACGCTGTTCAACGCGCTGCTGAACAACGAGGACTTCAAGAAGCTCGACTTCTCGCGTCTGATCCTGACCGCCGGCGGCGGCATGGCGGTGCAGGAAGCGGTCGCGCAGCGCTGGCTGAAAGTAACCGGCTGCCCGATCGCCGAAGGCTACGGACTGTCGGAGACCTCGCCGGTGGCCACCGCCAACCGCACCGATACCGACAAGTTCACCGGCACGATCGGGCTGCCGGTGCCGTCGACCGAAATCGCGATCCTCGACGACGCCGGCAACAAGCTGCCGGTGGGCAGCACCGGCGAAATCGCGATCCGCGGCCCGCAGGTGATGGCGGGCTACTGGAACCGTCCCGACGAGACCGCGAAGGTGATGACGCCCGACGGCTTCTTCCGCACCGGCGACATCGGCATCATGGACGCCGAGGGCTACACGAAGATCGTCGATCGCAAGAAGGACATGATCCTGGTATCGGGCTTCAACGTGTACCCGAACGAGATCGAAGGCGTGGTCGCGATGCATCCCGGCGTGCTCGAGTGCGCGGTGGTCGGCGTGCCCGACGAGCACTCGGGCGAGGCCGTCAAGCTGTTCGTCGTGAAGAAGGACCCGGCGCTCACCGAACGCGACCTGCAGGAGTTCTGCAAGGAACACCTGACCGGCTACAAGAAGCCCAAGTACATCGAGTTCCGCACCGATCTGCCGAAGACCAACGTCGGCAAGATCCTGCGGCGCGAGCTGCGCGATCAGAAGAAAGCCGCGTAGCCGTTTGCGCTCGTGAACGGACGCCGCCGTCCGACAGGACGGCGGCGTCTTTTCTTGCGGGTCGCGCTACAGTTGCACCCGGCGCGCCGCGATGCCGTATTCCGTCGCAGGCGCGCCGACGACGTGCGCTGCGCAAACGAGGTCGAACATGAAGAAGTTCGCAGGCAAAGGCGGCGCGACGCGCGGTACGCGCGACGAGCGGGCGCCGCGCAAGCCGTTCCGCAGCAACGAGACGGGCGGCGCGACGCGCACCCGACCGCCCGGGCCGCCGCGCGAAGCCTACGGCGACCCGTACCAGCGCGTGCCGCGCCCGAAGCACACGCGCGGCGAGGACGGTCACGCGCGCGGCTTCACGGTGACGCTCGACCCCGACGTGGCGCGCGTTTTCCGCGGCGACGCCTCGGTCAACAAGGCGCTGCGGCTCGTGATCCAATTGATGGAGGTGACCACGCCGCGACCGCGCACGGGCAGCGAGCGCGGCGGCGCCGAGCGCCAGCGAAAGTCGGGCGGCTACCAGGGCAGCGCCGAGGCGCGCGGTTTCGTCCGCAAGCCGCGCTTCGACGAGAGCGAGGAATGATGCGATGGGTAGCGCGGGACTCGGCCCGATCGGCCAGATCGCGCTGCACGTGTCGGACGCCGACCGCGCCGAGCGCTTCTATCGCGACACGCTGGGGCTTGCGCCGCTGTTCCGCTTCGGCGATCTGGCGTTCTTCGACTGCGCGGGGGTGCGGCTGATGCTCGAAGGCGGGCATGAGCCGCGCGGTCCGGGGCAGGCCGCGTTCTGCATCTACCTGCGGGTGGCCGCCATCGACGCCATGGTCGCGAGGCTGACGTCCGCCGGCGTGTACTTCGAGCAGCCGCCGCACCTCGTCGCCAGGATGCCCGATCACGAACTGTGGATGGCGTTCTTCCGGGACCCCGATTCGAACCTGCTCGCGCTGATGGAAGAGCGCAGACCGGCCGCAGCCGCTTGATCGAGTGAATACGCTGCGCATCGCGACGATCAACTGTCTGAACCTCGCGCTGGCCGGGCGGCGCACGTACGACGGTTTCGCGCCGTACACGCCGGACGAGTACATCGCGAAGACGCAGTGGCTCGCCACGCTGTTCGACCGGCTCGCGGCCGATTTCGTGCTGGTGCAGGAGGTCTTCCATGAGCAGGCACTGTCGGACGTGGTTCGGCAGACGGCAAGCCGCGGGCGCGCTTTCGGCTTTGCCGTGCCGCTCGCGGACGAGAACAATGCGAAGCCGCGGGTCGGTCTGGTCTGGCGGCAGCCGTGGCAGCCGCGCGTCGAGTCGATCGCCGACCTGCCGCCGGGCTGTGCGGTGCCGGTGCCCGAGCGTGGCCAGCACACGCAGTTCTCGCGGCCGCTGCTGCGCGCGACGGTGCCGCTGCCCGACGGCACGCCGCTGACGCTGCTGAACGTGCACCTGAAGTCGCGCCGCCCGGAATTCGTCGACGGCGAGCGACCCGACGACCCGTACGCCGAGGCGCGCGGCGAGCTTCGTTCGCTGATCATCCGCGGCGCCGAGGCGGCGGCGCTGCGCCGGCTCGTCGTCGAAGCCACGCTCGGTTCGCGCGCGCCGCTGTTGGTCGCCGGCGACTTCAACGACGCGCCGGGCGCGGTGACCACGCAGATCGTCGCCGACACGTCCTGGAAGTCCGACGACCGCCCGCAGCGCGACTGCATGCTGTTCGATGCGTTCGACGTGGTGCGACGGCCCGCCCCGCAACGTGCGCGCGACGTCGCGTTCACGGTCCTGCACGGCGGCGAGCCGGAGCGGATCGACCACGTGCTGGTGTCCGAGGAGTTCGTCGCGCAATCGGCGCGCGCGATCGGGTACGTCGCTGCGGTCGAGATCTTCGCCGACCATCTGATGGAGCGCCGCCGCCCGGCGCTGCAGGGCGCCGACCCGATTGGGGCGGACTTGGGCCGCATCTTTCCGGATCACGCGGCCGTGTGCGTCACTATCGTGCTCGGCGGCCAATGACGGCCGACGCCTGCGTGCGGCGCCACGCACGACAACGAGGTTGAGGATGCAAAGACGCACCCACGCGGCGCTCGCCGCGCTGCTGATCAGCGCCGCCACGCCGGCGGCCGCGCAAACGATCGCCGTCAAAGGCGGAACGACCGGACTCGGCGCCGAATTCGGCTGGCCGCTGGCGGACCGCTTCGCGGCCCGCCTGTGGGCCAACGGCGGATCGTTATCGCGCGATCAGACCGAATCGGGCATCCGCTACGACGCCAAACTCAAGTTCGGCACGGTTTTCGCGCTCGCGGATCTGCACCCGTTCGCCGGAAGCTTCCGCATCTCGGCGGGTGTGGCCTACAACGACAATCGCTTCGATTTCACCGGACGCGGCGACGGCAGCACGATCGAGATCAACGGCGTGCCCTACAACTCGGCCGATGTCGGCACGCTCGACGGCCGCGTGCGCTTCGACAAGACGAGCCCCTATCTTGGCATCGGCTGGGGCTCGGCGCCGCGCGGCGCAGCGGGTTTCGGCGCGAGCATCGATCTCGGCGTGATGTTCCAGAAGACCCGTGCGAGCCTCACCGGCACCTGCGGGCCGTCGCTGCCCGCGCCGGTGTGCACGCAATTGCAGAACGACCTGCGTGCCGAGGAAGCGCAGTTCCGCGACGCCGTCGACGACTTCAAGGCGTATCCGGTGGTGTCGCTCGGACTGTCGTACCGGTTCTGAACGATGCGCGCCGCCCGCCTTCTCGCCGGTGCACTGCTCGCGCTTGCCGCATTGCCGGCGCTGGCGGGGCGACCGTTCGCGACCGAAGACGCCGGCGTACTGGCCGCCGGCAAATGCGAACTGGAGTCCTATCTGCTGCGCCACACGTCGGGGGCGGCGCCGGCGCAGACGGGCGGATGGGTCCAGCCGGGTTGCGGCGTGGGCGCCCGCACGCAGTTGGCGTTCGGTGGCGGATGGACGCGGTCGGAGTCGGACCGGTTCACCGCAGCCGCCCTGTCCGGGAAGACGTGGCTGCGGGAACTCGGCGACGACGAAATCGGCGTCACGCTCGCATACTCGATCGGCGGCGAACGGGCGCCGGGCGGAAGCTTGAGGCACGAGACGACGGCGCTCGCCGCGGTCATGTCGATGCCGCTGGCGAAGCGTCTGCTGCTGCACGCCAACCTTGGCTGGAGCCGCTCGCAATCGCAGCGGGTCGACGCGACGGCGTGGGCGCTGGCGCTCGAGTGGACCGGCGCCGGCGGATTCGACTTCGGCGCGGAACTCTACGGCGACGACCGCGAAGCGGCCTGGCTCGGCATCGGCGCGCGCTACGCGTTGCGTCCGGAAAAGCTCTTCGTCGATTTCTCGTGGGCTGTTCAGCCCGATCGCCGTCGGGCCAAGCTGTTGACGGCTGGTCTGAAGCTCGCCTTCTAGCGACCGGCGGCACCACGGTCTCGAGCATTACGAGTCGCCGTGACACGTGCCAACCGCCCGCCCGTCGTATCCCTCACCCGTCGTCACTCCGAGCCGCATGCCTCGTCATTCCGATTTCCGAGCCCGCATCCCCCGTCATTCCGAGCCCGCATCCCACTGTCATTCCGAGCGGAAGGCGAGGAATCTCCGCAGCTCGCCGCGTCGAGATCCCTCCCCCGGCTTGCCGCCGGAGTCGGGATGACAGCAAGACGTCATTCCGAGCCCGCATCCCATTGTCATTCCGAGCCGAAGGCGAGGAATCTCCGCAGCCCGCCACGTCGGATCCCTCCCCCGACTCAGGGCCGGGGTCGGGATGACGGAACCGGCGTGTGCAACGGCGAAATGAACATGCGCGGGGGCGGTATCACGAGCCTGGGGTAACGCCCAATAAGCGAACCCGACTCGCTGCCGGGGGCGACCAGCCGACCGTAGTTCGGAAAACCTGGCGCCGCTACCCGGCGGCCACGGCGCCCGGCGGATCGGCGGGGCGCTCGATGAGGGCTTGGCGCAGGCAGCGGTAGATCGTCATCGCCTCGAAGCGCACACCGTTGCGACCCTTCAACCGGATGTGCATGTCGTTCGCGCCGGCGCGGACCGAAACGTCGGCGCGGTCCAGCGGCTCGCCCGCTCCGCCGGCGTCGCGCCGGCATTCAGTCAGCGCCTTGAGCACGCGCTGCTGTCGGCCGGCAACGCCTGTCAGATCGATGTGGACTTCGTCGCCCTGTTCGCGCACGCGCATCAGCATCTTCAGCTCCGTCGTTTCCCGCGTCTGCTTCGCCTGACAACGCGTCTGAAGTTAATCAGATGACAGCGCGCGCGGAATGGCTGAAAACGTAATCGATGCGTCGACTATTCACGAGACGCGCGGGCTCAAGTTTGCCGCGCGGCCATCAGCGGCCGACCGGAGGCAGTTGCTGCAGCGCGCGATCGTGGGGCCGCGACAACATGGCGAGCGCGAGCGATGCGCCGATCAACGCCAGGAACATGTCCGACTGCGTATCCCACGGGTCGCCTTGCGTGCCGAGAAATTCGTCTGCGCCCTGGCCGAGCGCAAGCGCGGCCCACCATTCGATCAGCTCGTAGAACGCGCTGACCGCGAGCGCCACGCACACGCACAGGAAGGCGAGCATGCGCCGGCCGCGCACGAATTCGCCGCGCAGAAGGATTTCGCGCGCGGCGATCGCCGGAACGAAACCCTGCATGAAATGCCCCAGCTTGTCGTACGGATTGCGCGACAACGCGAACGCCTCCTGCACCCAAAAGCCGGCGGGCACGCGCGCATAGGTGTAGGCGCCGCCGACGATCAGCACCAGCGAATGCAGAAAGATCAGACCGTACAGTAGCGTGGTCAGCGGGTAGCGCCGCCGCGTGGCGACGAGCAGGGGCACGACGATCAGCACAGGCGCGACCTCGAGCAGCCAGGTCGGCCGATCGTACGGTTGCCAGCCGGAGACGATCAGCCCGACGATCGTCGCCGCGAGCAGGCCAGCCAGCCAGGGCGTTTGACGTTCGGGAGGCATCGTGGACGGATCCTTGCGTAAGCACCGCATTATCGGCGTGGCTGCGGTGCTGGCTGTGCTCGTCGCATGCGCCGACGACGTCGGATCGCTGCGCGCGTACGGCGCCGATCCGGCCCAGGTCACGGTCTCGGGACTGTCCGCTGGCGGCTACATGGCCGTGCAGTTCGCGGTCGCGCACTCGGCGCTCGTGCGCGGCGTCGGCGTCGTTGCCGGCGGGCCGTACCGCTGCGCTGCCGGCGATCCGCGGCGCGCGCTCGACACCTGTTCGCGGGGCGCACCGGATGCGCAGGTGGCGATCGCGGAAGCGCGGCGGCTGGCCGCGCTGCGCTGGATCGATTCGACGGAGAACCTCAAGCGAACGCGCGCATGGCTGCTCGCCGGCGGCGCCGACGCGGTCGTCGCACGGACCGTCGTCGAAGCGGCGCGCGACTTCTTCGCGCACTTCAACCCCGCCGGAACACACTTCGAGTTCGTGCCCGGGCTCGGCCATGGAATGCCCACGCGCGCGAGCGGTGCGGCGTGCGAAGCCAACGCCAGTCCCTACCTGAACCGCTGCGGCGACGACGCGGCCGCGCGCATGCTGGAGTACCTGTACGGCACCGCGACCAGCGGACGCCACGGCCGCGGCCGGCTCGAACGCTTCCGGCAGGGCGAGTTTCTTTCGCCGTGGCGGCGCGCCTGGCTGCTCAGTTCGCTCGACCGCGAGGGATACGTGTTCGTGCCGGAACAATGTGCGGCAGGCGTGCGCTGCCGCGTGCACGTCGCGCTGCACGGCTGCCGCCAGGGAGTACAGGATGTCGGCGAAGCCTTCGTCCGCGACGCCGGCTACAACGACTGGGCGGCCGCCAACGACACGATCGTGCTGTATCCGCAGGTCAAGCCGGTGCGGCCCAACTGGTTGCTCGCCTGGCTGCCGAACAATCCGCTCGGCTGCTGGGACTGGTGGGGCTATACGGGACCCGACTACGCGATCAAAAGCGGCGCGCAGATCGCGGCGCTGCGCGCGATGGTCGAGCGCGTCACGGCGCCGCGCGATTCTGCGCCGTAAGCGCCGCATGCTGCGTTTGGATCGCGGCGACGATCTCGTCGATGCGACCCGCCAGCGAATGCGCGTCCGGTACGAGGGCGAAGTGCGCGAGCCGGCGCTGCACCTCCGGCGGGAAGTCGCCGTGCACGTAGCGCAGCCCGAAGTGGCTGCGGCACGCGCGCGAAGCGCGCTTCACGTCACTGCGTGACGTGAGCCTGCACCGCAACGCGCCGCTTCGCGGCGGTTGTCGAAGCGCTCCGGACGGTGCGCCATGCCGAACAGCTCGACCAGCGCGCGCAGCAGCGCCTGGTAGAAACCGAGAGCCTCGAGAGCGCGCGCGCGGGCGAGTTCCTTGCGCGCGAGCAGCGCGCCAGCCTTCAGTCGACCTTCGCGCCGGAGAATTTCACGACCTGCGTCCACTTGTCGATTTCGCTGCGGATGAACGCGGCGAACTGCTCCGGCGTATTGCCGACCGGTGCGGCGCCCTGACCGAGAAAGCGCTCGCGCATTTCGGGCGCGCTCAGCACCTTGACGACGTCCTGATGCACCTTTGCGACGATCTCGCGCGGCGTGCCGGCCGGCGCGAACAGCCCGAACCAGGACGTCGCGTCGAAGCCCTTCAGGCCCGCGGCCTCCTCGATCGTGGGCACGTTCGGCAGCGCGGGTGCGCGCTCGCGCGAGGTGACCGCAAGCGCCTTCAGCCGGCCGCTGCGGATGTGCGGCAGCGCCGACGGCACGTTGTCGAACATCACCTGCGTGTTGCCCGCGATCAGATCCTGTACGGCGGGGGCCGAACCCCGATACGGCAGGTGCACCATGTAGATCTTCGTCAGGCTCTTGAACAACTCGCCGGAAAGATGGATCGACGTGCCGTTGCCGCTCGAGGCCATGTTGAGTTGGCCCGGCTTGGAGCGCGCCAGCGCGATGAACTCCTGCACCGAGTTCACCGGCAGCGACGCCGGCACCACCATCACATTCGGCACCGCCGCCACGAGCGTGATCGGCGCGAAGTCCTTGATCGGGTCGTACGGCAGCTTGCCACCGCCCTGCGTGTACAGCGGCAGGTTGATCGCGTGCGTGCCGACCGTGCCCATCAGCAGCGTGTAGCCGTCGGCCGGCGACTTGGCGACGACCTCAGTGCCGATGTTGCCGCCTGCGCCGCCGCGGTTTTCGATGACGACCGGCTGGCCCCACATCTTCTGCAGCTCCGTGCCGACGAGGCGAGCGACGATGTCCGTTGTTCCGCCGGCGGGGAACGGCACGACGATGCGCACGGGTTTGGTCGGATACGACTGGGCGGCGGCCGATTGCGCGAGCAGCGCGCACGCCGCCGCGGCGAGGAAGGACTTCAACATGGGCTCTCCTTGACGTGGGTCGGATTCTTGTGCTGCGGAGTCTGCCGGCAAGCGCGGGGCGCGTCCACTGGCTCTATAGTCCCGCCTCGACGGCGCCGCGAGCCGGCGCCTGCCACGACATGAAGAGTCCTCTGCAACCCCAGCCGATTGACCGCGCCGACTTGCTCGCGCGGCTGCGCGAACCGCAGCCGTGGGACGCGGTGATCGTCGGCGGCGGCGCCACCGGCCTGGGTATTGCGGTGGATGCCGCCGCGCGCGGCCTGCGCGTGGCGCTGATCGAGGCGCGCGATTTCGGTTCGGGCACGTCCAGCCGCAGCACCAAGCTCGTCCACGGCGGCGTGCGCTACCTCGCGCAGGGCAACGTCAAGCTCGTGCGCGAGGCGCTCGAGGAGCGCGCGATCCTGCTCGCGATCGCGCCGCACGTCGTTCATCCGCTCGAATTCGTCGTGCCGTGCTACCGGCCGCTCGAGCGGCCGTTCTTGCGCATCGGGCTGGGCATGTACGACCTGCTCGCCGCCAGCCGCAGCATCGGCCCGACGACGTGGCTGTCGCGTGCCGAGACGCTCGCGCGGCTGCCCGGGATCCGACCCGAGGGATTGCGCGGCGGTGTGTCGTACTGGGACGGCCAGTTCGACGACGCGCTGATGGCGATCGCGCTGATGCAGACCGCGTACGCCCTGGGTGCCACACCGATCAACTACGTGCGCTGCGAGGGGCTGCGGCTGCAGAGCGGGCGAATCGCGGCCGTGCGCGCGGTCGACGCGGAAACCAGCGAGCGCTTCGAGCTCGCGACGAGCTGCGTTTTCAATGCCGCCGGCGTGTGGGTCGACGGCGTGCGCCGGCTGGCCGATCCCGGCGCGCGCAAGCTCGTCACGGTCAGCCAGGGGTCGCACCTCGTCGTCGATCGCGAATTCCTTCCCGGTTCGGCGGCACTGATGATCCCGAAGACGCGCGACGGCCGCGTGCTGTTCGTGATCCCGTGGCTCGGCAAGCTGCTGATCGGCACCACCGACGGGCCGCGGCCCGATGCGCCGTGGGAGCCGCAGCCTTCGCCGCAGGAGATCGAATTCATGCTCGACACCGCGCGTGGATATCTCGCACGGCCGATTTCGACCGCCGACGTGCGCGCGAGCTTCGCCGGGCTGCGGCCGCTGTTCGACCCGGGCAGCGCCGGCGCGACTGCCGCGATTTCGCGCGAGCACGCGGTGCTGACCGAATTCGGCAACCTGATCTCGATCGTCGGCGGCAAGTGGACGACGTACCGGCGCATGGCGGCCGATGCGATGGCCGCGGCGCATCGCGCGGGGCTGATCCAGGCGCAGCCGGCGCACACCGAGCGGCTTGCGCTCGTCGTCGATCGCGTGCTCGCCGATTCGGCGCGCCGCACCGCGCCGGACGCGGCGTTCGCCGAACACTGCAGGCGCTACGCGCAGGCGCGGACGAACGAGGACGTTTTGTACCGGCGCGCGCGGCTGGGCGTGCTCAACGCGGAGGGCGCTCGCGCGCACGCATACGGTTCGCTTCTTCAATGAGAGCGGCACGACGGCCGTGCGCTCCGTACCCCGTCAACGCCCACTCCGAACACCGCTGCGCATGCCAAGCTGCACGCGCCGGTGTGGCCGCCGCAAAGGCGCTCACGGTCCGCCGTGAGGTTCTGTTCCGAACTTACGGGAGTGACGAATCTCAGTAACACCTGCCAACCGCCGTCGCTCCGCGCCAATGCTCCCTTGCTACTCCCGGCCGCTACTTCATTGCCATTCCCGAGCCCGCCACTTCATTACCATTCCAAGCCGGCACTTCATTGTCATTCCGAGCCGCAGGCGAGGAATCCCGGCACCTCGCGGCGCGGAGATCCCTCGCGTTCGCTCGGGATGACAAGCCAGCGTCATTCCACCCGGGCTTGGCTTGGTCATTCGAAGCCGCAACGCTGCTCCCGTCATTCCGAGCCGAAGGCGAGGAATCTCCGCCCTTCGCGAGAAGGAGATCCCTCCACCCGGCTTGAAAGCCGGGGTCGGGATGACAGGGATGACAGTACTGCGCCACTTTAAGGCGCAGGCGAGGCGCCTCAGCGCTTCGCGGCGCGGCGATCCTTTCCCCGGCCCACGGCCGGGGTCAGGATGACAAAACCGGCGACCCAGCGGCGACATCGCCGCGCGCGGCAGCGGTGTCACGGGGGCGGCATAAGCGTCAGATTCAGCGGTGCTGGAGAAGCTCGTCAACCGTCAAGCCGATGTCTCTGGCGATCTGGCGCAGCAAAATCGGCGAGATGTCGCGGCCGGCATGCACAGGGACGGTCGTTGCCCGGCCGTCGGCATGGCGGAACTGCTTGTGTGATCCGCGCTGACGGACCTCGACGAAGCCCAATGCGGCAAGGATCGCGATGACTTCGCGGGGCTTCAGTACCGGAGCGCCCGGCATCAGACGACGACAGTCTGTGTACCGACGAATTCGGTTTCGAGCTGGGGTTCCCCGTCCTCGAGCAGCATGGCGATGACTTCGCGCAGATTCGCCTGCAGCTCGTCGAGCGTGGCGCCCTGGCTGTGTGCGCCTCGGAATCCAGGCACGTAGCCCACGTACAGATTCGTGTCCGGACAATATTCGATGACCGCCGTATACGTACGCATCGCGCTTGCAGCTTGAGCCTTGCCTGCGAATTGTAGCTGCGGACAGCTTTCGTCGTACTCCAGACGCAATCGGGGTCGGCCAGCCGCACTACCGGCGGGCGTACGACCCGGACGGTCCGGGCGAAGCCGGCTCGACTGCCGCGATCTCGCGCGAGCACGCGGTGCTGACCGAATTCGGCAACCTGATCTCGATCGTCGGCGGCAAGTGGACGACGTACCGGCGCATGGCGGCCGATGCGATGGCCGCGGCGCATCGCGCGGGGCTGATCCAGGCGCAGCCGGCGCACACCGAGCGGCTTGCGCTCGTCGTCGATCGCGTGCTCGCCGATTCGGCGCGCCGCACCGCGCCGGACGCGGCGTTCGCCGAACACTGCAGGCGCTACGCGCAGGCGCGGACGAACGAGGACATCGTGTCCCGACGAGCGCGGCTCGCGTACCTGGACCGGTCGTACGCGCAACGGTGGCAAAGCGTGCGCTGACGGCTTTGCCGGGGAAGGGCAAAAAAAAGAGGCCGCACGAGGCGGCCTCCGGGATTGCATCGACCTTTCGAGCGGGTCGATCAGAACGAGTGAAACAGGCCGATCGTGGTCTGCTTCTGGCCACCGAAACTCGCGGTCTTCAGTGAGCCGTCGTCCTTCACGTCGCTGTAGGCGGCGTAGAAGGTCGTGCGGCGCGACAGCGAGTACTCGTAGCCGAGCGCCCAGACCTTGCGATCGCCTTCCGGCGTCGAGCCGAACGAATCGACGTCGCGCTTCTGGTACGAGCCAAAAACGCGATGCGGGCCGAACGGCGCCGAGGCACCGATCGCCCACGCCTTGGCGTCGGATCCGGCCGCCTGCGCCGAGGTGGTCGCCAGCGCGAACTGATCGTCTTCCTTCGCGTAAGCGGCGGACAGCTTGACGACCTTCAGATCGTACGAGGCGCCGATCTGCAGATGCTTCGTCGTCGGGTCGCCGGCAACCTCGCCCAGTTTGATTCGGTTGTACGTCAGCACGGCGTACAGCGGGCCCGCGCTGAAGTTCGCATACATGAACTGGCCGTTGTTGTTGTTCGAGCTGCCACCCGCAAGTTCGCCGCCGTTTGCACGGAAGGTGTGGCCGATACCGGCGCTGAATCCGCCCATGGTTGGCGTCAAATAGGCAATCGCGTTGTCGACGCGCAGCGCGTTGGCGCCCGACATCGTCGCGTTGAAGCCGGCCAGACCGTAGCCGGTGCGGAACGGGTCGAGCGAGCCGAACTTGTCGAAAGACCCCGTGCCGGACGAGAACGTCGCGAGGCGACCCGCCACCACCGTACCGAAGTTGCCGGCCAACCCACCGTAGGCCTGACGGCCGAAGAGCCGGCCACCTTGCCCCAGCGTGCCTTCATCGACGCTGTACCCGCCTTCGAGCTGGAAAATGGCGCGCATGCCGCCACCGAGGTCTTCGCTGCCGCGCATGCCCCAGCGAGGTCCCGCCAGACCGCCGCTGTTGACGCCGGTCGTGGCGGGGTTGTCCGTCGTCGTGCCCGCTTTCGGGTCGGTGCGCTGCACGTTCACGTCGACGACGCCGTACAGCGTCACCGACGACTGCGCGCTGGCAGCCCCGGCGAAAGCGCCGAGGACCGCAAGTGCGATGAGCGACTTTTTCATATGTATCTCCACATGTGTTGATAGATCAGCCGACGGCGATTCGGATGTTCTTCATTGCGTTCCGATCGCCAACCGCGACTGGCAACTCCCATCGGAAGTCCGCGACGATTCTTTCAAAGAACCCATGACAGAGCAAAGAACGCCTGCGGAATCGACTGCCTGATCGGCGTGAGTTGTGGGGTTTGTGCAACACGGGTCCGCTGCCGGCGCGGGCTTTGGGGCGGACGCCGAAAAAACAAGGGGCGCCCGCAGCGCCCCTTGATCCAACGCAAAGCGCTTCAGAACGTGTGCCGCATGCCGATCTGCAGCGACTTGCTGTCCTCGCCCGGCGCCGTGGTCCAGCCGCCGGTGCAGCACGCCGCGCCGAGCGCGATGCGCGCCTGGTCCTTGTTGTTGGCGACCGCGTACGCGCCGTAGAGCTGCGTGCGCTTGGACAGGTTGTACATGTACGCGAGCCCGATCTGATCGACCCTCGCGTCGGCCGTCGCCCAGAGGCTGCGCGCCGAGTCCTTCGACTGGTTCAACGCGGCCATCAGCGTGCCGTTGCCGACGGTCCAGTTCAGTCCGACGTGGTACACGTTCAGGTCCGTCGGTCCAACCACGCCGCGCAGCGCGTCGACGTCGAAGCGGTTGATCAACAGGCCGCCGAGGATGGCGTTGATCGCCGCGAGGTTGCCGCCCGTGCTGATCACGATGTTCTGGACGTCGACCGGCGACAGCACCGGATTCTCGTTCTTCGCCTTCAGATAGGTTGCGAAGAGCTTGACGCCGCCGAGCGTGGCGGACCCGCCGATGCTGTACGTTTCGAGCCCCTTGCGGCTTTCGGTCGGTGCGGCGAACGTCACCGTGTTGTTGCGGTTGTAGCCGATCCCGACGCCGAACGTCGGCGCGTTGTACTGGACGTTGACGCCGTAGAAGTCGTCACCGCGGCCGACCGTCGTGCGCTCGCTGCGGTTGCCTTCCGATCCGCCGAAGCCGTACATCAGCGACAGCGTGAAGCCGCTCAGTTCGGCGCGGTACTGCAGCGCGTTGTTGGCGCGGATGTTGATCGCCGCGATCTGGCCCGGGTTGCCGGCGAACGAATCGGCGAACGAGTTGTACTTGACGAGCACTTCGTAGTTCGGCGTGTACTGGCGGCCTGCGAGGATCGCACCGTACGGCGTGACCACCCCGGCGAAGGCCTGCCGATCGAAGAGTGCGCCGACGCTGTTGACCGTGCTGACCGCCTGCAGCAGCGCCGAGTTCACCGCGCTCATGCCGCCGACCACCGGGGCGGGAACCGCGGGCGACGCGCCGACGACCCCGGGGCACAGCGCCGGCGCGTCGGGACAGAAGAAGATCGCGCCGCGGTTGCTCGTCGTTCCGGTGTCCACCTCGAACCGGCTTTCCAGCGTGAACAGCGCCCGATAGCCGCCACCCAGATCCTCGCTGCCGCGGATGCCCCAGCGCGAACCCGTCGAGATGCCGCTCGTCAGCCGCGTCACGGACGCGTCGCCATTGTCGACGCGTTCCATGCCGACGTCGAGGATGCCGTACAGTTGAACGCCGCTCTGCGTCGGGCTGCCCTGCGCGTGGGCGATCGGGAATGCGAGCGCGAGTGCGATGGCGAGCGCCGATTTGCGCATCATCTGCTGTCTCCTAGCGTGGTTTGGTGTGACGGTTTGTCGCGAAGGATAGCCGCGCGGGCGGCGCGCCGTCGTCGATCAATGCGGACATGGACTCAACCGCGGCCGCTGTTGTAGCGTTCGTGCAACAGGAACTCGAACTTGGCGGACAGAATGAGGATGGCAGCCTCGCCCATCGACCAACTGCTCGGCATCGCCGACCGCGCGCTGCGAACGCTCGGCGCCGAACCCGTCGCCGCCCGGCCGTACCCGGCGCAGGCCCCGTCGGACGAGCTTTCCGAAGAAGAGCGGCGGGAGTCGGCCGCGCTGATGCGCGTCAATCACGTCGGCGAGGTCTGCGCGCAGGCGCTGTACGAGGCGCAGGCGCTCGGTGCGCGCGATCGGAAACTGCGCGAAGCGTTCCTGGCCGCCGCCCGCGACGAAGTCGATCACCTGGCCTGGACGCAGCGCCGGATCGGCGAACTCGGCGGGCGCCCGAGTCTGCTCAATCCGCTGTGGTTCGCGGGCGCATTCGCGATCGGGCTCGTCGCCTCGCGGCTGGGCGACCGCGCGAGCCTCGGCTTCATGGCCGAAACCGAGCGGCAGGTCGAAGCGCACCTGCAGGGACACCTCGACCGTCTGCCTCCGAGTGATACCGCCTCACGCGCGGTCGTCGAGCAGATGCAGAAGGACGAGGTCCACCACGCGCATACGGCGACGGCGATGGGCGGGGTCGAGTTGCCGTTCCCGGTACGCGCCGCGATGCGGCTCGCAGCCAAGGTGATGACGACGACCGCGCACTACGTCTGACACCGCGCGTTCAGGCGTCCTCGACGACCTCGACCGTGTGGCTGATCTCGGCCGTCTTCGCGAGCATGGCCGTGGCGGAGCAGTACTTCTCGTGCGAAAGCTGGACCGCGCGCTCGACGGCGGCTCGATTCAGATTGCGCCCGCGCACCGTGAAGTGAAACGCGATCCGCGTGAAAACCTTCGGATCTTCGGCGGCGCGCTCCGCGCTCAGGCGGACATCACAGCCGCGCACGTCGTGCCGGCCGCGTTTGAGGATCAGCACGACGTCGTACGCGGTGCAGCCGCCGGTGCCGGCGAGCACCACCTCCATCGGCCGCGGCGCCAGCTTGCGGCCGCCGCCCTCCGGGGCGCCGTCCATAGTGACCAGATGCCCGCTGCCCGTCTCGACCACGAACGTCATGCCGGCCGGCCCGGCCCAGCGCACTGTGCATTCCATACGTGCTCCTGCAGACTGTGGCTTGCGCCAAGACGGCGACGGGCCGGCGAGCTGGCGGACGAAAAAGCGGGGAGAGGCCGTCCCGGACGACGCTGCTTGCAGCCCGATCGCTGCCGCGGCTAGAATACGCGGCTTTCCGGCGGCCAGCATCGGCTCGCGCGGCGCCTACGCTGGGGAACCCGGCGCACGCGATCCGATCGCGGACACTGCGAATGTGCGGGCGATCCCGACCGCATCCGGCCTACATCGAAGTGACGAAGATGAAGACGTATTCCGCCAAGCCGCAGGACGTGCGGCGCGACTGGTTCGTCGTTGACGCCAGTGACAAGGTGCTCGGTCGGCTCGCGGCGGAGATCGCGCGACGCCTGCGCGGCAAGCACAAGCCCGAGTACACCCCGCACGTGGATACCGGCGACTTCATCGTCGTCGTCAATGCGGGCAAGATCCGCGTGACCGGCAACAAGGCCGAGGACAAGGTCTACTACCGGCACTCGGGTTACCCCGGCGGCGTCTACGAGACCTCGTTCGGCAAGATGCAGGGCCGCTTTCCCGGCCGCGCGCTGGAAATCGCGGTCAAGGGCATGCTGCCCAAGGGCCCGCTCGGCTACGCGATGATCAAGAAACTGAAGATCTATGCCGACGCCAACCATCCGCATTCGGCGCAGCAGCCCAAGCCGCTCGAGATCTGAGAGACAGCGGACTTCTTGGCGTGGCAGAACGAAACACAGCCTCCGGGGACAGCATGATCGGCAACTACAACTACGGCACCGGCCGCCGCAAGAGTTCGGTGGCGCGCGTGTTCATCAAGCGCGGTACAGGCAAGATCACGATCAACGGCCGGCCGATCGAACAGTACTTCCATCGCGAGACGGGGCGCATGATCGCGCGCCAGCCGCTCGAGCTGACGAACCACGCGACGACGTTCGACGTGCTGGTCAACGTCGATGGCGGCGGCGAATCCGGCCAGGCCGGTGCGGTTCGCCACGGCATCACGCGCGCGCTGATCGACTACGACGCGACCCTGAAGCCGGTTCTGTCGAAAGCGGGGCTCGTCACCCGCGACGCGCGCGAAGTCGAGCGCAAGAAGGTCGGTCTGCGCAAGGCGCGCCGGCGCAAGCAGTTTTCGAAGCGCTGAGGCGCGTTCGGAGCGGCGGGCGCGCGGCCCGCCACGTCCGGATTACTCCGTTTGCGCAGCGTGCCGGGCGTGCCCAGGCGGCGCCGGCACTTATACTCCGACCGAAAAAGGCCGCTCGCGAAGCGGCTTTTTCGTCTGCGCCGGTCGCCTTCCGGCCGGCGCCCTGAACGGGGAACTCGATGCAAAGTCGGATCCGGGTTGGCATCGTCGGCGGCACCGGGTACACCGGTGTCGAACTGCTGCGCCTGCTCGCCCAGCATCCTTCGGCCGAAGTCGCCACGATGACTTCGCGCAAGGACGCCGGCACACGCGTGGCCGACATGTTTCCGTCGCTGCGCGGGCGTGTCGATCTGGCCTTCGTCACCCCCGAAGAAGCGCCGCTCGCCGGATGCGACGTCGTCTTCTTCGCCACGCCGCACGGTGTGGCGATGAGCCAGGCGCGCGAACTGCTTGCCGCTGGCGTGCGGGTCATCGATCTGGCGGCCGACTTCCGCCTGAAGGATCCGGCCGAGTTCGAGCGCTGGTACAAGATGCCGCACGCCTGTCCCGACCTGCTCGCCGAGGCGGTCTACGGCCTGCCCGAGATCAATCGGGCGGCGATCGCGAAGGCGCGCCTGATCGGACTACCCGGCTGTTATCCGACCAGCGTGCAGCTCGGACTGCTGCCGCTTCTGGAACTGGAGCGTCGGCGGCCGGGGGCCATCGATACCGGCTCGATCATCGCCGACTGCAAGTCCGGCGCGAGCGGCGCCGGGCGCAAGTCCGAATTGTCGCTGTTGCTCGCCGAGGCGTCGGACAACTTCAAGGCCTACAGCGTGTCCGGACATCGCCATCACCCGGAAATCGCGCAACAACTGGCGGCGATGGCGGGCAAGCCCGTCGGCCTGACCTTCGTGCCGCACCTCGTGCCGATGGTGCGCGGGATCTTCTCGACGCTGTACGTGCGGCTGAAGGCCGCGGCGGACGAGGACGTGCAGGCGCTGTTCGAGGCGCGTTACCGCGACGAACCGTTCGTCGACGTGATGCCCTTCGGCAGCCACCCGGAAACGCGCAGCGTGCGCGCGTCGAACCAGGTACGCATCGCGCTGCACCGTCCCGGCGGCGGCGATCTGCTGATCGTGCTCGTCGTCGAGGACAACCTCGTCAAAGGCGCCTCCGGCCAAGCCGTGCAGGTCATGAACATCATGTTCGGGCGCCCCGAGACGGAAGGCCTGCAGCAGGTGCCGATCCTGCCATAGCGAAATGGCAGCGCGATGAAGTGGAAGCTTCTCAGGCGCAGGATGACGGTCAGCGCGCCGCGCGTGACCATCCGCAGCCAGCTTCCATGGCCCGTCCGCGTGCTGTTTGCGTTCGTGCTGCTGGTCGCCGCGGCGGCCGCCGGTGTGGCGATCTACGAGTACGGCAAGGAGTTCGCCGGTCCTGGCCGGCGCGAGCTCAGCGCGGAGATCGATCGGCTGAACTCGCAGCTTCGCGAGTTGAAGGCCGAACGCGATCGGCTGGCCGCCGTGGCCACCGCGTACGAGGCACAGATGAAGGTCGAGCGCAGCGCGCAGGAACAGCTCGCCGCGCAGGTTGCGCAGCTCGAGACCGAAGCGAACCGCCTGCGCGAAGACCTCGACTTCTTCGAGAGCCTGCTGCCTGCCGGTACCGGCTCGAGGGGGGTCGTGATCCGCAGCTTCCGCATGCAGCCCGACGGCGAGCCGAACCGGATGCGTTATCGGCTGCTGGTGCAGCAAAGCGGCAAGCCGCAGCGTGACTTCGTCGGCTCGGTGCAGATGCAGGTCAACTTCGTGCAGAACGGGCGCAATTTCACGCTGCTGGTACCGGACCCGTCGGTGCCCGAAGCGGCGCGCGCGCTCGACCTGGTGTTTCGCCACTACCAGCGCGTCGAGGGAACGTTGACCCTGCCGGTGGGTGCGGTCGCGCGTTCGGTGCTGGTGCGCATCCTTGCCGGCGGCGAAACCCAGACCCAGCAGACGTTCATGCTTTAGGCAGCCCAGGGGAGGTCCCATGTTCGGCAAGAAACCGGCCACAGCCAAGGAGATCGGCAGCCTGATCGGCGCCGGGACCACGGTCACCGGCGACGTACTGTTTACAGGCGGACTGCGCGTCGACGGCGTCGTGAAGGGCGCCGTCCGTTGTGTCGACGGCGAAAAAGGCGGAATGCTGGTCGTGAGCGAGCACGGCATCGTCGAAGGCGAGGTGCGCACGGCCCATCTCGTCGTGGCGGGACGAATCGTGGGCCCGGTATACGCCAGCGAGCTCGTCGAGCTGCAGCCCAAGGCGCGCGTCACGGGCGATGTCCACTATCGCGCACTCGAGATGCATCACGGGGCGGTGGTCGAAGGCACGCTGGCGCACCGCTCGGTGCCGGAGATCAAGACCGAGCCGAAACTGGCCTTGAAAATGACCCCGGCCGGCAGCACTTCGGATGCCAAGCCCGGCGGAACGCCTGAGTCGACAGTAGGGTGATCTGGATCAACCGGCGAACCGGGCGCGACCTATAATGGCCCGGCGAATGTCCAGTGGAGAGACCCCATGAACGCTGCAGTTGAGATGCCGGCCCCCCTGCTGTTTTCGGATGCGGCGGCTGCCAAAGTGAAGCAGTTGATCGACGAAGAGGGCAACCCCGACCTCAAGCTGCGCGTGTTCGTGCAGGGCGGCGGGTGCTCCGGCTTCCAATACGGCTTCACCTTCGACGAGGTCGTCAACGAAGACGACACGACGATGGAGAAAAACGGCGTGACGCTGCTGATCGACTCGATGAGCTACCAGTATCTGGTCGGCGCCGAGATCGACTACAAAGAGGACCTCGAGGGTGCGCAGTTCGTGATCAAAAACCCGAACGCGACGACCACGTGCGGCTGCGGCTCGTCCTTCTCGGTTTGACGGTTCCGCAGAAGTTTCGCGTACCCGGCGAAGCGGGGCGCCCAGAGGGCGCCCCGAATTTTTTTCAGGCCGGGTACAGGCACCCGAGCACCCGCGGGCCGCGTGCGCCGGTGACCGCGGGCAGGTTGCCGGGGCGGCGCTCGATATGCTCGCGCGCGAGCCACGCCATCGCCATCGCCTCGACGTGCTCGGGCGCCACACCCAGCGTCTCGCTCGACACGACCGGGCGCGGCGCGCATTCCTCGGCGAGCATGCGCATCAGCGTCTTGTTGTACGCGCCGCCACCGCAGACGATTACGTCGGCGGCTTTCGGAACGTGGCGCTCGATCGCCTGCGCGATCGTGACCGCCGTCAGCCGCGTCAGTGTGGCCTGCACGTTGCGCGCGTCGTAGCGGCGGCCGGCCATCTTGCGCGTGAGCCAGTCCATGTTGAACAGGTCGCGCCCCGTGCTCTTGGGCGGCGGCGCCGAGAAAAAGGGCTCGTCGAGCAGCGCCTCGAGCAGCACCGCCTCGCTGTGTCCACTCGCCGCCCAGTGGCCGTCGCGGTCGTACAGTTCGCCCGAATGCGCCTGCGCCCAGGCGTCGATCAGTACGTTGCCCGGCCCGCAGTCGAAGCCGATCACGTTGCCGCCGCTGCCGCGCGCGGGCAGCCCGGTGACGTTGGCGATGCCGCCGATGTTGACGATCGCGCGTGGCTCGTCCGTGCCGAAGATCGCCGCGTGGAAAGCCGGCACCAGCGGTGCCCCCTGGCCGCCGGCGGCGATGTCGCGGCTGCGGAAGTCGGCGACCACATCGATGCCGGTCAGCTCGGCGAGCAGCGCCGGCGCGTTGAGCTGCAGCGTGTAGCCCGCGTCCGGGCGGTGCCGGATCGTCTGCCCGTGCACGCCGATCGCGCGTACCTCGCCGCGATCGACGTCGGCGTGCCGCAGGACGTCCTCAGCGGCGGCGGCGTACAGCCGTGTCAGATGCTGCGCGGCCACCGCGGCGCGATGGCAGTCGTCCCAGCCCGGCGAATTCAGCAGCAGCAACTCGCGCCGCAGGTCGGCCGTGAACTCGTGATGCGCGTGCGACTTGATCGCCGGTCGCAGCCCGCCCAGATCGACGAGCAGCGCATCGACGCCGTCGAGGCTCGTGCCGGACATCAGTCCGATATAAAGCGCCTTGGCTTGGGTCATGGTCCGTTCCTCGGCTGCGCGGTGGTATCAATTATCGAGCGTTACGCAAGCTCGTGATACCCCGACCCCGCAAGTTCGTTTCGCCGGTGCGGGGACCGGTTCCGCCATCCCGAGCAGCGCGAGGGATCCCGGCGTTGCGAGCGGCGGAGATTCCTCCCCTGCGGCTCGGAATGACAATGAGAAGTTACGGCCCGGAACGACAATAAGGAGTTGCAGCTCGGAATGACAATGTGGGCGTTGCCGCTCGGACTGGCGAAGCCAGGCCGGGATGGAAAGACGCCGGCTTGTCATCCCGAGCGAACGCGAGGGATCTCGGCGTTGCGAGCGGCGGAGATTCCTCGCCTGCGGGTCGGAATGACAATAAGCAGTTGCGGCTCGGAATGACAATAAGGAGTTGCAGCTCGGAATGACAATCGGGGGTTGCAGCTCCGAATGACAAGAGCGGCGTTGCGGCTCGGAATGGCGAAGCCAGGCCGGGGGAATGACGCCGGCTTGTCATCCCGAGCGAACGCGAGGGATCTCGGCGTTGCGAGCGGTGGAGATTCCTCGCCTGCGGCTCGGAATGACAATAAGCAGTTGCGGCTCGGAATGACAATAAGCAGGTGTGGCTCGGAATGACAATAAGGGGTTGCGGTTCGGAATGACAATCGGGGGTTGCAGCTCCGAATGACAAGAGCGGTGTTGCGGCTTGGAATGGCGAACGGCGACGGATGCCAACGCCGGGCGATCGGTCGTGTCGCGAAGATTCGTAATGCTCGATAGACTCCGCGCTCGCACTTTGCGCCAGCCGGTAAACGCCGGATTCGGCTGCTTTGCCCAATGTCCCATCACGACGCCGACTATCCCATCACGCCCGAAGTCGAACGCGCGCTGGCGCTGGTCAAGCGCGGCTGCGACGAGCTGCTGATCGAGGCCGAGTTCGCGCGCAAGCTGGCGCGATCGCAGGCGACAGGCAGGCCGTTGCGCTGCAAACTCGGGCTCGATCCGACCGCGCCCGACATCCACCTCGGCCACACGGTGGTGCTCAACAAGCTTCGGCAGCTTCAGGATCTCGGCCACACGGTGATCTTCCTGATCGGCGACTTCACGTCGATGATCGGTGACCCGAGCGGCCGCAACACGACGCGCCCGCCTCTGACCCGCGAGCAGATCGAGGCGAACGCCAAGACCTACTTCGAGCAGGCCGCGCTGGTGCTCGACCGCGCGAGGACCGAGATCCGCTACAACTCCGAGTGGTCGATCCCGCTCGGCGCCGACGGCATGATCAAGCTCGCCGCCAAGTACACGCTGGCGCGGCTGCTCGAGCGCGACGACTTCGCCAAGCGGATGCGCGAGAACGCGCCGATCGCGATGCACGAGCTGCTGTATCCGCTGATGCAGGGCTACGACTCGGTGGCGCTCAATGCGGACCTGGAGCTTGGCGGCACCGACCAGAAGTTCAATCTGCTGGTCGGCCGCGAACTGCAGCGCCACTACGGCCAGGAGCCGCAGTGCATCCTGACGATGCCGCTGCTCGAAGGCCTGGACGGCGTCGAGAAGATGTCGAAATCGAAGAACAACTACGTCGGCATCACCGAGCCGCCGTTCGAGATGTTCGGCAAGATCATGTCGATCTCGGACGAGCAGATGTGGCGCTGGTACGACCTGCTGTCGATGCGATCCAACGAGGAGATCGCGCAGTTGAAGCGGCAGGCTCAGGAAGGCCGAAATCCGCGCGACATCAAGGTGCTGCTCGCCAAGGAGATCGTCGCGCGCTTCCACGGTGTGCGGGCCGCCGAGGACGCGGCTGCCGAATTCGAGCTGCGTTTCAGGCAGCACGTCGCACCGCACGACATGCCCGAGCGCACGCTCGACACGGGGGGCAAGGGCATCGCGATCGCCGCGCTGCTGAAGCAGGCGGGGCTCGCGCCGTCGACCTCGGAGGCGATCCGCAACGTCGAGCAGGGCGGCGTGCGAATCGACGGGCAAAGGATCGCCGACCGCGCGTTGCTCGTCAAACCGGGAGCCTATGTCGTGCAGGTCGGCAAGCGCAAGTGGATGCGCGTGACCATCGTCTGAGCGCGGCGGCTGCCGGGCGGCAGCCGCGGCCTCGATGGCCGTCGCGATCTTTTAGGCGCCGGGCCACGCGCGCTCGATGATCCGAGCGAACGCGGTGCCGGCGGGCAGCGTGCCGAAGCATCCGCCGGCATCGCCGGCGAGTCGCGACGCGCAGAATGCGTCCGCGACTTCGTTCGGCGCATGCCGCACCAGCAGCGCGGCCTGCACTGCCAGCGCGATCCGCTCGGCGAGCCGCCGCGCGACCGCCTCGCGCGAGGCCGGGTCGTCGAGGTCACGCGCAAGCTGCGCGACGAACGCGTCGAGCCGCGCATCGCCGCCGCGCGCCGCATCGAGCTCGCCGAACAGCGCGGCAACGCTTTCGCCGTTGCGGGTGGCCGCGCGCATCACGTCGAGGCACATCACGTTGCCCGAGCCTTCCCAGATCGAGTTGACCGGCGCTTCGCGGTAGATGCGCGGCATCATCGAATCCTCGACGTAGCCGTTGCCGCCGAGCACTTCCATCGCCTCCTGCGCAAACGGCGCGAGCCGCTTGCAGATCCAGTACTTCGCTGCCGGCGTCAGCAGCCGGCGCAGCGCCTGCTCGTGCGCTTCGGTACGGTCGTACGCGGCGGCGAGCCGCAGCGCGAGTGCGGTGGCCGCTTCGGACTCGAGCGCGAGGTCCGCGAGCACGTTGCGCATCAACGGCTGCTCGACGAGCCGCCGGCCGAACGCTTCGCGGTGGCGGGCGTGGTGGATCGCCTGCACGAGCGCCTGTCGCATCAGTGCGCTGCTGCCGACCGCGCAGTCCAGCCGCGTGTAGTTGACCATCTCGAGGATCGTCGCCACGCCGCGGCCTTCTTCGCCGACGCGCCACGCCAGCGCCTGCTCGAACTCGACCTCGGCGCTCGCGTTCGAGCGGTTGCCGAGCTTGTCCTTCAGCCGCACGAGCCGCAGCGCGTTGCGCGAGCCGTCGTCCAGATGCCGCGGCAGGAAGAAGCAGGTGAGCCCGCCGGGCGCCTGCGCGAGCACGAGAAAGGCGTCGCACATCGGCGCCGAGAAGAACCACTTGTGTCCGGTGATCCGGTACGCGCCGCCGCCGGCGGGTTCGGCGCGCGAGGTGTTGCTGCGCACGTCGGAGCCGCCCTGCTTCTCGGTCATGCCCATGCCGATGCTGGCGCCCGCCTTGTTCCGGATCGGCGCGAAGCGCGGGTCGTACCGTCGTGCGTACAGCCGCGGCAACCAGACGTCCGCCACACCCGGCACCGACGCCGCATGCTTCGCGAGCACCGCGATCGACGCGTAGGTCATCGTCATCGGGCACTGCGTGCCGCTTTCGACCTGCCCGTACAGCACGTAGGCGGCGGCGCGCGCCGCCGGCGCGCCGGCGCGCGGCTCGGCCCAAGGCGACGAGTGCAGCCCGGCGCCGAAGCCGAGCGCCATCAGTTTGTGATACGCAGGATGAAACTCGACTTCGTCGCGCCGGTTGCCGAAACGATCGTGCGTGTGCAGCACCGGCGGATTGCGGTTGGCGGCGGCGCCGAGCGCGATCGTCTCCGGCCGGCCCAGCCGCGCGCCGAACTCGGCGAGCCATCCTTCGGCCCAGCCCGCGTCAGCGCGGCGGACCGCTTCCTGCAGTGCCAGGTCGGCCGTGTAGAGGTTGTAGTCCTCGAGCGGCGGCGCCTGGTTGGGGGACGCTTCGACGAGTGCAGCGGTGCTGCGCTGTGTGGTCTGATCCATGCCGCTTCGCTCCTGTCGAGCATTACGAATCTTCGTGACACTTGCCATTTGGCCGACGTTTTGTTGCCCACACCGCTCGTCATTCCGAGCCGCAGGCGAGGAATCTCAACCAGTGCCGAGGCCGAGATCCCTCCCCCGGCTCAGGGCCGGGGTCGGGATGACGGACCCGGCGTCGCAACGTCGAAATCGAAATGCCGAGTGGTCATGCACGACGTTATTGAGAGTGACGCAAGCTCGTGATACCGCGACCCCGCAAGTTCGTTTCGCCCGCGCATGCACCGGCTCCGTCATCCCGAGCAACGCGAGGGATCCCGGCGTTGCAAGCGGCGCAGATTCCTCGCCTGCGGCTCGGAATGACAAAGGGCGACGGATGCGAGCGCCAAGCGGTCTCGCGTGTCGCGAATAATCCTCGATAAGTAGCGCCCAATAGATAGAATGCCCGCATGATTGCGCTGATCCAGCGTGTCGCGCAAGCGCGCGTTCTCGTCGACGGCCGCGTCGTCGGCGCAATCGGCCCCGGGCTGCTCGCGCTCGTTTGCGCCGAGCGCGGCGACGCCGAGGCGCAGGCCGATGCGCTGCTGTCGAAGATGCTCGGCTATCGCGTCTTCGCCGACGACGCCGGCCGGATGAACCGCAGCGTACGCGACACGGGCGGAGGGCTGCTGCTGGTGCCGCAGTTCACGCTGGCGGCGGACACCAACACCGGTACGCGGCCAAGCTTCACGCCGGCCGTGCCGCCCGACGAGGGCCGGCGGCTGTTCGAGCATTTCGTCGCGCTGGCGCGCAGGCAGTACGCGCCGGTCGAAACCGGCGAATTCGGCGCGCACATGCAGGTCGAATCGACCAACGACGGTCCGGTGACCTTCTGGCTGCGCGTTGCGCCGAAGGGGTGATGCGCGCGGAACACGGTGCGTGCAACGCGGTCCTTGCGGATGCGTACACTTGCGCGCAGGCGATGCAGGAGGTGGCGATGAGACTGACGAGCAATTCTTTTGCCGACGGCGGAAGGATTCCGGTCGAGTTCGCGTTCGCGGTGCCCGATGCGGCGCACCACGTCAGACTGTCGTCGAACAGGAACCCGCATCTGGCGTGGGACGACGTGCCGGTGGGCACGAAGTCCTTCGCGCTGATCTGCCACGACGACGACGTGCCGAGCAAGCCCGACGACGTGAACCAGGAGGGGCGCGAGATACCGGCCTCGCTGCCGCGTGTGAAGTTCTACCACTGGGTGCTGGTCGACATCCCGGGCGCGACGCGCTCGATCGAAGCCGGCGCGTACTCGAACGCAGTGACGCCGCGTGGCAAGAACGGCCCAGCGGCGATCAACGGCACGCGCCAGGGCATCAACGACTACACCGGCTGGTTCGCCGGCGACCACGACATGGAAGGCGACTACTACGGCTATGACGGCCCGTGCCCGCCGTGGAACGACTCGATCATCCATCACTACGTGTTCACGCTGTACGCGCTCGACATCGAACGCGTGCCGCTCGAGGGCCGCTTTACCGGGCCCGACGTGCTCAAGGCGATCGAAGGCCATGTGCTCGCCTCCGCGAAGATCACCGGCACCTACACGCTGAACCCCAGGCTGGCGTGAAGCGGACGCCGGCGACACTGCTGCTGATCCGCCACGGCGAAACCGCCTGGAACGCGGAGCACAGGATCCAGGGCAGCCTCGACATTCCGCTGTCGGCCACCGGTATCTGGCAGGCGGGCCGGCTCGCGCAGCGGCTGGCCGCCGAGCGCATCGACGCGATCTACGCGAGCGACCTCGCCCGCGCGTGGCTGACCGCCGAGCCGATCGCCGCGCGGCTGGGACTCGAACTGCGCGCCGACATCCGGCTGCGCGAGCGTCGTTTCGGCATCTTCGAGGGTCACACGCTCGACGAGATCGCCGCGCGCTGGCCGGCCGAACTCGCCGCATGGCGCGAGCGCGACCCGGCCTGGGCGATGCCCGACGGCGAGTCGGGCGCGGCGTTCATCGAGCGCGTCAACGCGGCGCTGCACGACATTGCGCGCGAGTGGGCCGGCGCCACCGTCGCGGTCGTCGCCCACGGCGGCGTGCTCGACGTCGCTTACCGCACCGCGCGCGCGCTGGCGTGGGACGCGCCGCGCGAGCACGTGATGGTCAACGCGGCGATCAACCGCATCGCCGCTGCCGCGCCGCCGCTGCGCATGCAGATCGTCGATTGGGGCGACGTCGCCCACCTGTCCGAAGCGCGCGACGAGACGTTGACCTGAAGCCGAACGTGCGTCCGCGCCCTGCGTAGACTCGCCGCATGCGCGTGACGCTCGATCTTGCCCTGATGTTTGCCACCAGCGCAGGCATCGGCCTGCTGGTCGGCATCGAGCGCGAGCGCAACCCGTACGCGAAGGCGGGGCTGCGCACCTTTGCGTTGATCGCGGTGCTCGGCACGCTGTGCGCGCTGCTGGCGCGCGAGGCCGAGTCCGGCTGGGTGCTCGCGCTCGGACTGTTCGTGACCGGCGCCGCGATCGCGGGCGCGTACTTCGCCGATCCGCGCACGACCGCCGACGACTCCGGCACGACGACGGTGATCGCCGCGCTGGTCGTCTACGGGCTCGGTGCGCTGAACTTCTACGGCGAGCCGGCCCTCGCGGTCGCGCTTGGCGTGGGCATGACCGCGCTGCTTTACTTCAAGGCCGAACTGGAAGGCACCGCGCAGAAGCTCACCGCGCGCGACATCCGCTCGATGCTGCAGTTCGGCGCGGTCAGCCTGGTCGTTCTGCCGCTGCTGCCGAACGAGGCCTATGGCCCGTACGGCGTGCTCAACCCGTTCCACATCTGGTTGATGGTGGTGCTCGTCTCCGGCGTGAGCCTCGCCGGCTACGTCGCGTGGCGGCTGACGCTCGCGCGCAAGGGCCTGCTGCTCACCGGTGTGCTCGGCGGGCTGGTGTCGAGTACCGCGACCACACTCGTGTACGCGCGGCACGCAAGGCAGGCCACCCACACGCAGGCCGCATCGCTTGTCGTGATCGCGTTGGCCAACGCGACGATGCTCGCGCGCGTGCTGCTGATCGTGACCATCGTGGCGCCGCGCGCCGCGCCGATCATCGCGGTGCCGATCGTGCTGGCGTTCGTCGCTGCCATCCCCGCGATCGCGCTGCGCCTGCGCTCGGTCGGCGCCGAAAGCGGCGACGGCAGCGACGACTACCGCAATCCGACGAATCTCGCGGCCGCGCTGGCGTTCGGCGCGCTGTATGCGGCGATCCTCGTCGTCTCGGCCTGGCTGTCGGACACGGTCGGCGCGCGGGGCGTCTACGGGCTGGCGGTCGTGTCGGGACTCACCGACGTGGACGCGATCACGCTGTCGTCGCTGCAACTGTTCAACACCGGCACGCTGCCGGCGATCGCCGCGGCGACTGCGATCTCGCTCGCGGTCGGCGCGAACCTCGTTTTGAAGTCGCTGCTCGTCTACGGCGCCGGCGGGCGGACGATCGGTCTGGCGACGATCGCCGCGTTTGCCGGCCCGCTCGCCGGGCTCGCCGGCGGTGTGGCGCTGCTGCGCGGGCTGGCGTGACGCTCGCCCGTTGTCCGTGCCCTCGGTGTCTTCGTCGTTCGATCCGCCCCTTTCATGGCGCAGGATTCACCAGCGAGACACCGAGCAGGGCCCATCCGACCCGGCTGGCATAATTTCGCCGCCATCCCGACCTGCGCGACTGGCGAATCGAAGAGTGCGAACACTCGGGAAGCGCAGGATCTCCGCAGCCGCTCGCCTGGGCCCGATGGCAAGTGATCCGTTGCACTTGCAACCGCGCGCCACGAGGAATCCATGTTCAGCCGCAGCACGCACACCATCGCCAACGTTGACCCCGAACTGTGGGCGGCGATCACCGCCGAGAACACGCGCCAGGAACAGCACATCGAGCTGATCGCGTCGGAGAACTACGCGAGTCCCGCGGTGATGGCCGCGCAGGGCACGCAGCTCACGAACAAGTACGCCGAAGGCTACCCGGGCAAGCGCTACTACGGCGGCTGCGAGCACGTCGACGTCGCCGAAACGCTCGCGCTCGAGCGGCTGAAGCAACTGTTCGGCCTGCCGACGATCGAGATCGCCGCCAACGTTCAGCCGCACTCGGGCGCACAGGCCAACGAAGCGGTGTTCCTCGCGCTGCTCACACCCGGCGACACGATCATGGGAATGAGCCTCGCCGAAGGCGGGCATCTGACGCACGGCATGGCGCTGAACATGAGCGGCAAGTGGTTCAAGGTCGTCAGCTACGGACTGAACGAGCGCGAGGAGATCGACTACGACGCGATGGAGCAGCTCGCGCACCAGAAGCGTCCGAAGCTGATCATCGCCGGCGCCTCGGCGTATTCGCTGCGCATCGACTGGGCGCGCTTCGCTCGGGTTGCGCGCGACGTCGACGCCTATTTCATGGTCGACATGGCGCACTACGCGGGGCTGATCGCCGCCGGGCTGTATCCAAGCCCGGTGCCGTACGCGGACGTGATCACGTCGACGACGCACAAGACGCTGCGCGGCCCTCGAGGCGGGTTGATCCTGATGAAGCCGCACCTGGAGAAGCAGATCAACAGCGCCGTGTTCCCCGGCCTGCAAGGCGGCCCGCTGATGCACGTGATCGCGGCCAAGGCGGTCGCGTTCAAGGAGGCGCTCGCGCCCGAGTTCCGCGCCTACCAGCAGCAGGTGGTGACCAACGCGCGCGTGATGGCAGAGACGCTCGTCAAGCGCGGATTGCGCATCGTCAGCGGCCGCACCGAAAGCCATCTGATGCTGGTCGATCTGCGCGCCAAGGGCATCACCGGCCGCGATGCCGAAGCCGTGCTCGGCCAGGCGCACATCACCGTCAACAAGAACGCGATCCCGAAGGACCCGGAAAAGCCGATGATCACGAGCGGAATCCGCCTGGGGTCGCCTGCGATGACCACGCGCGGCTTCAAGGAAGCCGAGGCCGAGCAGACCGCGAACCTGATCGCCGACATCCTCGACGATCCGCGCGACCCCGCCACCGTCGCGCGCGTGCGCGAGGAGGTGGGCCGGCTCACGCGCAAGTTCCCGGTGTATGGCTGAGGCGCGCAGCGGGTCGATCGCGGCACGCGCTCGCCGCGGCACACCGCTGCGTGCCAACCGCGCGGGGCGCTGCGTTGCCGGGACCGCACGCGATCCGCATTGCGATCGGCGCCATCCGCGATGAAGTGCCCGTTCTGCAGTCACCCCGACACGCAGGTGATCGACTCGCGCGCGTCCGACGAAGGCGCGACGATTCGCCGCCGGCGGCGTTGCCTGTCGTGCGACAAACGGTTTACCACCTACGAGCGAGTCGAACTCGCGCTGCCGACCATCGTCAAGCGCGGCGGCAGTCGGGCAGACTACGACCGCGAGAAGTTGCGCGCATCGATGCTGCTCGCGCTGCGCAAGCGCCCGGTGTCGCGCGAGGCGGTCGACGACGCGATCGGCCGCATCGAGGACAAGCTGCTGTCCTCGGCGCAACGCGAGATCAAGAGCGAAAAGCTCGGCGAACTCGTGATGCGCGAGCTCAAGCGCCTGGACAAGGTGGCCTACATCCGTTTCGCGTCGGTGTACCGGAGTTTCGAAGATGTCGACGAGTTCGCCGAAGTGGTCAAGGAAGTCCGCCCGCCGCGCAAGCGGCGCTCGTAGCGCGGCGCTTGCGGCCGCCTTCGTCGCCGCGTGCAGCGGCGGTGGCGGTGACGCCGGTATCGGACTGCCGCGGGGGCAAGGGCCGATCAACTGGGGCGCGGTGCAGACGCTCGCGTCCAACGCGTCGCCCAGTCCGTTGGCCGTGACGCCGCCCGCGGCAACGATCGACGGCATCGGGCTCGCGTCGGTGCTTTGGAGCCAGATCGGGATGCCGCTGCCCGGGGGCGGGACCAGCGCCGTCCCGCTGGTCGGCGTGGCGGACAGCGGCAGCGGAACGGCTTTTGCCGCTGCCCGGGCGATTGAGCTGTCCGCCGGATTCGGCGCGGGCGACCAGATCAGCGATCTCATTGCGCGCGCCGGAACGAGCAATACGGCTATCTGGCGGCGTCAGGTCGCATCGAACAACAGCATGCAGATTGGCAGTGCCGTCCGAGAAGCAGTCGCGTGGGGAACAGAGAACATCGCTTCACGTCCGGTCGGTGCCTTGGTCCGGGATCTCGCGTACGCGGTGAACGGCGCGGGCACCCGCGTCGCGGTTTGGACCGAAGTCGACGTCGCCGCCGGCGGCACCCGTCGGGTGCAACTTTCCTTCCGGGCCGGCACGACCGGGTGGACGCCGCAGGTCGCGGCGAGCGGCACGACGCAAGACGCTTCGGAGCCCGCCGTTGCGGTCGATGGCAACGGGCTGGCGATGATCGTCTGGCGTCAGGACAACGCTCCCGGGATCCTGCGCGCGCGCAGCTACAACACGGCGACCGGGCAGTTCGGCATCGAACTCGCGGTCGATCCTGGACAGATCGCGAACGATATGCGCAATCCGCGCGTCGTGGCGCTCGCGCCCGGCAGCTTCCTCGCGACGTGGGAGCAGGCGGGGGGCGGCGGCGCGTATGACCTGCGCGCGAATACCGGCTCCGCGACCGCGTGGTCGAACATCTCCGGGCTGTTGGATCTGGGCGCCGGCACGGTGGACCAGTCGCTCCTCGTCGCGGGCCCGAACGCAACCGCGTACGCGGTCTGGCGTCAGAACCAGGCGATCCACTTCTCTCGCTATACGGCTGGAAGCGGGCTCTGGTCTGTTGCACGGCAGGTCAACGCCGGGCAGCCAGGCACAAGCTCGGAGCCGCGCGTCGCCGTCGACGGCAACGGCAACGCGATCTTCGTGTGGCTGCAGGCGCCCGCCGGCGGCGGGCTCGACGATCTGTTCTACGCGACGTTCACCGCATCGAACGGCGCAATCTCCGGCGCGTTCCAGCTCGACACGGAAGCGACCGGGGCCGCAGAGGCACCATCGCTATCGGTCGCGGCCAACGGCGCCGCGGTCGTCGCGTGGTTGCAGCGCGTCGGCGGACAGGCCAGTCCAGACGTCGTCGCCCGCGTCTTCCGCCCTTGAACTCGCACCTAAGTCTCGTTCGCAGCGCCGCTTGACGCCGATCAAACGCGGCGCCGCGCACCCCCGCGGCCGTCTTGATTCGCGGCCCGTCCGACCTAGATTGGTTCTAGAAAAGAGCCCGGAAAAAAGGCACCCCGGTCCGGGCGGGCTGGGGCCGGGTAGCGAGAGAGCAAGGAGGCCACGTATGACGACCCGGTTGACACCGTTCGTCCGTCGAGATCTCTTCTCGCCGATGTTCGACGAACTGTTCCGCGACTTCTGGAGCCGTCCGGCGTGGATGCCGGCGCTTCTGGAAGGCGAGTTCGAGCCGATCGAGCGCGCCCGCATGGACGTGGTCGACAAAGGCGCGAACTATGAGATCACCGTCGAGCTTCCCGGCGTGAAGAAGGAAGACATCAACGTCTCGATCGACGGCTCGCGCGTGATGATCAGCGCCGAGACCAAGACCGAAAAAGAGAAGAAAGAGGGCGACAAGGTCATCTACGCCGAGCGTTCGGCCGCGCGGTACGCGCGCAGCTTCGAGTTGCCGACTGAGGTGACCGAGGCGGGCGCGGATGCGCACTACGAGAACGGCGTGCTGACGTTGACGCTGCCGAAGCGCACGCCGACGCCGACGAAACGGCTCGAGATCCACTGAGTTGCCGAGCCCACCGGCGGGAAGCCAGAGGGTGGCGGCCGCAAGCGCCGCCGAAGGGCCGCTCGCGCAGGGCGGCCTTTTTTGATCGGCAGGGACCCTCCCTGCGCCACTGCCGGCTCGCTCGGCGAATCGGCGGCGCCCCGGGCGCGTCGCAGGGGTCTTGAAATCGCGCGGACCCGCCTCCAAATCGCGGGTCGCAAGCGGATTCCGGTCGGTCGGATCCCAGCGCGGTCGGGGTCGCGGCCGGGACCGAAGAAGGAGGTGAATGACTGGATGACGACTGCTCTGACTCCGTTTGTTCGGCGGGACCTCTTCTCGCCGGTCTTCGACGAGTTCTTCCGTGACTTCTTCAGCCGTCCGGCCTGGATGCCGAGCGCGCTGTTCGACACCGGCTTTTCGATGATCGAGCGTGCCCGGATGGACGTGGTCGACAACGGCTCGAGTTACGAAATCACCGTCGATCTGCCCGGCGTGAAGAAGGAGGACATCAACGTCTCGATCGACGGCTCGCGCGTGCTGATCAGCGCCGAGTCCAAGGCCGAGAAGACGCAGAAGAACGGCGGCCGCGTCATCTATGCCGAACGCTCGTCGGCGAGCTTCGCCCGCAGCTTCGAGCTGCCGTCCGAGGTGACCGAGGCTGGTGCCGAGGCGCGCTACGAGAACGGCGTGCTGACGCTGACGTTGCCGAAGAAGTCGGAGGCGCAAGCCAAGCGGCTGACCATTCACTGAGCAAACAGCCATGGGCCGGCGGCCGAACCGGCCCGGCCAGACTGCGATTGCAGTCAACGAGGGTCGCTCGCATGCGAGCGGCCCTTTTTTGTCGGCAGCAGCGGACGGACGCTGCACGGCGCACTTGAAACACGGGCTGCGACACCCAGCTTGTGGTCGAAGCCGCATGTTGCGGTCGCCGACACAAGGAACCTGACCATGGTGAATCTGGTACGCCGCGAGCCCCTGTCGCTGCTCGACGAGTTCTTCAACGACTTCTTCTCACGCGCCGGCGTGCCGGTGCGTGCGGCCGAGTTGCCGAGCGTGGCGCGCGCGCGCATGGACGTGATCGACAAGGGCGATCGCTTCGAAGTGCTGGTCGATGTGCCCGGGGTGAAAAAGGAAGACATCCAGGTCACGATCGAAGGCTCGCGCGTTTCGATCAACGCCGAAACGAAGAGCGACAAGCAGCGCAAGGAAGGCGAGCGCGTGCTGTATGCCGAGCGGTTCGCGGCCAGCTACGCGCGCACGTTCGAGCTGCCTGCCGAGGTGGCCGACGAAGGCGCAGAGGCGAAGCTCGAAGACGGCGTGTTGAAACTGACGCTGCCCAAGCGCGCGGCGGTCGCGAGCAAGCGCTTGCAGATCCGCTGAGTCGCGCACGCACGCCCCTCGACCGCGAGGGGCGGGCGTCCGGCCGCCTATGAACCGTGGGGGCCGCCGGGCTTCGAAGCGGCACCCTCGAGCGGCCACCGGCAAGAACGCCGTTGCAGTCCCCCTGTGCGAAAGGGGGCCGGAACGGACGCACTTTGCGCGTGCGTACGAACCGGATTTTCCCGTCCTGGCCGGCGGTGACGGCCCGCGTGCGCCGCATCGAAAAGCGCGGTCCGCTGCGGGCATCGTCTTTTCGGCCGGCCCGTAGAATCCGCGCATGTACACCGAGGTCGATCACCAGTTGATGAGCCGCGCGCTGGCGCTGGCGCAGCGCGCGCTGTACCACGCCACGCCCAATCCGCGCGTGGGCTGCGTGATCGCGCGCGAAGGCCGCGTGCTCGGCGAGGGTTGGACGCAGCCGCCCGGATCGAACCACGCGGAGGTCGAGGCGCTTCTCGATGCGCGCCGCAACGGCCACGACCTGCACGGCGCGACGGCCTACGTCACGCTCGAACCGTGTTCGCACTTCGGCCGCACGCCGCCGTGCGCGACCGCGCTGATCGAGGCGCGCATCGCGCGCGTGATCGCGGCAGTCGAGGATCCGAACCCGCAGGTCGCCGGGCGCGGCCTCGAGATGCTGCGCGCCAACGGCATCGACGTTCGTTGCGGCCTGCTGCGCGACGAGGCGATCGAGACCAACATCGGTTTCTTTTCGCGCATGAACCGCGGTCGCCCATGGGTGCGCGTCAAGATCGCCGCGAGCCTGGACGGCAAGACCGCCCTCGACAACGGTGTGTCGCGCTGGATCACGTCGGAGGCGGCGCGCGCCGACGCCCACGCCTGGCGCGCGCGCGCCTGCGCGGTGCTCACCGGAATCGGCACCGTGCAGGCCGACGATCCGCAACTGAACGTGCGCCTGGTGCCGACGCGCCGGCAGCCGCTGAAGGTGCTGGTCGACAGCCGGCTCGACGTCGATCCAGGTGCGCGGATCTTCGACGGCGAGCCGGTGCTCGTCGCGTGCGCTTTCGCCGACGACGGCAAGGTCGCGCGGCTGCGCGAACGCAACGCGGAAGTGATCGAGCTGCCGAACGAAAACGGCAAGGTCGATCTGCCGACGCTGATGAAGGAACTGGCGCGCCGCGGCGTCAACGAGTTGCACGTCGAAGCCGGCTTCAAGCTCAACGGCTCGCTGGTGCGCGAAGGTGTGGTCGACGAACTGCTCGTGTATCTGGCGCCGCTCGTGATCGGCGAAGCGCAGGGCATGATCCATCTGCCTGCGCTGTCGGATCTCGCGCAGGCGCGGCGGCTCGCGTTCCGCGAAGTCGTTCCGGTCGGCGAGGACGTCCGCATCCTCGCGCGCTGGGCCTGATCTGCCCGCTTTGAACGGCGGCGGGCGCCAATCGCGGCAAGGTGTGCAAGGGGAGAATTCGATGTTCACCGGGATCGTCGAAGGCGTCGGACGCATCGAGCGCGTCGAGCCGCTCGGCGCCGACGCGGGCGTGCGGCTGACCATCGATGCGCGGCGCGTGTCGCTCGCCGGCACGAAGGTCGGCGACAGCATCGCCGTCAACGGCGCGTGCATGACGATCACTTCGCTCGCCGGCCAACGCTTCACCGTCGACGTCTCGCGCGAGAGCCTCGCCAGGACCGTCGGGCTCGATACGCCCGGCGAAGTGAATCTCGAAACCGCGCTCGCGCTGGGAGATGCGCTCGGCGGGCATCTCGTGTCGGGGCACGTCGACGGTGTGGGCGAAGTCGTGCGCTTCGCGCCGATCGGCGAATCGTGGGAGCTCGTCGTGCGGGCGCCGCGCGAGCTGGCGAAGTACTTCGCGGTCAAGGGCTCGGTCGCGGTCGACGGCGTGAGCCTGACCGTCAACCGCGTGACCGACACGGCGGCAGGCTGCGAACTGTCGATCAACCTGATCCCGCACACGATCGAGGTGACGACGTTGAAGCGGCTGACTCCGGGCGCGCGGGTCAACCTCGAAGTCGACCTGATCGCGCGATATGTCGAGCGCATGCTCGCTGCGACGTCCGCGGCGGCGGCTTGAGCTGCCTGCGTGATCCCGGGTTCGCCGCTGCTGGCGCTTGCAGTCGCGGCGGCGCTGTTTGCGCCGGCCTTCGGCGATCGGCGGCGGCGCGCGTACGCGATCGCGTTCGTCGCCGCGCTGGCGCTGTACTTCGGCCTCAGCGCGCTGCCGGCTTCGCTGCCGGGCGAGCGGCTGATCGGCAACCGCTGGAACTGGGCCGGCGGATTGCTCGCGGCGGCGGGCATGCTGGCGCTGGCGGCGGCGCTGGTTCGGCGCGCCGGCTTTGCGTGGCAAGAGTTCGGCTTCACGCTGTCTCAGCGGCCGGGTTCCTTGCGTGCTGCCGCGCGGGTTGCGCTGCCGGTGCTGGCGCTGAACTACGCGGCGATGACGCTGTCGCGCTTCCGACTGCCAAGCGTGCCGCTGGAGACCTGGTTGTATCAGGCGACATTGCCCGGGCTCGTCGAGGAGATCGCGTTTCGCGGCATGCTGCTCGCGCTGGCGGACCGCGCCTTCGCCGCGCGCCGGACGATCGGCGGCGCACCGCTCGGCTTCGGCGGCGCGATCGTCACGGCGGGCTTCTGCGCCGCGCACGGCATCTCGTTCGGCACGGCGCTCGGCGTACTGCCCGCTGCGCTGCTGTATCTGTGGCTGCGCGCGCGCACCGGCAGCCTTGTGCTGCCGGTCGTCGTCCACAACGCGTGGAATCTGAGCGTCTATGCGGCACACCTTTGACGAAAGACAGGCTCTCAATACAGGCAGAGATAAAGGAAGTTCTCTGTACCTCCGTGGTCAACGACCCTTCTCGAATCGCGAACCATGTCCAGACTCTTCGAACCGATCACTTTTCGCGGCCTGACGCTGCCCAACCGCATCATGGTCTCGCCGATGTGCCAGTACTCGGCGCGCGACGGCAGCGCCACCGCGTGGCATCACGCGCATCTCGGTTCGCTCGCGCTCGCCGGCGCCGGACTGCTGTGCGTCGAAGCGACCGCAGTGACGCCCGAGGCCCGCATCACGCCGGGCTGTCTGGGACTGTGGTCGGACGCGAACGAAGCGGCGCTCGCCTCCGTGGTGGCGATGGTGCGGGAGGTCGCCCCGATCAAGCTGGCGATCCAGCTCGCGCATGCCGGACGCAAGGGTTCGAGCCGCGAGCCGTGGAACGGCGGCAAGCAGATCCCGCTCGCGCAGGGCGGCTGGGTCGCCGAGGCGCCGTCGGCGATCGCCCACGCAGAAGGCGAAACGCCGCCGCGTGCATTGACCTGCGACGACCTGCGCCGGTTGCGCGAAGCCTTCGCCGCGGCGGCGCGCCGCGCCGAGCGGATCGGATTCGATGCGATCGAGATTCACATGGCGCACGGCTATCTGCTGCATGAATTCCTGTCGCCCGTCGCCAACCGCCGCGACGACGAATACGGCGGCTCGCTCGGCAACCGCATGCGCTTTCCGCTCGAGGTGTTCGACGCGGTGCGCGTGGCGTTTCCGGACGCCAAGCCGGTCGGCGTTCGCGTGTCGGCGACCGACTGGCTCGACGGCGAAGAAAGCTGGACGCTCGAGCAGACGATCGAACTCGTGCGGCAGTTGAAGGCGCGCGGCTGCGACTGGGTCGACGTATCGAGCGGAGGCATCTCACCACGCCAGAAGCTCGCGCTCGGCCCCGGCTACCAGGTGCCGTTCGCCGATGCGGTTCGGCGCGCGACCGGACTGTCGACGATCGCGGTGGGGCTGATCACCGAACCCGCGCAGGCCGAAGCGATCGTCGCTGAGGGTCGCGCCGATATGGTCGCGCTCGCGCGCGGCTTCCTGTATGACCCGCGCTGGCCGTGGCACGCCGCGGCCGTGCTTGGCGGCACCGTGCAGGCGCCGCGGCAGTACTGGCGCGCGCTGCCGCGCGGATGCGCGCCGATCTTCGCCGACATCACGTTCGGGCAGCGCTAATGGGGTGGGAATGCGTTTTTCACCACGCAGGCACGGTCGAGGGCTTTTCCGTATGCGCTCGGTGTCTCGGTGGTGAAATCACCGGCCTGCGCAGGCTGACGAACTCACCACCGAGGCACCGGGAACACTGAAAAAAGTGGTTTTCCTTGCCTCCGTGGTGAGCGCGGACGACATCGCCCGGCAGCGCGCGCGTAGAATCCGCCTTCCTTTCCGCCAGGTGCGGAGGTCGTGATGCTGCAAGCCGTTCCTTCCCCTTCGTCGCCGCCCGCGAAGTCGCCGATCGCGTCGACGCCGGAGATCGTCGAGGAAATCCGCAACGGTCGCATCGTCGTGCTGGTCGACGACGAGGACCGCGAAAACGAAGGCGACCTGATCTTCGCAGCGGACTTCGTGACGCCGGAAAAGATCAACTTCCTCGCCAAGTACGGGCGCGGGCTGATCTGCATGCCGATCACTCCCGAGCACGCGCAGCGGCTGCGGCTCGCGCCGATGGCGCAGCACAACCGCAGCGTGCACGGGACCAACTTCACGGTCGCGATCGAGGCCGCCGAAGGCGTGACCACCGGCATCTCCGCGGCCGACCGGGCGCACACGATCCGTGTCGCCACGCGTCCCGACGCCAAACCCGAGGACATCGTCCAGCCCGGGCACGTGTTTCCGCTGGTCGCGCAGCCCGGAGGCGTGCTGATGCGCGCGGGCCACACCGAGGCGTGCTGCGACCTGGCGCGCATGGCGGGGCTGACCCCCGCTGCGGTGCTGTGCGAGATCATGAACGACGACGGCACGATGGCACGGCTGCCGGATCTGATCCCGTTTGCGCAGCAGCACGGGCTGAAGATCGGGACGATCGCCGACCTGATCCACTATCGTGCTGCGAACGAGTCGCTGATCGAGCGCGTCGGCGCGCGCCGCGTGCGAACCTTCGCCGGCGAGTTCGAGCTCGTCGCGTATCGCGACGCGCCGAGCGGCGCGCCGCATCTGGCGCTGGTCAAGGGGCCGATCGATCCGCAGCGCGAAGTGCTGGTGCGCGTGCACGAGCCGACCTCGGTGCTCGATCTGATCGACACCGAAGTCAGCGTGCATTCGTGGCCGTTCGGAAGAGCGCTTGCGCGTATCGCTCAGGCCGGCGCCGGCGTACTGATCCTGCTGAACTGCGCCGAACCGGTCGACCGCCTGTTCGAAAAGTTCAGCGCACTCGCCGACATCGACGCCGGCAAATCGCCCGCGCCGCGCTCGGCGAAGATGGACCTGCGCACCTACGGCATCGGCGCGCAGATCCTGCGCGATCTGAACGTCGGCACGATGAAGCTGCTGGCCCGCCCGCGCAAGATGCCGTCGATGACGGGCTTCGGACTGCACGTGACCGGCTATCTGGAGGACTAGCGCGCCATGGCGATCGACTTCATCCCTCCCGACCTCGACGGCGAAGGCCTGCGCATCGGCCTGGTGCAGGCGCGCTTCAATGAGTGGGCGGGGCAGGCGCTGGCGCGCGCTTGCCTCGACGAGCTGGCCGAGCTCGGTGTGGACGAGGACGACATCACGCACGTGACGGTGCCGGGCGCGCTCGAAGCGCCGGTGGCGCTTGCCAAGCTCGCCGCGACCGGCGACTTCGACGCGCTGATCGCCGTCGGCTGCGTGATCCGCGGCGAGACCTATCACTTCGAGATCGTCGCGCGGGAATCGGCGCGCGGCGTGGCGCGCGTCGCGCACGACTACGGCGTTCCGGTGGCCAACGCGATCCTGACGACCGACACCGAGGAGCAGGCGCGCGAGCGCGTCTTCGAAAAGGGCCGCGATGCCGCGCGCGTGGCCGTCGAAATGGCCAATCTGATGTGGGCGCTCGAGGAAGCCGGCGAGGACGCCGAAGAGGCGCTCGACGAGGAGCCGTAGCCTTCGCATGAGCGCAGCGGTCAGACCGAAAAGCGGCGGGCGCAGCGCGCGCCGGCGCGCGCGCGAATACGCGCTGCAGGGGCTGTACCAGTGGCTGGTCGGCGGCCAGGACGTGGCCGCGATCGAAGCCCATCTGATGGAGACGGAGGGCTTCGACAAAGCCGACGTCGCCCACTTCCGCGAACTGCTGCACGGTGCGACCGAAGGCGCCGAAGCGCTGCGCGCCGAGTTCGGCCGCTTCATCGATCGCCAGATCAGGGATCTGTCGCCGGTCGAACACGCGATCCTGCTGATCGGAGCGTACGAACTGAAGCACCGGCACGAGATCCCGTACCGCGTCGTGATCAACGAGGCGGTCGAACTGGCCAAGAGCTTCGGCGGCACCGAAGGCTTCAAATACGTCAACGGCGTGCTCGACAAGGTTGCCGCGGCGCTGCGGCCGCACGAAACCGCGCGCTGAAGCGGCGGCGGCCCGCCGGCCGGCGGCGGCGCGACCGAACCGGTGCGCATGCTTTCGCGGATCTGCGTCGCGCACGTCCACCGTCGGACGTGCGCGGCACGAGCAATGAACGAGTTCGAGCTGATCGCCCGCTATTTCACGCGGCCCACACGCGAGCGGGCCGGTGTCGGCGACGATTGCGCGCTGATCGACGCGGGTGACGCGACGCTCGCGATCACCACCGACATGCTGCTCGCGGGCCGGCACTTCTTCGCCGACGTCGATGCCGAGGCGCTCGGCCACAAGGCGCTCGCGGTCAATCTGTCGGACCTCGCTGCGGCGGGGGCGGCGCCGCGCTGCTTTTTCCTTGCGCTGGCGCTGCCGCGCGCGGACGAAGCCTGGCTCGAGGCGTTCGCGCGCGGACTGTTCGCGCTCGCGGATTCGCACGGCTGCGCGCTGCTCGGCGGCGACACCACACGCGCGCCGGAACTGCGCATCGACGGTCACGTGGTCGACGGCCCGCTGACGATCGCGATCACCGCGATCGGCGAAGTGCCGCGCGCGGCCGTGCGCTCGCGCGCCGGCGCGCGAGCGGGCGACGATCTGTGGCTGTCCGGAACCGTCGGTGATGCCGCGCTCGCGCTCGCGCATCGCTCGGGGCAGGCGAGCGGACTGGACGCGGCCGACCTCGCCGTCTGCCGTGCGCGGCTCGAGCGGCCCGCGCCCCGCGTCGAACTGGGCATCCGGTTGCGCGGGCTGGCCACAGCCGCGATCGACGTGTCGGATGGGCTGCTCGGCGACCTCGGCCATCTGCTGGAGCGCTCGCGCCTCGGCGCGCGTGTCCATTGGCCGGCCGTGCCGCGTTCCGAGGCGGTGCGGCGGCAGCCGCAGGCGCTGCAGCGTCGTTGCGCGCTCGCCGGCGGAGACGACTATGAACTGCTGTTCACCGCGTCCGCGGCGGCGCGCGCCGACGTGCTGGCCGCCGGCGCTGCGGCCGGCGTGGCGGTCACCCGGATCGGAACCATGACGGCGCAGCCCGGACTCGAAGTGCTCGACGCGGACGGAACAGTCGTGGACACTACGTACCGCGGCTACGACCACTTTGCCCAATGAACGCTTCCCTCCCACCGCAGTCCATCCCCGACGGCGCAAAGCGCGCCGCGGGCGATGCGGCGCCGCCGGGCGGCGCCGAGGCGCGGCGGCCGACATGGCGCTTTCTGCGCGAGCATCCGCTGCACATGGTCGCGCTCGGTTTTGGCAGCGGCATGCCGTCGGTCGCGCCGGGAACCTGGGGCACGCTGCTTGCGTGGGCCAGCTTCGTCGTGCTGGACGGCTGGCTTACCGACGCCGGCTGGCTCGCGGTGATCGGCGCTGCGTTCGTGCTCGGTGCCGCGGCTGCACAGCGCACCGGCGAGCGGCTCGGCAGCGCCGATTCGGGACACATCGTCATCGACGAGATCGTCGCGTTCTGGGCGGTGCTCGTGATGCTGCCGGATGCGGTTGCCCACCCGGCGTGGCAGCAGGCGTGCGCCTTCCTTGTGTTCCGGTTCGTCGACATCGTCAAGCCGCCGCCGATCCGTACGCTCGACGCGCGCTTCAAAAGCGGCCTCGGCGTCATGGCCGATGACCTCGTCGCCGCCTTCTACACGCTGTTCGCATTCTCGCTGTGGTACCGGCTCGCCTGACGGATGCCCCGATGAACGACATCGTCGACCACATCTCGCGCCTTGCCGAGCGGCTCGGCGCGCTGCTTGCCGACCAGCGCCTGGTGCTGGCCACCGCCGAGTCGTGCACGGCCGGGGGCATCGGCTTCGCGGTGACGCAGGTGGCGGGATCGAGCGGCTGGTACGACCGCGGTTTCATCGTCTACTCGAACGAGTCCAAGCAGCAGGTGCTCGGCGTCTCGCCCGTGTATCTGCGCGAGTTCGGCGCGGTCAGCGAGCCGGTCGCCCGCGCGATGGCCTTCGGTGCGCTGACGCACAGCCACGCGCAGGTCGCGGTTGCGGTCACCGGTGTGGCCGGGCCGGGCGGCGGCACGCTCGACAAGCCGGTCGGCACAGTGTGCTTTGCCTGGGCGATCAAACGTGATCCGGCCGCCGCGCCCTGGGTCAAGACGGCGACGCGCCGGTTCGAAGGCGACCGCGCGGCCGTTCGCACGCAGGCGATCGTCGCCGCACTTGAAGGAATGATCGCGCTGCTCGAACAGCGGCAGGACGTGTGACGCCGGCGGGGCGGGTTGCCTTGCGGGTGCTTCTTTGTTCACCGCAGAGGCACAGAGAAAAGCCCTCCTCTGTGCCTCTGCGGTGAACAAGGCCCTTGAGTCCCGATGAACGACCTGTTCCCCGGATTCGAAGCCGACACGCGCGAGGTCAACGGCGTGCGCATCCGCTTCCGCACCGGCGGAAGCGGCCCGCCGCTGCTCCTGCTGCACGGCTTTCCGCAGACGCATGCGCTGTGGCATCGGGTGGCGCCGCAACTGGCCCGCCACTTCACGTTGGTGATGCCCGACCTGCGCGGCTACGGCGATTCCGACAAGCCGCCGGGCGATGCCGACCATGCGACCTACAGCAAACGCGCGATGGCGCGCGACCAGGTCGAGCTGATGGCCGGCCTCGGCTTCGCGCGCTTCGCGGTGTGCGGGCACGACCGCGGCGGCCGCGTGGCGCACCGGATGGCGCTCGACCATCCGCAGGCGGTCGAGCGGCTGATGCTGCTCGACATCTCGCCGACGCGGACGATGTACGAGCGCACGACGATGGAGTTGGCGCGCGCCTACTACCACTGGTTCTTCCTGATCCAGCCGGCGCCGCTGCCCGAGCGACTGATCGGCGCCGATCCGGTCTTCTATCTGCGCCGCAGCCTGGGCGGCTGGGGCGTGCACGGACTGGAGATCTTCGATCCGCGCGCACTGGCCGAATACGAGCGCTGCTTCGCCGACCCGGCCGCGATCCACGCGATGTGCGAGGACTATCGCGCGGCCGCGTCGATCGACCTCGAGCACGATCGCGCCGACGAGCAGGCGCGCATCGAATGCCCGCTGCGCGTGCTGTGGGGCGAGCGCGGCGTCGTGCACAGGCTGTTCACGCCAATCGCAGACTGGCAGGCGAAAGCGCGGTGGCCGGTCACCGGCCGTGCGATGCCGACCGGACACTACATCGCCGAGCAAGCCCCGGAACTGCTCGTCGAAGAAATACTGAGCTTCTTCGCGGGCGAGCGCTGAAAGCCGCGAGCGCGCAAGTCACGTTTGATCCAGGTCGATCGCCGCGCGCGCAGTCGCCAATTCTTGGGACGCTGCGCGCGGGGTCGCGTGCGACGATTGCGGCCGTGTCCAAGCGCGCCCCGATGAGACCGCTGTCGATCGAGCCGCCGCTGCGCCTCGGCCTTGCCTTCTTCGGCGACGACGACGCGCGTTTCGTGTGTGCGCTGGTCGCGTCGATGGCCTGCGACGCGCTGCCGTGGGTCGTCGTCGGCGAGGCGCCGGTGCATGCGCTGCTGCTCGCGCGCGGGCTGCGCCGGCGCGACGCCGACGATGCCGCGATCCTGCTGCTGGCGGCCGACGCGGCGGCGGAGGCCACGCGCCTGTACGGCGACGCGATGCCGCCCCGATCGCGTTGCGCAAGCCGCTGCGTCCGTCGCATCTGAAAATCGTGCTCGGAATGGCCGCGGCGAGCCTCGTTCCGGAGCACGTCGCCGGCTTGCTGCCGCAGACGCGCCCGCGCGTCGGCGTCGAATTCGATCCGCTGGCGTTTCGCTGACGCCTCAGGCGTGTCGGCCGCGGATCGGGGCGCGATCCCCGCCCGATTCGACCGCCAGGAAATCCTCCCGCGCACTGCCGCTTCACGAGGGGGGTGGGCGCTCGCCTCCGCGGGGAAGAGGCCGGCGTTCGCGGCGCGGACCGGCTTCGGTCCGTCGGCGAACGCGGAAATCCCCCTACGGCGCGAGGCCCTTAGACTTCGCTCGTGGATCCCACCGGATCGACCTGCGCGGAGCGCTCATGCCCTCGGAACTACTGCTGCTGCTGGTTCTCATTTTGCTGAACGGTGTCTTCGCGATGTCGGAGATCGCGCTGGTGACCGCGCGCAAGGCGCGGCTGCAGTTGCTGGTCGACCAGGGCGACCGCGGCGCGGCGGCGGCGATGGCGCTGAACGAGGAGCCGACGCGCTTCCTGTCGACGATCCAGGTGGGGATCACGTCGATCGGCATCTTGAGCGGCATCGTCGGCGAGGCGGCGTTCGCCCAGCCGCTCGCCCGCTGGCTCGTCACGCTCGGCGCCGACGATGCGCTGGCGCGCTACGCGGCGACCGGGTTCGTCGTGATCATCGTCACCTACTGCTCGATCGTGCTCGGCGAACTGGTGCCCAAGCGCGTCGGACAGATCGCCGCGGAGACGATCGCCCGCCGGGTCGCGCGGCCGATCACGTGGCTGGCGGCGATCGCCAAGCCTTTCGTGCGGTTGCTGTCGGGTTCGACCGACCTGCTGTTGCGGCTGCTCGGCGTCAAGGGCCGCGGCGCATCGGCGGTGACCGAGGAGGAGATCCACGCGTTGATCCAGGAAGGCTCCGAGTCGGGCGTCATCGACGAGCAGGAGCGCACGATGGTGCGCAACGTCTTCCGCCTCGACGACCGCCAGATCGCGTCGCTGATGACGCCGCGGTCCGACATCGTGTACCTGGACCTCGACGAGCCTTTCGAGGAGAACCTGAAGAAGGTGCTCGAAACCGATCACTCGCGCTTCCCGGTCTGCCGCGGCGGACTCGGCGAGGTGCTCGGGATTACCACCGCGCGCCAGTTGCTGATCCAGACCATCCGCGACGGGCGCCCCGATTTCGCCAAGTCGCTCGAGCCGGCGGTGTACGTCCCCGAGTCGCTGACCGGCATGGAGCTGCTGGAGAACTTCCGCTCGTCGACCGCGCATATGGCGTTGGTGGTCGACGAGTACGGCGAGATCCAGGGCATGGTCACGCTGCAGGATCTGTTCGAGGCGATCGCCGGCGAGTTCAAGACCCCGCGTGTGGAAGACGCGTGGGCGATTCAGCGCCAGGACGGCTCGTGGCTGCTCGACGGTCTGATCCCGATCCCGGAGCTGAAGGACCGGCTCGGCTTCACGCAAGTTCCGGAGGAGGAACTCGGCCGCTACAACACGCTGTCGGGCATGGTGATGCTGCTGCTCGGGCGCGTGCCACATACCGGCGACGCCGTCGAGTGGGCGGGGTGGCGCTTCGAGATCGTCGACATGGACGGCCGCCGCATCGACAAGGTGCTCGCCACGCGTGTGCCGGCTGCGCCAGCCGAGCCGGCACGCGAGGCCTGATCCGACGCGGCGCTGGCGGCCGTTGCGTTCACCGCGGGAAGATGACCTCGACGCCCAGGCCGCGTCCTGCGATCCCGGCGCCGAGCGTCACGCGGGCCCGGTGCAATTCGGCGATGCGCTTGACCAGCGCCAGGCCCAACCCGGCGCCGCCGCCTTCTGCGGCGCGATAGAAGCGGTCGAAAGCGCGGCTGCGCTGCTCGTCCGTCATGCCGGGGCCGTCGTCGAGTACTGCCAGCCGCACGCCGTCGGCGGTGGCTTGCGCCTCGACGCGCACGGCGCCCTCGGCGTGGCGCAGCGCGTTGTCGATGAGATTGCGAAGCAAAATGGCGAGCGCGTCGGCATCGCCGCGCACCGTGAGCGGGGGGACGTCGACCTCGAGCGCGATGTCGCGCGCACCCCCGGTGCCGTTGCGGCGCGCGTCGAATTCCGCCGCCACCAGGCGCGCGAGCGGTGCCAACGCCACATCCTGCAGACGGCACATGTCCTGGCGCTGCGCATCCAGCCGTGCCAGCGTCAG
>CAZIJU010000007.1:0-15105 GCA_964539745.1 uncultured Burkholderiaceae bacterium | reverse complement strand
CCTCCACCCCTCACTCGCCCGGGCGGCGCCAACCCCGCCGGCCCCGCCACCCCCCGCTCTCGCCCGCGCGGGGGGCGGGGCCCCCGCCGCCGATGAGCTCACGCAGCGCCGCGCTGCGCTCGGCGTCGTCGCGCGATCGCAGCGCGATCTGCGCCTGTGCGCGCAGCGCCGCCAGCGGCGTGCGCAGCTCGTGTGCGGCGTCGGCGGTCAATGTGCGCTCGTGCAGCAGCGCGGCCTCGACGCGCTCGAGCAGACGGTTGACGGCCTGTCCGACCGGCGCCAGTTCGTCGGGCAGCGCGTCGATGTGCACCGGTGTCGCGTCGCCCGGGGCGCGCGCGTCGATCGCGCGCGAAAACGCGACGAGCGGGGCGGTGACCCTGCGCACGATCCACCAGGCGATGCCGGCGAGCAGCAGCGCGAACACCAGCGCCGGCGCGAGCAGCCGGACCGCCGCGGCGCGCGCTGCCGCGAGTCGCTCCCGATAAGGTTGCGCGACATGGATCAGCCCGCGGTCGGGCGGCGCCTGCAGCGAGTAGACACGGTAGTCGACACCGCCCACACGCCGGTCTGAAAAGCCCGACGCGGCGACGGACTCGAGCGGCTCGAGCGGTGCGCCCGGCGACCGGTAAACGATCGCGCCATGGCCGTCGCGGACCTGGTAGTACAGCGTTCCGGCAAACGCGTGGTCGATCGACTCCAGCTCGACCTCCTCGCGCTCGTCGAGCCACTCGTGCGCCACGACCTCCAGCACCGCGTGCGCCGTCTCCGCCAGCGCCATGTCGAACAGCCGTCCGGACTCGGCCAACGCGCTGCGGAACAACCAGAGGCCGCCCGCGGCCCAGCTCGCCACGGTCGCCGCGGCCAGCAGCGCGACCAAACGCCCGCGCAGCGACCAGCGCGTGCTGCGCATCGGTGCCTACCGAGCTTTCGGCAAATGGTCGGCGAACCATCTGCCGCAGCGAAACCATCCCACCCGCTTGCTGGACAGCGGCGGGAAAGCGGGCCATCGAGCGTTCGCGCTGTCGGACACTGACCGCACGCTCAATGGGACTTCGGGGGCACGAGCCGGTAGCCGAGCCCGCGGCAGGTCTCGATCAGGGCGGCGCCGAGTTTGCGTCGCAGGTGATGCACGTGGACGTCGAGCGCGTTGCTTTCGATCCCCTCGTTCCAGCCGTAGACGGCCTCGATCAGTTGCGCGCGCGTCAGCACCGCGCCGGGTCGGCGCGCAAGCGCCATCAGCAGCGCGAATTCGCGCGCGGTCAGCTCGATCGGCACGCCATTGCGCGTGACGCGACGCGCGGCCGGATCGATCGCGATGCGGCCGAGTTCGATCGTCGGCGCAGCCCGTCCGGCAACGCGCCTTTCGAGCGCACGCAATCGCGCGGCCAGCTCGTCCAGATCGATGGGCTTGACCATGTAGTCGTCGGCACCGGCATCGAGCCCGGCAACGCGGTCGGCGATGCGGTCGCGCGCGGTGGCGATCAGGATCGGTGTGGCAACCCCGCGCGCGCGAGCGGACTTGACCAGTTCGACGCCCGAGCCATCGGGCAGGCCGAGGTCGAGCACGACCGCGTCGTAGGTCGACGCGTGCTCCGGCGCAACGAGCCACGCGGCCTGCGCCTCGCCGGCGCTGCGCACCCAGTCCACCGCGTGGCCGTCCTGCCGCAGCCCGGCTTTCAGCGCCGTGCCCAGCATCGCGTCGTCTTCGACGAGTAGCAGTCGCATCGGTGAAGTTAGTCGTCGTCGTGTTCGGCGTGCCGCTGGCGCTGGCGGTCGGCCAGCACCGGTTTGCCCTTGACGACGAGCGAGGTCAGCGCGGTGCCCGGGGGCAAACCCGGCGCCGGAATCATGCCGGCCCAGAACGCACCCACGGCGCCGACCAGCAGCAGCGCGACGGGCCAGCGCGTGCCGGCCGCCGCCTCCCCCGGACCGCGCTTGTAGCCGCTCACCATCGCGGCGACCAGGTTCTCACGGTGCAGCAGGCTGCTCGCGACGACTGCCGTGACGTGCAGCAATACCAGCGCGAGCGAGACCTTCGCCGTACCTTCGTGCAGTCCTTCGAGCCACTCCGGCCCGATCTCCGCATACGCTGCCCATCCGGTCGCCGCTGTGGCCGCCAGCAGCGCGATCAGCGCGAGGATCGCCCAGCTCCCGGCCGGGTTGTGGCCGACGTAGTGTTGCGGCCTGAACGCCGCGAGCGACCGCAGGTAGTCGAGCAGCTTGCGCGGCGCAAGCGCGAACGACGCAAAGCGCGTGTAGCGCGTACCGGCGAGCCCCCACAGCAGCCGGAAGGCGATCAGACCGAGCACCGTGTATCCGAGCAGCAGGTGCACGTCGCGCCAGCGCTCCGATTCCCCGGTGAGCCAGGCGCCCGCGAACGACAGCGCGAGCAGCCAGTGAAACGCGCGCGTCGGCAGATCCCAGACGAGAATTTTGGACTTGCTCATGGTTCTCCTTCGAGACCTTAGATCCTGTGCCGCAGCGGCGCGCGCCGGCTGCCTCGCTTTCCGCCCCGCGAACGGGCGAGGGTAGGGTCCCGCTCGCTCGAACCCGGTAGCCGTTCGCGCTCGCTGCCGGTGCGGCTTCTACGGGCGCGGCAGGCGAATATTTCGTTCGCCGTAATCGCCCTGTTCGGCAGCCCGGTGACAGGCAGCGCAATTGGCCGTGCTGCGCACCGCCGGATGCTTCCAGACTGCCGTCGGCACTTCGCCGTGCTTTTTCGCAAACCAGGCGGTTTCGCTGATCCGCAATGCCGTCGTGCCGAACTTGCGCTCCGGCCCGACGTGGTCGCGCAGGTAGCGGTCGATGCGCGTGAAAGCATCCGGATCGACGCTGGCATCGGTTCCGAAGTGGCGATCGAGTGCCTTCATCAGACGCGCCCACGAGGCGGCCGACAGCAGGCGCGGCGGATACGCGAGATGACAGCTGCCGCACTCTGCGGCGTACACGGCGTCGAGCGGCGCCGCGCGGCGATCGTCTGCATGTGCGACGGCGGGCGACAGCAGTGCCAGCAGCAGCGCCCATGGCGCAAACGCAGCATGCGCGTGGCGCTTCGGATCGGCTTGGGTCATGGCTCCGTCTATCCCTTCAGCGACATCAACCAGGTCAGGACGTCGCCCTTTTCGAGCGGCGTACAGGCGCGGCCGAGAACGTCGTTGCAGTTGCGCTTGAACCACTTCTCGATCTTTGCGGGATCGGTGAAGCGCTCGGCGTTGGCGGCGGGAGCGAGCGGCGCGATCGACTTGCCGGTCTTCGCGTGCTTGCCGGAGACGACCGGGTTGTCGGTGTGGCAGCTCGCGCAACTCCACTCGGCGCCGTGCGTGGTCTTGAACAGCGCCGCGCCGCGCCGTGCCGAGAAGCCGGCGAAATCGGGCGACGTGCTGCGCATCTGCGCTTCCAGCGCGCGCAGGTACGCCGACGGCGTTTGCGCCGATGCACACGCGGCGGCGATCAGCGAGGCGGCGGCGAGCGCGGCGCGCGCCGCAGGTCGCGACAGATCGGGTGTCATCAGTTCGGTTCGGCTGCGAGTCGGTGACGGGACGCAGCGTAGGAACCGATCGTTAAACGGGCATTAAGGCATGCACGCCCCGCGGCGGAGTTGGCTGCGAGCGCGCCAGCCGCACCCTGCGAAATCACCGGCACGCCTGCGGTGGAACACGATGCGGTCGGTCGCGCAGTGCTCGAGGGGAAAGATTGGAAGAACCGGGTGATATGTGCCCCGGACGCCACTCGGCAGGGCTTGCCTCGGCATCGATTGCGCGCCCGCGCCCTCGGCCGGAAGTTGCACCACCGGCGCTTCGGTCGGTTCACGTGCTCTGCGGTCGCGCGCGCCGGCGGCGTCGACCGGGCGGCCGCGAGCGTTATCCCCGGCAGTGAACGAGGGCAAACCAGGCGCGCTCGTCGAGCCAGATGTGGGCGGGATTCCATCCGGCGGCGCGCAGCAGTTCGGCGAACGTCTCGGGCCGGTACTTGTAGCTGTTTTCGGTGTGGATGCGTTCTCCGCGCGCGAAGCGGCGAACGCCGCCGGGCCAACGCACGGTCACGTCGCACGAGGCTTGCAGGTGCATCTCGATGCGGGTCTGCGCGGCGTCGTAAAAGGCGACGTGCTTCCATTGCGCGACGTCGAAGTCCGTGCCGAGCACGCGGTTGACGTGGCGCAGCACGTTGCGGTTGAACGCCGCGGTGACGCCGAGCGGATCGTCGTAGGCGGCGTTGAGCACGGCTTCGTCCTTGATCAGGTCCACGCCGATCAGAAGCTGTGCGTCTTCGCCGCCGCACGCACGCAGCCGGTGCAGAAAGACGATCGCCTCGTCCGGCGCGAAGTTGCCGATCGACGAGCCGGGATAGAAGAACAGCCGGCGCCGATCGCCGACTTCGCGCGGCAGTGCCAGCCCGCGCGCGAAATCCTGGCCGATTCCAAGGATGTCGAGGTCGGGATGCTCGCGCTGCAGACACTGCAGCGCCGTTCGCAGGAAATCGACCGAGATGTCGACGGCGACATACTGGCTCGGTCGCAGCGCGCCGAACAGCCGTGCAGCCTTGCCGCAGTCGCCTGCACCCAGGTCGATGAAGGTCGTCGCCGTGCCAACCGCGCGGGCGATGTCCGCACCGTGGCGCGCGAAGATCTGCGCCTCGGTGCGCGTGGGCGTGTACTCCGGCAGCGCCGTGATCGCCGCGAACAGCCGCGAACCCAGATCGTCGTAGAAGTACTTCGGCGGGATCACCGCCTGCGGCGCGACGAGCCCCGCCGCGAGTTCGGCGCGAAGCGCCTGCACCGGCGGCAGTTCCGACTGCAGCAGCCGCAGGCGCGGCGTGGCGCCCGCGGCGTGCGGCGCGGGGTTGTCAGGCGGGCTCATCGCCGTCGGTCGAACATCGCTCCGACAGCTTACAGGCTGGCAGCGGCGCGCTCCGTGCCGTGCGTCGGCCGAGCCTGCGCGGCTTCGCGCAACGCGCGGCGGCGTTCAGTGGTCGCGGCTGCGATGGCGATTGATCTCGTCGCGCGTACGGCGCGCGACCTCGCGCGCCGCCACGGCGAAGTCCTCGCCATGCCCCGCGTACAGGATTGCCCGCGACGAGTTGATCACCAGCCCGTCGCCGCGCGCGGTCTGACCGGCCTGAACGGCAGCCCGCACGTCGCCGCCTTGCGCGCCGACACCGGGCACCAGAAGCGGCAGCTCGCCGGCGATCGCGCGCACGCGCGCCAGTTCGTCCGGATAGGTCGCGCCGACGACCAGCCCGAGCTGCCCGTTCGTGTTCCATCGCGTCGCGGCGAGCCGCGCGACGCGCTCGTACAGACGCTCGCCGCCGGCGTCAAGCATCTGCAGGTCGTCGCCGCCCGGGTTGCTGGTGCGGCACAGCAGGAACACGCCGCGGTCCGCGTATTCGAGGAACGGCTCGATCGAATCGAGCCCCATGTATGGCGACAGCGTCACCGCGTCGGCGCCGTAACGCTCGAACGCCTCGCGCGCGTAGTGCTCCGCCGTCGAACCGATGTCGCCGCGCTTGGCGTCGAGGATCACGGGCACCTGCGGATGGGCGCTGCGTACGTGCGCGATCAGGCGCTCGAGCTGATCCTCGGCGCGGCTTGAGGCGAAGTACGCGATCTGCGGCTTGAATGCGCACGCGAACTCGGCGGTTGCGTCGACGATCGCACGGCAGAAATCGAAGATCGCGTCGGCGCGGTTGCGCAGATGGGCCGGAAAGCGGCTCGGATCGGGATCGAGGCCAACGCTCAGAAGCGAGTCGGCAGCCCTGCAGCGGGCGGCGAGGCGGGTGACGAAGGACTCGAGCTGCATCGGTGGCCATTGTACGGATGCGCCGTGATGAACTCGCGCCGCAGAGGCGGGTGCCCGGCGCGGCTCGCTCCCGCGCCGGGCACCCCGACGTCGGCCGGGTCGGCCGTGTCGATCGGAACTACGGCAGCACGAGGCGCACCGTGGCGCTGGAACTCGTGCGCAGGTCGGCGATGCCCACCGCCGGGACGATACGCGGTCGCACGAACGGGTTGCTGCTGTTCCACACGCGTGCATACGCGTAATAAAACGCGCTCGCCAGCGGATTGCTCGTCGTGCCGGCGGGTAGGTTGTCCATCTCGAGGGTGCCACCGTTGGCTGCGAGCACGGCGTCGAGTGGCTTGGCGTCGACGATCAGACCGAAACGTGCGACGACCAGCGTACCTTTGTCGTAACGGCCGGCGGTCAGCGTGGCGACGTCGACTCGGATCGCGCCAGGCACCGCGATGTTGCGGTCGACCGAAAGCGGCGGCACGCTGATCGAGGTACTCGTGCCGTTTGCCGGCGGCGTCACGCTCAGCGCGGGACTGCGTTCGTACTGCAGCGCGCCGGCGAAGGCCGTGAAGCCGCCGGCGCCCTGCTGGGGCGTGCGGGCAGCGAAAGCGAGCACACCGCCGCCGTTGTAGTCAGCCACGTGCAGGTCACCCTTCGACAACGCGAACGGCACGTTGATCAGACCGTCGAACGGGTTGATGTGGCGAAATCGCACTTCATACGGCACTTCGCCGCCGCCCGGAAGCGTCTGGAAGAAGTTGATCCAGCTTCCGGTCGGGCGCGCCGCCGCCGCAAGGTCGACGGTGTATTCGGTGCCCGCAACGATCGGAACCGGCGACGACGACAGTCGCGTCGGATTGTTCGTCGGCGTGCTGCCCGCGGTGACGGGCACGTTGCGCACGATGGCGGTTTGCATGTTGCGGCCGCGGATCAGCACGTCGTAGGTCTTCTGAATCGCGCTGTCGGCCGGCAGCGGGTACAGCGTGAAGCTGCCGTCGGCGCGCACCTTGGTCAGACGCGTGACGACGCGGCGCGAACCGTCGGCGGCGAGCTCCTCGGCCTTGACGACGAGGCCCCACGCACCACCCGGATTGTTTGCGCCGTACAGCGCCGCCGGATCGACCCGGCCCACGATCGCGCCGCTGGCGTCGAGGTCGTAGTAGGTCAGGCGCGGCTTTAGCGTAAAGGCGCTGCGGCCGTTGCCCGGGATGAAGTCGGGGAAGCGCAGCACGTCGTGATCCAGATCGAAGTCGATCGCAAGGCGCAGGGTTTTGCCTTCGACGACACTGAACCGTCCGAACAGCACGATGCCGCTGCGCGGGCCGATCAGCTCCAGCGGCGCAGAGCGCATCTGGCCTGCAGCGTCAACGTAGTCGACCTGATCGTTGTATTGCAGGCCCGCCGCCCGGGCCGAGTCGGTGAGCGGCGCGTCGTCGTCGACCAGCACGAGCCTGATCTGGCGGTAATCGCCGACCGGCAGTTGCAGATTGGAGAACACCTCGACGAGCTTGCCGTCGGACAGTTGCGCCAGATCGACCGTCACCGGAGTTGCCAGCGGAAAACGCAGCCACGCGCTGTCCTCCGGATGCGCGGTATCGAGCTTGTGGAAGGCGACTTCCTTCACGGTGATCCACACGCGTTCGAAGTCGGCGCTCGGCGCATCGGTGAGCGCAATGCTGACCTTGCCTTGCGCGCCGGTCTGGGCGTCGATGCCGCCGCCGCAGGCGGCGAGCGCGGCGCAAAGTGCAGCCGCAAGAGCGAGCGCGCCCGATCTCAAGAAGGAACGTTTGCTCACTTTCATTGGGTGCTCCACGGTCGGTGGTTGGAGTGCAAGCGACATCGGCGCTTTTTGTACGGCATGCGCTCAGCGTCGGGTGCGTCGGTTCGTTTTCGTGTGTAAACGGACGTAAGCGCCAGCGACCCCGCGGTCCATGGCGGACACATTTGGTCGCGTCTGTCACGGTCGACGGGGTCGCATGTTAAGTTCGCGGCCTCCATACCGAACCGTCGATGAAACGCCTGTCGAACCGCGATCTCGTGTTGCTCCTGCTGCTGACGCTGTTCTGGGGCGTGAACTGGCCGGTGATGAAGTTCGGTGTCACCACGCTTCCACCGCTGTACTTCCGCGTGATCTCGATCGGCGGCGGGCTCGCGGTAATGGCGATTGCCGCGCGCGCGATGGGGGTGCCGCTGGCTGTTCCGCGCGGCGCCTGGCCGCGCATCGTCAGGCTCGCGATTCCGAATCTCGTCGTATGGCATACGGTCGTCGTGATCGCGCTGAAGATGCTGCCGTCCGGGCGCGCGGCGATCCTGGGCTACACGATGCCGGTGTGGGCCGTGCTGGCCGGCCTGCTGTTCTTCCGCGAGCGGCCACTTGCGCGCCATTGGTTGGGCTTGGCAGCCGCTTTCGGCGGGACGCTGCTGCTGCTGTCGTCGGAGCTCGCCGCGCTCGCGGGAAGCCCGCTCGGCACGCTGCTGATGCTCGCTGCCGCCGCCGCGTGGGGCTACGGCACGCACCTGATGCGCCGGCATCTGACCGAGATGCCTGCGCTGGCGCTGACCTTCTGGATGCTCGCGCTGACATTGCCGGTGATGATCGCCGGCTCCGTTCTGTTCGAGCGTGCGGACTGGCGCGCGCCGACCGCCGGCGAGTGGGCGGCGATCGCCTACAACGTCGTGTTCGCGATCGCGTTCTGTCACGTCGTCTGGAGCCGCCTTGCGCGCAGCCTGCCACCCGCGGCGAGCGGGCTGTCGGTGATGATGATCCCGGTGCTCGGCGTGTTCTCGGGGATGTGGATGCTCGGCGAGCGGCCTTACTGGCAGGACTACGCGGCGCTCGCGCTGATCCTCGTTGCGCTGGCGACGGTGCTGCTCGCGCCGCAGGCGCGCCGCGCGGCCGGATAAGTCCCGGCCGAGGCGCTTGACGACGCAGGCGCCGTGTCCACGCGCGGCGCGTCGCTCAGGCCGTCTCCCGCTCGGCGAGGTAGCGCCGGATCAGACGTAGCAGTTCTTCCTCCTGGTACGGCTTGCCGAGGTATTCGTTGACGCCGATCTCCAGCGCCATGCCGCGATGCTTCTCCGCGGTGCGCGAGGTGATCATGAAGATCGGGATGTCGCGCGTCTCGCGGCTGGCGCGCACGTTGCGTGTCAGGTCGAAACCGTCCATGCGCGGCATTTCGATGTCGACCAGCATGATGTCGGGGCGCGCATCCTGCAGTTGCCGCAGCGCGTCGACACCGTCCTTGGCCAGCATCACTTCGAAGCCGTTGCGCTCGAGCAGCCGCTGCGTCACGCGGCGCACCGTCAGCGAATCGTCGACGACCATCACCAGCGCAGGCGCACCGGGTTCGCCCGCCGCGGCGAGCCGTTCGCCGGCGCCGTGCGCTTGCTCCGCGGCAGCCGCGCGGTCCGGCGCGGCATACAGCGCCGGCGGCTCCGGCGCGCGCGTGATCAACTGCACCGGGTTGACGATCAGCACGATCTCGCCGTTGCCGAGGATCGTCGCGCCGAGGATGCCGGCCAGGCGCGACACCTGCGCGCCGACGTTCTTGACCACCACCTCCTGGTTGGTCGACACGTCGTCGACCGCGACCGCGAGGCGGTCGTCGCCGGAGCGAAGCAGCACGACCGGCGTTTGCTTCGCGTGGTGCAGCGTGACTTCGACGCCGAGCAACTGCGCCAGCGGCCGCAGCACGACCTGACCGACCGGCGCGATGTCGATGACGCCGTCGGCGAGCGCCGCAGCGATCAGCGCAGGCTTGTAGCGGCGCACCTGCTCGACCATGCCGGCCGGGATCGCGTAGCGCCGCCCGCCGACGCTCGCCAACACGACCTGCGTGACCGCCAGCGTCAGCGGCAGATACAGCGTGAAGCGCGTGCCGCGCCCGCGTTCGGATGCGACCGCCACGCGGCCGCCGAACGATCCCAGCTCCGATCGCACCACGTCCATGCCGACGCCGCGGCCGGCGAGCTCGGTGACCTCGGTTGCGGTCGAGAAGCCCGGCGCGAAGATCAGCTCCATCAGCTCGCGATCGCTCGCGTGCTGGTGGGGACCGATCAGCCCTTTCGCCAGCGCGCGCGCGCGGATCCGCTGCAGGTCGAGTCCCGCGCCGTCGTCGGCGACGACGACGATGATCTCGTTGCCCTCCTGCCGAACCTCGATCGTGATCTCGCCGGTTTCGCGCTTGCCGGCGGCGAGCCGCTCGGCGGGCGTCTCCAGCCCGTGCACGATCGCGTTCCGAACGAGGTGCTCGAACGGTCCGCCCATGCGCTCCAGCACGCCGCGGTCGATCTCGACGTTGCCGCCGCGCACCTCGAGGTTGACCCGTTTGTCGAGCTCTTTCGCGGTCTGCCGCGCCACACGGTAAAGACGCTCCGACAGGTTGGCGAACGGCACCAGCCGGACCCGCATCAGTTGCTGCTGCAGTTCGCGCGTGAGCCGGGACTGCGCCGTCAGGTCGCTGTCGGCCATCGCCAGGCCCTTGAGCATGTTGCTCTGGACCATCGCGACGTCCTCGACCGACTCGGCGAGCAGCCGCGTCAGCTCTTGCAGGCGCGTGTAGCGGTCGAATTCGAGCGGGTCGAACGTCGCTGATTCCTTCGCAAGCTGATCGGCGCGCGCCTGGATCTGCGCGTCGGCCTGGATCTCGACTTCGCGCAACTGCCCGCGCAGGCGCTGGATGTTCTCGGTCAGGTCCGTCAGCGCCGCTTTCAGCGTGCCGATCTCGTTTTCCAGTTTCGAGCGTGCGATCGATACCTCGCCGGCATGGTCGACGAGCTTGTCGAGCACGTCGGCGCGCACGCGGATGAACGAGGCGACCTGCGGTGTGGCGCTTGCGGTGGCGGCGGCCGGGGCGGGGCGCGCGGGCGCGGGTGCAGCCGCCGCCTCGCGCGCAGGTTCGACCGCGCGCGCGCGCGCCAGGTCGATCACCGGCGCGAGCGGCGCAGCCGCCGGTGCCGCAGCCGGTGCTGCGGCAGGCGCTTTGGCCGGCGCAGGTGCCGGCGCCGGCGCGGAGGCGGCCCGCGCGGCCGAACGCGCGGCCGCGTCCGGGTGCTGCAGTTCCTCGTACAGCGCGACCGCTTCGTCGTACTGGCTCTGCAGGTCTTCGACGACGACCGGCGGCACGTTGACGAGCTGCATCGCGGATTCGATCCGCGTCTCCATCTCGTGCACGAGTTCGCCGAGCCGCATCGCGCCGGCCATGCGTGCGCTGCCCTTGGCCGTGTGGAGCTGGCGCATCAGCGTACGCGCGACCTCGCGGTCGTTCGGGTTCGCCGCCAGCGCTCGCAGATTGCCGCCGATGGCGGGCAGCAGGTCGTTGGCTTCGGCCAGGAAGACGTGCAGCAGATCGGGGTCGAGCTCGTCCTGGACGGTCGACGACGGCCGCCGCTGCGGCTCACCGGGCTCTTCGCCCGGTTCGGCCTCGAGCGCGGGCACCGAGATCTCTTCCACCAGCGGGGCGGGCGGCGTTCCGGGCTCGATCCGTTCCGGTGACTGAGGGGGCATCAGCGCGAGCGCCGCCCGTTCCTCACGCGCATCCGGCTCGGCATGCGCCGCCGTGTGCGTGCGCGCGAACGCGAGCAGCGCCTGAACGGCCGCGGCCTCGCCCGGCGCTTCATCGGGGAAGACGCCCGCGGCAAACTGGTGCAGCATGCCGCGCATGCGTTCGATCGCGCGTTCGAGCGTATCGAACTGCGCCGCAGACAGCGCGACGGCGGCGCCGTTGCCGCGGCCGAGTTCGTGCATCAGATCGTCGAGCGGATCGGCGATCGCCCACACCGGCGTCAAGCCGACCGTCGCGGTAATGCCGGCGAGCGAGTGCGCGCGCCGGATCATGTTCTGCGACACGCGGCGGCCGGCCTCGAAGCGCCATTCCGACACGTCCTGGGCGAGCAGCCGGATGCACTCGTCGGCCTCGTTCAGGAACACCGAGTACAACCCGTGGCTGATCTCGACCGGGCCGATGCGGCGCACGTCTTCGTCGAACCCGGACGGCTGCGCCGCGCCTTGATCGGGCAGGCCGACTTCGACCGCTTCCGCCGAAGCGGCATCGACCGCATCGGACGCCGGCGCAGCGGCGAGCGCTTCGCTGTCGGTCGATGCGCCGCCGGCTTCGGCTGTCGGCAGCGCGGGCGGCGCTCTATCGGCCGCGCTGCCCGAGGTCTTTGGCGGCGGCGGTGCGGCTTTCTGCGGCGGCGCCTCCGTGGCGGACGCGTCGCCGTCGAATTCGAACGCGCCGCCTTCGCGCACGCGCTGCGCGGCGCGCACCAGCGGTCCGACGTCGATGTCAGTCCGCGGCTCCGACGCGATCCGCGCGATCCAGCCGCGCATCAGTTCGTGTGCCTTCGCGGCGAGCGCGATCAGATCGTCGCTCGCAGCGCGCTCCTGCGCGAGCCACAGGTTGAAGCACTGCTCGACCGCCCACGCCCCTTCGCCGAAGGCCTTCAACCCGACCATGCGGCTCGAACCCTTCAGCGTGTGGAATGCCCTGCGCACCGTCGTCAGCGTGGCGGCGTCGTCGGGCGCGGCGCGCAGCGCATCGAGCTGCGCGCCGATGCCGTCGAGCACCTCGTTGGCTTCCTCGACGAAGATCTGGTGCAGTTCCCGGTCGGCCGCGGCCTGCGTCGACGGCAGCGGCGCGGTCGGCGGCGGCGCCGCGGGCGCCTCGGGCGGTGCAAGCAACTGCGCGATTTGGCGCGCGATCTCGGGTGTGGGCGTCTGCTTGAAACGCGCCATCAGTTGCGCGGTCTGCTGCGTCTTGGCCTTGAGCTGCGCGTCGTCGAGCAGATCGGCTTCGTTGGTCAGCGCGAGCGCGACGCGCGCCAGTTCGTGCAGCAGATTTGCGTCGTGCGGCGTCTGCGCCAGCCGCTGCGCGATGTGCCGCGCGGCGGCGACGTGTTGCTGGGCGAGCGTTTCGACGTTCTCGGCGCGTTTGGGCGGCTCCACGCGCGAATCGAGCGTGCGCGGCGGCGCGAGGAATTCGTCGTCGGGCGGCGGCACCGACTCGGCCGCCGGCGTCTGACCGAGGTCCGCGGAGAACACACCGGTCGCCGGGTCGTAACGGAAGATGCCGCGCGCCCGCTCCGCGTCCTGCGCGAGGCTCTCGACGAAAAATCCGATGGCGCCGAGGTTCTGCGCAACGCGCGGGAACTCGGTCGCATCGACCGGTTGCGCCGGGTCGGCGAAGGCTCGGACCGACTGCTGCACGTTGCGCAGCGCCGCGACCGGCTCATCGAAGCCGAGCACGGACAGCACCCCGCAGACCTGGTCGAACATCGGGTCGGTCGCCGCCAACTCGCCGCGCTCGGTCGGCGTGCGGAAGAAGCGGTCGAGCCGCTGTTCGATCTCGCGCAGCGTGGCTTGCGTTTCGGCCACGACCGTGCCCATCGTCATGCGGTCCTGCGCGCGGCGCGCCAGTTCCGACAGCCACGGCGCCGAGTCGGGCAAGGGCTGGTTGTTGAATGCGGCGCGCAGCCTCTCGGTGACGGCTTGCGCGCGCGCTTCGTATTCGGGCTCGACCTGCGGCAGCTCGTCGATGCCCAGCTCGACGAACAGCAGCGCGGAGGCGACCTCGAGTCCGAGCGCCTCGCGCACGTTGGTCGCGAGCCGCGGGAACTCCCGGGTGACGCCGGCGACGGTCTCGAGCACGCCGGCGATCGGGTACGCCTCGAGTCGCGCGGCCGCGTCGCGCGCCAGGTGCAGTTCGTGGGCGAACTTCGCGACGTCGCTCGCGCCGGTGCCGACGATCTGGCTCCACACGGTCTTTGCCTGCGCGAGCGCCTCCTTCAGCGCGCGCATCGCGTCGGCGTCGAGCGCGGTGAGTGTGGCGCGCTCGAAGTCGTGCGGAATCAGCGCGTCCAGCCCGTACAGCCGCTTGGCTTCGGCCACGCGCGGCACCTTCTCGTCGGCGCGGCCGACGTAGTACAGCGCGTCGATCATCAGTCGCTCGGCGACCGCGCCGCCGCCTTCGATCAGCCGCCGCAGCTGCAGGTTCAGCCGCGCCAGCACGCGCTTCAGATCGACGTCGACCGCGACCGCATGCGAGTCCAGCGCATCGAGCAGCCCGCGCACGATCCACCAGAAGCTGCGGGCGAGCCCGCGCTGCGGCAGCCGCTCGAGGTCGGCGAGCGCATCGCGCATCATGCGGCGCGCGCGCGCGTCCTCCGAGTCGCGCAGGAAGCCGAGCAGGCCTTCCTCGAAGCGCACGCGGCGCACGCGCAGCTGGTCGGCCGTCATCGGCCGCACTTCGATCTGATGGAAGGCCGGCCGGCGCGACAGGTCCGGGAAGATCAGGTCCGCCGGATGCACGCGCGCGGCGCGATTCAGTTGCAGCACGTCGCGGTAGTACGGATAAAGCCGAATCGGCTGGTTCGGGCGGCCCGACAGCAATCCTTCGAGATAGGCGATCACCGCGGCGAGCGCGGTTTCGATCGTCCGCACCGCGGCCGGAAGACAGTCCTTCGGATCGGACTCCCACCGGCGCAGAAGCTGCTCGACGGCTTCGGTGACCAGTGCCACGCCGCGCAGGTCCAGCAGTTGCAGCGCGCCGTTGGCCTGGTGGACCTGGTTGCGCGCGTTGCGCAGGCTGTCGAGGTCCTGCTTGGCGCCGAGAAAGGTCTTGACGCCGCTGACCGCGTCGTTCACCGACGTTCGGATCTCGTCGATGACCCACGCCAGCGGCGCGATGTCCGGCGCTGCGTCCATCAACTGGTTCGGGTCGCGGGTCTCCGACATGCGTTCACTCCCCAACGCGCGGCGCGTCCTACGCCACGCGGAAGCGGGCGACCGAGGCCTTCAGCTCGCGCGCCAGCGTGGCGAGCTGGCCGATCGACTGCGCGGCCTGGCGCGTGCCCTGCGACGTCTGTTCGGTCACCGTCAGGATGCGCTCGATCGACTGCGCCACGCCGCCCGCCGACTGCGCCTGTTCGTGGGTGCTGCCGGCGATGCGTTCGATCAGCTCGGCGAGCTGGCGTGAAACGCGGCCGATGTCCGCCAGCGCCGTTCCCGCCGCGTCGGACAGCTTCGTTCCCTCGACCACCCCCTGTGTGCTGCGCTCCATCGCCGCGACCGCGTCCTGCGTGTCGGTCTGAATGGTCCGAACGAGCGCGCCGATCTGCTTGGCGGCTTCGGCGGAGCGGTCCGCCAGCCGCTGCACCTCCTCGGCGACCACCGAGAAGCCGCGTCCCGCTTCGCCCGCCGAGGCGGCTTGGATCGCGGCGTTCAACGCGAGCACGTTGGTCTGCTCGGTGATGTCGGTGATCAGTTCGACGATCTCGCCGATCTCCTGCGAGCTCTCGCCGAGCCGCTTGATCCGCTTCG
>CAZIJU010000006.1:44812-75208 GCA_964539745.1 uncultured Burkholderiaceae bacterium | reverse complement strand
CCGGCTGGCAGCCAAAACACCCCCGATTCGACCCACTCGATTTTCAAGAGAGGCCCATTTTTCCTATCGGATGACCTCGAAGTACTTGTCGAAGAGCAGAGGATCGTCGAAGTGGCGGCGGCCGACGAACGCCGTCGCGTGACGGCCCCACTGGCGCATCTGGCCGGCGCTGGCGATACCCATCGGCCAGAAGACGAAGCGCTCGAGGCGCTCGCTGCCGGGGACGAGCCCGTCGGGGCCGAAGGCGCTGCGCCTGCCGCCGGCGGGCAGCGGCAGGCTGCGCAGCTCGTCGTCGTCGTGCAGCGCGTAGACGATCGCATCGTCGATGTCGACGGCGGTGCGGACGCGCTGCGGATAATGCGTGCGGTTGGCCACGCGCAGCACGATGCGTTCGCCCGGCGCGGGCAGCGCGGCCGTCTGCGGTGCGAACAGCCCTTCGTCCAGCGTTGCGGGCTGCGGCCGCGCGCGCACGCGCGCGGTCGGGAAGAACATCTGATAGCAGCCGCACGGATGGATCGAGTCGTAGACGATCGGCTCGAAGTCCTCACCCAGCGTGACGCGCCAGACGAGCCCGTCCAGTTCGCCGGCCAGAAGGTCGAAGGCGCTTTCAGCCGGGCGCGCGGGAAACCAGAACGTGTAGACGAGCTGAAGGTGCACGCGAGCCGCGATCCGCGTGTGCGCGATGCGCACGTACGCGACCGGCCGCCCGACGTCCACACCGATGTGCGGCGGCTCGCCCGCGCGCCACGCGAGCGCGCCGATCCGGTCGTCGTCGGTGACGGTGTCAACCTCCAGCACCGGGGCGTTGCGCCGGACCAGTTCGGCGAGCCGCGCGGCCGGCACGAGCGGCAGTCCGAACGCGGTGGACTGCGCGACCGCCGGCATCGAGTCGATGCGCGCCGCCGGCGCGTAGCGGACCAGACGGCCCGCGACCGGCAGTGCTTCGAGCGGCGTGGCGAAGACGGCGCGCGTGCGGTCATGCCAGGCGCGGATGCCGGCGGCAAACGGAAGCCGCGTCAGCGGATACAGCCCGAGTGCGCGCATCAGCAGCGAATAATCGTCGGGCACCTGCGCCGCTTCAGCGAGCCGCGCGAGCTCGCCGTGGTCGGCCACCGCGAGCTGGTAGCGGCACGCGTCGAGCGCGGCGGCTGAAGGCAGATCGCCGTTGCCGGCGTTGGCCAGTTCCGCCGCGCGCGCCTGCCGGTCCAGCCGCGCCATCAGCTCGCTCCACGGGCCGAAGCTCGCGCGCGCGGCGAGCGCCTCGTCGCGCAGCGCGGCAGTCGCGCGGTCGACGCGCAGATACGGGAAGCCCGGCACGCGCGGCGCCATCGCGTCGCGCACGCCGAGCGCGTCGATCCGCGCATCGGCAGCGCGGAACAGCCGCGCGCAGTCGCCCGCGGCGTCGCTGCGTTCGAGGTGCTGCGCGATCGGCGCGCGCGCGTACGGATCGACGGTCGCACAGCCCGCCGCCGCCAGCGCGACCGCTGCGAGCAGCGCGCGCGCTGCGCGCTTCATCGGCTCCCCTCGATCGGCGCAATTGCCGCCCGCCGGCGCTCGACCTCGCGGATCAGGGCCTCGAAGTCGGCGCGGATCGCCCTGCGCATCGCCAGCGTGCCAAACAGCGGCCCGATGACCGGCGGCAGCGGTTCGGCCAGCTCGAAGCGCGCGTCGTACGCGAGCCGCACCTCGCCGTCGCGCACGACCGCCAGCTCGTAGCGGCCCACGAAGTCGCGCAGCGTCGAGGCGCTGCCGTCGACGAGCTGCGGCAGCGAGCGCGCGACGATCGTCGTGAAAGGGCGGTGCTCGACCGCCAGCCGCACGCGCACCGGGCGCGTGAAGAACAGCAGGTCGAACTCGCCGCGATGCTCGACGGTCAGTCGGTTGCCGTCGCGTTCGAGCACGCGCGAGGACGACACGCCGGGCATGAACTCGCGCAGCCGCTCGTAGTCGGTCAGCGTGTCCCAGACGGGCTTCGGCGGCGCTGCGAAGCGCAGGGCAGCGTGGATCTCGAAGTGGTCGCCGTCGCGCTGGACCTCGAGCTGCAGCGGCGCCGCGGCGGCGGTGAGCGGCGCGGCGAGCGCGATCGCCGCGGCGAGTTCAGCGATCAGCCAGCCGCCGGATCGCCTGCGCGTTGGTCCAGGAGAAGCAGGCGTCGGCGGCATCGCGCCACGGCAGCCAGCGCCAGGCCGTGTGTTCGCGCGCATCGAGCCGGGGCTCGAACCTGGACTGCACGCGAAGCCCGAAAACATGCTCCGTATTATGCGTAATGCCGGGCGCGTAACGGTGCCGCCAGTGCGGGTAGATCGCGTAACGATGTGTGAGCTGCCAGTCGTCGAACGCCGCCGGCGGCGCCTCATAACCCGTTTCCTCGCGCACTTCGCGTGCGCAGGCTTCGGCGAGCGGCTCGTCCGGCCGCGCCAGGCTGCCGGTCACCGACTGCCAGAAACCGGGGTGGTCGGCGCGCTCGAGCAGCAGCACGTCGAGCGCATCCGTGTAGATCACGACGAGGACCGACTCCGGGATCTTGAACGTCGGCATCGGAGCGTCGTCGCCGCACGCCTACGGCGATACGGCTTTCCCCTCCGCCGCCTTCGGCTCCCCGCGCAACCGGATGTGCAGTTCGCGCAACTGCCGCTCGTCGACCGGGCTCGGCGCCTGTGTCAGCAGGCACTGTGCGCGCTGCGTTTTCGGAAAGGCGATCACGTCGCGGATCGACTCGGCGCCGGCCATCATCGTCACGATGCGGTCCAGTCCGAAGGCGATTCCGCCGTGCGGCGGCGCGCCGTACTGCAGCGCGTCGAGCAGGAAACCGAACTTGGCGCGCGCCTCCTCCGGCCCGATCTTCAGCGCGCGGAACACCTTGCTCTGAACGTCCTCGCGGTGGATCCGCACCGAACCGCCGCCGATCTCCCAGCCGTTCAGCGCCATGTCGTACGCCTTGGCCAGGCACTTCGACGGATCGGTCTCGAGGTAGTCGACGTGCTCGTCCTTGGGACTGGTGAACGGATGGTGCGCGGCCACGAAGCGCTGCTCGTCCTCGTCGAATTCGAACATCGGAAAGTCGATCACCCACACCGGCTTCCAGCCTTCGGCGAACAGCCGGTGCTTGCGGCCGAACTCGCTGTGGCCGATCCTGACCCGCAGCGCGCCCATGCTGTCGGCGACGATCTTCGCGCGGTCGGCGCCGAAAAAGATCAGGTCGCCGTCGGCCGCGCCCGTGCGCGCGAGGATCTCGGCCAGCGCCGCGTCGTGCAGGTTCTTGACGATCGGGCTCTGCAGGCCGTCGCGCCTCTTGGCGCGCTCGTTGACCTTGATGTAGGCGAGCCCCTTGGCGCCGTAGATCTTGACGAACTCGGTGTAGCCGTCGATCTCCGACCGCGGCATCTCGCCGCCGCCCGGAACGCGCAGCGCCGCCACGCGTCCGTCCTTGAGCTCCGTCGCGCTCCTGAACACCTTGAAGTCGACGTCGCGCATCACGTCGGTGAGTTCGGTGAGCTGCAGGTCGACGCGCAGGTCGGGCTTGTCCGAACCGTACAGCCGCATCGCGTCGGCGTAACTCATCACCGGGAACGGCTTGGGCAGCTTCACGCCGAGCACTTCGTCGAAGACGGTGCGGATCATCTCCTCCATCAGGTCGCGGATCTGCTGCTCGGTCAGGAACGAGGTCTCGACGTCGATCTGCGTGAACTCGGGCTGGCGGTCGGCCCTGAGGTCCTCGTCGCGGAAGCATTTGACGATCTGGTAGTAGCGGTCGAAGCCGGCGACCATCAGCAGCTGCTTGAACAGCTGCGGCGACTGCGGCAGCGCGTAGAAGTGCCCCGGGTGCACGCGCGAAGGCACGAGGTAGTCGCGTGCGCCCTCCGGCGTGCTGCGGGTGAGCATCGGCGTTTCGATGTCGACGAACCCGTGCGCGTCGAAGAACCTGCGCACCGCCATCGTCACGCGGTGGCGCAATCGCAGGTTCTTCTGCATCGGCGCGCGCCGCAGGTCGAGCACGCGGTGCGCAAGCCGCGTGCTTTCGGACAGGTCGTCGTCGTCGAGCTGAAAAGGGATCGGAACCGACGGGTTCAGGATCGTCAGTTGCCGGCAGACCACCTCGATCTCGCCCGAGACGAGGTTCGGGTTGACCGTCCCCTCGGGCCGACGCCGCACCTCGCCGACGACCTGCACGCAGTATTCGTTGCGGATCCGCTCGGCCTGCGCGAACACGTCGGCGCGGTCGGGATTGCAGACGACCTGGACGATCCCCTCGCGGTCGCGCAGGTCGATGAAGATCACGCCGCCGTGGTCCCGGCGGCGATGCACCCAGCCGAACAGGGTGACGGTTTGGCCGATGAACTTGCTGTCCACCAGGCCGGCATATTCGGTACGCATGAACACTCCAGGGAATCGGTCTGAACGGGCGCGGATGCGGGGCAGGCGCGCGGCTGCGGGTGGGGCGGGCCGGACGTGCGGCGTCCGACCCTAGCGGTTTCGGTCGTGGCTTGGCGCCGCGTCGGGCGCGGCGAAACCCTTCGCGCGCGGCGCGCGGGTCGAAGCGGGATTCGGCTGCGTCGTCACGGGGTGGAGCTTAAAGGGGTTCATCGGCCGTCTCAACCCGCGTCCGAAGGCAGTCGCGCCGCACACCGCGTGCAGAAGCGCTCGCGCGCGATCGGATTGGCGTTGAGCACGGTCGCCCCGCAGCGGCCGCAGAACTGCGCGGTGCGGTAGCCGTAGGCGGCGAGTCCCGCCACACCGAGGAGCAGCAGCGGCGCGAGTTCGAGCGACGGTCCGCTCGCCCACAGCGCAAGCGCGACGAACGTCGCGGCCGCCAGCAGGTTGGCCCACGGCCACACGCGGCGCTTCAGCGCCGCGTCGTCGTGCGTGACGAAGAACGCGAACGCGCCGCCGACGGCGAGCAGCCAGGCCAAGGCCGCGAGCAGCATCAAAAGTTCGTCCGGGTGGAGCGCGCCGAGATCGATCATCGCGCGCGCTCATCGTTCGGGCAGCACGCGCCGATCCTCGCTGGTCAGCGCCGCCGGTCGATGCGGCCGCGCGCCGCCCGGCGTCACCACCCCCAGCGAGATGATGAACTTCAGCGCTTCGTCGACGCTGATGTCGAGCTCCTTGACCTCGGACTGCGGCACGACGATCGTGTAACCGGAGGTCGGGTTCGGCGCGGTCGGAACGAACACGGTCAGCACCTCGCCTTGCAGATGGCGGTCGATCGCCGCACCGGGCGCGCCGACCACGAGTCCGATCGCCCACTGGTTTCGCTGCGGAAACTCGACCAGTACCGCCTTGCGGAAGGCATTGCCCTGCGAGGCGAGCATCGTGTCCGAGACCTGCTTGACGCTCGAGTAGATCGAACGCACGATCGGGATGCGCGCGAGCAGCCCTTCCCACCAGCGCAGCAGCCGCTCGCCGATGATGTTCGCGGCCAGCACGCCCGTGACGAAGATCACGAGCACCGACAGGATCAGCCCGAAGCCCGGCACGTGCACGCCGAGCAGCTGCTCCGGACGCCACGCCTCCGGCAGCAGCAGCAGCGTCCGGTCGAGCGTGGTCAGGATGATGTCCAGGATCCACAGAGTGACCGCGAGCGGCAGCCAGATCAGCAGTCCGGTAATGAAGTAGCGTTTGAGCATCGGAACAAAAAAGCCGCGGCGCTCACCGCGGCTTTTCGCTTTGCGGGTCGCGGCGCGGCCTACGAGCAGGCTGGACAGGCACCGCTACCGCACGCGGGCTGCGCAGCCTGCGCGCTGTCGGTCGTCGCGGCATCCGGCTTCTTTTCGCCGTTGGCGGAGTCCTTCTTGCCGGACGGGCCATTCTTGAAGTCCGTGACGTACCAGCCGTTGCCCTTGAGCTGGAAGCCGGCGGCGGTCAACTGCTTGACGAAAGTCGCGGCGCCGCAGGCGGTGCACACCGTCAGCGGCGCGTCGGAGATCTTCTGTAGCACGTCCTGCGAGTGCCCGCAGGACGAACACTTGTAGGCGTAGATCGGCATGGGTCCTACTCCGATGTGTCACTGATCGAATTATATGGGCGGTCCCCGACGAGTCCGAACGCGGAAATGGGGGAGATCGGGGCAAGATTCAAGCCGTCCGTCGCCTCCGCGCCCGTCGCTTGGACATCGGAAGCGACCTGTTGCAGACTCGCCGGCGGGTCCGCGCCGGGCCGAGCGGCGGCGCAGCCGCCATCGGCGGGTTGCGGTCCGGCGACCCGGCGGCCCGCCCCGGACGACACATGAAAAACGACAGAGGAGACAAAGGCATGGCCACGAGAAAAGCCGCAACCTCGGCCGATCGGCGTGCGCTGGAAGCGGTCGCGCGCTCGCCGCTGGCCAAAGTCAAGGTGGCGGTCAGCGACATCGACGGCGTACTGCGCGGCAAGTACCTGCACAAGGACAAATTCGAGTCCGCCGTCGAAGGCGGCTTCGGATTCTGCGACGTCGTGTTCGGCTGGGACATGATGGACGCGTGCTACGACAACACCAAGCTCACCGGCTGGCACCACGGCTTTCCCGATGCGCAGGTTCGACTGGATCTCGCCACGTTTCGCCAGGTCCCTTGGGACGGCAACGTGCCTTTCTTTCTCGGCGAGTTCGTCAAGGCCGACGGCAGTGCGCATCCGCTGTGCCCGCGTCAGACCCTGAAGCGGGTGCTCAAGCGCGCCGAAAAGCTCGGCTTCGCGCCGATGTGCGGGCTGGAGTTCGAATGGTTCAACTTCCGCGAGACGCCGCACAGCTGGGCGGCGAAGAAGGGCGTGGACCCGACACCGCTGACGCCGGGCATGTTCGGTTACTCGCTGCTGCGCGCCAACGAAAACCGCGAGTACTTCAACGCGCTGCTCGACGAGCTGCTCGCCTTCCGCGTGCCGATCGAGGGGCTGCACACCGAGACCGGCCCCGGCGTGTACGAAGCGGCGATCCAGTTTTCGGAGGCGCTGGAAGCCGCCGACCGCGGCGCGCTGTTCAAGGCCGGCGCGAAGGAGATCAGCGCGCGCTTCGGCATCATGCCCAGCTTCATGGCCAAGTGGAGCCAGCACTACCCCGGCTGCAGCGGCCACCTGCACCAGTCGCTGTCGGACGGCAAAAAGAATCTGTTCCACGACCCGAAGGGCCGGCACGGCATGAGCAAGCTCTTCGAAAGCTATCTCGCCGGGCAGCTCGCCGTCGCGCTGGAATTCGCGCCGATGTTCTGGCCGACGATCAACAGCTACAAGCGGCTGGTCGACGGCTTCTGGGCGCCGGTGAAGCCCACCTGGGGCATCGACAACCGAACCGCGAGCTTCCGCGTGATCTCCGGCTCACCCAAGAGCACGCGGCTGGAGACGCGCTGCCCCGGTGCGGACATCAATTCGTATCTGGCGGTCGCCGCGCTGGTGGCGGCTGGGATGCACGGCGTGGAGCGGGGGCTGAAGCTCACCGCGCCGCCGATCACCGGCACCAACGTGGGCGCCGAGAACATCCCGCGCGCGCCGCGTTCGCTTGCCGCGACGACGGAGATCTTCAGGCGTTCGGAAGTCGCGCGCGACTGGCTCGGCGACGATTTCGTCGATCACTTCGCGGCCACGCGCGAATGGGAGTGGCGGCAGTGGCAGGACGCGGTGACCGACTGGGAGTTGAAGCGATACTTCGAGATCATCTGACGCCTCGCGGCGACGCGGCCCCTTACCACTGCATGGCCGCGGCTTGCGTCGCCGCCGCCGAGCAAACGCGATGACGAACACCGCGACGAACTGGTTTGTCTGGGCCGCGCTGTCGGCCGTCTTCGCTGCGCTCACGGCGATCTTCGCCAAGATTGGCCTGGAACGCATCGACTCCGATCCCGCCACGCTGGTGCGCACGGCGGTGATCCTGGTAGTGCTGGCGGCTTCCGTCGTGGCCACCGGCAAGTGGGACAATCCGTTGGCGCTGCCGTCGAAGAGCCGGCTTTTTCTCGTGCTGTCGGGGCTTGCCGCCGGCGCCTTCTGGGTTTGCCATTTCCGCGCGCTGAAGGTCGGCGATGCGTCCAAGGTCGCGCCCGTCGACAAGCGCAGCGTCGCGCCGGTCGCCCTGTTCGCTTTCGCGCCGCCCGGCGAGCGACCGGCGCCGCACGAGTGCTCCGGCCACGCGGCGATCGGCATCGGCGGCGCCGTGCTCGCGCTGAAGTGAAGCGCGTCGTCGCGCTCGGCGCCGCGGTTGGCGCGCGGGCCTTGCCGCGAAGGCCGACCGCGGCGGTGCGAATGAGGAGGTTGCAATGGAGGGTTCGTATCTGCGCCTGTACGTGCCAGAGACGCAGCGCCTGCACGGCGTACTGCTGTGGGAGTGGCTGCTGCGCACCGCGAACGGGATCGGCATCCGCGGCGGCAGCGCGTTTCACGCGATGGCCGGATTCGGGCGGCACCACGTGCTGCACGAGGACCGCTTCTTCGAGCTGGGCGGAAGCCGCATCGTCGAGGTCGAGTTCATCGTCACGCCGGAGGAGCGGCGCAAGTTGCTCGACCTGGTCGCCGCCGAAAAGCTTCAGCTCTTCTACGCCGACATTCCGGCGCGCTTCGGCGTGCTGAATTCGGAAGGCGGCGACGCGCCCGCCGACGAGTCGAACCGATGAACGCTACCCGGCGCGAGGCCGCACCGCAGCCGGCGCCCGCGATGGCGGCGGCGTCGCGTCGATCGGACGGTGCGTGTCCGCGGCGCGGCCGGCGATCGTGGCCAGGACCACGGCAGGCGGCTTGACCCGCCGCTCGCGGGCGGCGCATCGCGCATCCGGCACCGCCCGATCGCGGAGGCGATCGCCTTGGCCGTGCCGGCCCGCCGCGCGCCGCCGCAGCGCCCCGGGTCGCGGTCGGCCGAAAGGGCCGATCGTTCGCGCGGTCCGCAACCGCCGGCCGGCAGCCCGTGGGCCTTTATGCTTTGCCGCTGGCACGCGAGAATTCCGCCGATGAAGCGCTTCCTGATCTTCGTCTCGACCGCGCTGCTCGTCTGCGCCGGCGCGGCCCAGGCGAAGACGCTGCGCTTCGCCAGCGCGTTCGATCCGAATTCGCTCGATCCGCATTCGCTCGCGCTGCTGTATCAGTCGCGCGTCGTGACGCAGATCTACGAAGGACTGGTCAACCGCGACCGGGAGTTCAGGCTCGAGCCTTCGCTCGCGCTCGCGTGGGAGCCGCTCGACGGCGCGCGGCGCTGGCGCTTCAGGCTGCGGCCGAACGTGAAGTTCCACGACGGCGCGCCGTTCACCGCGGACGATGCGGTGTTTTCGATCGAGCGCGCACTGGCGAAAACCTCCCAGCGCGCCAACCAGTTGCGCGGTGTCACGGCCGTGCGCAAAGTGGATGCGCTGACGATCGACGTGCTGCTCGCCGCGCCCGACGCCGTGCTGCCGGAGAAGATGTGGCTGGTGGCGATGATGAGCCGGCCGTGGGCCGAAAAGCACGGTGTGCTCGTTCCACAGGACTACAACGCCAAGCAGGAAACGTACGCCGTGCGCAACGCCAACGGCACCGGGCCGTTCATGCTGAAGCGTTACGAGCCCGACCAGCGGCTCGTGCTGGTGGCCTATCCAGGCTGGTGGGGCCGCGGCGCGAAAGACATCGGCAACGTGACCGAGGCGGTCTATTCGGTGATCCAGTCCGACGCGACCCGGCTCGCCGCGCTCGCTTCGGGGCAGGTCGATTTCGTGATCGACCCGCCGTTCCAGGACATCGCGCGGCTGAAGGCCTCGCGCGACCGCCCGCTGAAGTTCGCCGAGATCGCCGACATCGGCACGCAGTACCTCGGCTTCGACCAGCACCGCGCCGAGCCGCAGTTCGTCGAGCTGCCGCCGGCCAAACGCGGCACCAACCCGTTCAAGGACCTGCGCGTGCGGCGCGCGATCTACCACGCGATCGACATCGACCTGATCGTGGGCAAGGTGCTGCGCGGACAGGGCACGCCGACCGGCTCGCACCTGTCGAAGCTCGTCGACGGGTACACGCCGGACGTCGAGGCGCGCCTGCCGTACGACCCGGCGCGGGCGCGCGCGCTGCTGAAGGAGGCCGGTTACGGCGAGGGGTTCGGCGTCACGCTCGACTGCGTCAACGTCACGTACCGCGCGGCGGTGTGCCAGGCGATTGCGTCGATGCTCGCGCAAGTCGGCATCCGCGTGAGCTTCCAGCCGTCGCCCAGCGCGATCTTTTTTCCGAAGCTCACGCAGGCGACGTCGAGTTTCTTCGAGTTCGGCTGGTCACCCGGCACCGACGCGTGGGCGATGCTGCAGAACACCGTGCGCACCTACGACGGCGCGGGCAGCGGCGCGTTCAACGGCGGGCGCTACTCGAACCCGAAGCTCGACGCGCTGATCGATGCGATCCGCATCGAACCCGATCTGGCGCGCCGCCGCGCGCTCGTCGGCGACGCGCTGCGGCTGATGCACGAAGATCTGCCGCTGATTCCCCTTTACCGCCGCACGCTGACCTGGGTGATGCGGCCCAACGTGCATGTCGTGCAGTGGCCGAACGACGTGCTCGAACTGCGCTGGGTGCGCATCGACTGATTGCGGCCGCGCGTCGCCGACAGGAACCCATGACCATCGCTCACTTTTCTTTTCCAACGACGATCCACTTCGGCCCCGGCGCGCGCAAGCTGGTCGGCGTTCACCTGCGCGACAAGGGCCTGCGGCGGCCGCTGATCGTCACCGACCGGTCGCTCGCCGAGCTGCCGCTGCTCAAGGAGTTCATGTCGCACCTGGACACGGGGTTGGACGCCGGCGTGTATTCGGGGGTGGCCGGCAACCCGACCGCCGCGCAGGCGATGGCCGGCGCGGACGCCTTCCGCCTGCACCGCGCCGACTGCGTGATCGGCTTCGGCGGCGGGGCCGCGCTCGACGTCGCCAAGATCGTCGGTCTGCTGGCGACCCGCGAAGGCCACGTGCTGGAGTACGCGTGGGATCACCCGCAGGCGCGGCCGATCGCAGGCGAGCTGCCCTATTTCGTCGCGGTGCCGACGGCGAGCGGCACCGGCTCGGAGGTCGGCCGTTCGAGCGTGGTCAGCGAGGACGACACGCACGTCAAGCGGGTCATTTTCTCGCCGAAGCTGCTGGCCAAGGTCGTCTGCGCCGATCCGGAGCTGACGCTGACGCTGCCGCCGAACGTGACGGCCGCCACCGGCATGGACGCGCTGACGCACAACGTCGAGTCGTATCTTTCGCCCGCGTATCACCCGCTGTGCGACGGCATCGCGCTCGAAGGCGCGCGCATCGCCGCGCGTGCGCTGGCGCGGGCGGTGCGCGAGCCGAACAATCTGCAGGCCAGAAGCGACATGATGATGGCGTCGATGATGGGCGCGATCGCCTTCCAGAAAGACCTCGGCGCCGTGCACTCGTGCGCGCACGCGCTCGGCGCCGTCTGCGACCTGCACCACGGGCTCGCCAATGCGCTGATGATCGAGCCGGTGATGCGGTTCAACCTCGAAGCCGCCCCCGCGAAGTTCGCCGAACTGGCGCGCGTGGTCGGCGCCGGTTCTGCCGAGGCGTTCGTTCCGTGGCTGGCGCGGCTGAAGGCCGAGATCGGCATCGGCACGGGACTCTCCGCCTACGGCGTCCAGCGCGAGGCGACCCCGCGCCTCGCCGAGGTCGCCGTGCGCGACACCTGCCACCGGACGAACCCGCGTCCCTGCGGGCGCGAGGACTTCGAGCGTTTCTTCGAGCAGGCGATGTGATGGCGCGGCGGCCGCACATCGGGATCTCGGCCTGCTTCTTCCACCCGGATGCACAGCGGCCGGTCTTCACCGGCAAGACGCTTCAGTACGTCGAGCAGTCGATCGTGCACTGGGTGCAGTCCGCCGGCGCGATCGCCTTCCTGATCCCTTCGCCCGAAGGCCCGACCAAGCGCGGCGACGTGTCGCTCGACGAGTACGCCGACGTGCTCGACGCGCTCGTGCTCGAAGGCGGATCGGACATGTGGCCCGGCAGCTACGGCGAGCGGCCGCTGCGACCCGAGTGGGCCGGCGACCGCGTGCGCGACGCGTACGAGATCGCGCTGGTACGCGCGTTCGTGACTCGCGGCAAGCCGGTGCTCGGCGTCTGCCGCGGGCTACAGGTGCTCAACGTCGCATTCGGCGGCACGCTGTACCAGGACATCGCGACGCAGAAGCCCGGCGCGCTCAAACACCGCGACGCCGCGCTGTACGACCGCAACTTCCACGCGATCGAGTTCGTTCCCGGAACGCGGCTCGCGCAGTTGTATCGCGGCACGCAGCGCGCCACCGTCAACAGCGTTCATCACCAGGCGATCAAGGATCTCGCGCCGAACTTCGTCGTCGAGGCGCGCTGCCCCGATGACGGCATCGTCGAGGCGTTCCGCTGGAACGGCCCGTCGTATGTCGCGGCCGTGCAGTGGCATCCCGAATTCCACGACTGGAACGACCGCGCGCTGCTTGACGGCGATGCGCTGCTCCACGATTTCGTCGCGGCGGCCCGCGCGCAGGCCGCGGCCTGATCCCAGCTTCCGTCAGACCCGCATGCAGCAAACGCGCTTCGAAACCCTGCTGTACGGCAAAGACGCTCGCAACCCGCGGATCGCACGCATCACGCTGAACCGGCCCGAGCGGTTGAACGCGATCAGCCCGGCGATGCCCGGCGAGATACGCCGCGCGGTGCAGCTGGCCAACGACGACGACGAAGTTCACGTGATCGTCGTGCAGGGCGCCGGGCGCGCGTTCTGCGCCGGCTACGACATGAAGGAATCGGCCGAACGCCCGCATGCGCACGAGTGGCTGCAGAACGAGATGCCGTGGGACCCGATGGTCGACTACAAGTGGATGAAGGGTGCGACCGACGACATCATGAGCCTGTGGCGCAGCCACAAGCCGACGATCTGCCGCGTGCAGCAGTATGCGGTCGCCGGAGGATCCGACATCGCATTGAGTTGCGACCTGCTGGTGATGGAGACGACCGCCCGCATCGGCTACATGCCCGCGCGCGTGTGGGGATGCCCGACGACCGCGATGTGGCTGTACCGCATCGGCATGCAGCGCGCCAAAAGGCTGCTCCTCACCGGCGACACGATCGACGGCGCGACGGCCAAAGAGTGGGGGGCTCGCGATCGACGCGGTGCCGCCCGAGCAGCTCGACGCGGCGGTCGACGCGCTCGCCGATCGCATCAGCGGGGTGCCGCGCGGGCAGTTGATGATGCAGAAGTTGATGATCAACCAGGCCTACGAGAGCATGGGGCTGGCGACGACGCAGATGATCGCGACCGTCTTCGACGGCATCACGCGGCACAACCCGGAGGGCATGTGGTTCCGGGCACACGCGGCAGCGCACGGCTTCCACTCGGCGGTCCAGTGGCGCGATTCCGGCCGGCCGATACCGGAGGGCGACGAGGCGCGACGGCTGGCGCAGGAAATGCGCAAGGGACAAGGCGAGTGAGCATCGCCCGGCGCACGCGCAACCCGCATTGCCGCGCCTGAAACCGGACCCGGCCCCGCGCCGGGGCGACACCCCCTGACGAACCGACGGACATGCTGCGAATCACCAACCCCGCCGATGGCGGCACCATCGCCGAACTGCCCGAAGACACGCACGAATCGGTCGTCGCGAAGTACCGCGCCGCGCGCGCGGCGCAGCCCGGCTGGGCCGCGACCGCGCTCGACGAGCGGCTCGCCTGCATCCGACGCTTCCGCGAAGGCATCGTGCGCGAACGGGAGCGGCTCGCCGCGATCCTCACCCGCGAGGTCGGCAAGCCGATTCGCCAGTCGCGCAACGAACTCGCCGGACTGCTCGGCCGGCTGGATTTCTTCCTGAACGAAACGGCAGCCACGCTCGCGCCGCGAATGGTGCACGACGACGGCGGCCTGCGTGAAGTCATCGAGCACGTGCCGCTCGGCGTGATCGCCAACATCTCGGCCTGGAACTACCCGTACTTCGTGGGAGGCAACGTGTTCGTGCCGGCGCTCGCCGCAGGCAACGCGGTGCTGTACAAGCCGAGCGAGTACGCCACGCTCACGGGCATCGAGATCGGCAAGCTGCTGCACGCGAGCGGCGTTCCGCACGACGTGTTCCAGGTGCTGGTCGGCGGCGGCCGCGTCGGCATCGAGCTGCTGAAGGAGCCGGTCGACGGCGTGTTCTTCACCGGCTCGTACGCGACCGGCAGGCGCATCGCCGAGGCGGTCGCGGGCCGCATGATCAAGCTGCAGCTCGAACTGGGCGGCAAGGACCCGACGTACGTGTGCGACGACGTCGACGTCGCCGCCGCGGCCGCATCGCTCGCCGATGGCGCGATGTACAACACCGGCCAGAGCTGCTGTTCCGTGGAACGGATCTACGTGCACGAGAAGATCCACGATGCTTTCGTCGCTGCGTTCGTCGAGGAAGTGAAACGCTTCAAGGTCGGCGAACCGACCGCCGAGGACAGCTACATCGGGCCGCTCGCGCGCGCCCAGCAGGTCAAGGTGCTGCAGATGCAGGTCGCCGACGCCTTGGCCAAGGGCGCGAAGCTGGCGGCCGGCGGCAAGCCGATCGATCGGCCCGGCGGCCACTGGTTCGAGCCGACCGTGCTCGTGAACGTCAACCACGACATGCTGGCGATGCGCGAGGAAAGCTTCGGTCCGATCATCGGCATCCAGAAGGTCGCGGGCGACGATGAAGCGGTGCGCCTGATGAACGACACCGACTACGGGCTGACCGCAGGCGTGTACACGAGGGACGAAGCGCGCGCGAAGGCGATCCTCGCGCGCATCGACGCCGGCAGCGTCTACTGGAACTGCTGCGACCGCGTCAGCCCGCGGCTGCCGTGGAGCGGTGTCAAGCACTCCGGCGTGGGGCTGACGCTGTCCACTTACGGCATCGAGACCTTCACGCGGCCGAAGGCGTGGCACCTGCGCGCGCCGTGAGCAACGCCGACCCGGCGCCGGCACGCACGGGGCTGCGACGACCGCTCAGCGCCGAGGCGCGCTGGCTCGCGATCGGACTCGCGGCGGCCGCCGCATCGCTCGCCGCACTCGGCGTCGGCTGGCTCGTTCGACCGGAGCTCGCGCTGCAGCTGGCCGCGATGTCGGGGCTGAACCTGTTGATCGGCCGCGCGGCCGGGCTGTCTTACGGCTTCGCCGCCGGCATCGATCCGCGGCATGTCGTGCTTGCCAACATGCTGGTCGAGACGGTGCAGGTGCTGATCGTCTATCCGCTGGTCGTCATCGGCTGGCGCAACCTGCCGAGTCTGCCCCGTTTGCGGCCATGGCTGGAGCGGCTGCGTGTCGATGCGCTGTCGCGGCAGGGCTGGGCGCAACGCTTCGGCATCGCCGGACTGTTCGCGTTCGTGTTCGTGCCGTTCTGGATGACCGGCCCGGTGGTCGGCGCGATCATCGGCTTTCTGCTCGGGCTTCGCTCGCGGGTGATCGTCGCCACCGTGCTGTCGGCGACCTATGTCGCGATCATCGTGTGGGCGGCCGCGATCGGCGGCCTGTCCGCCGTCGCCGCCACCACCGCACAGCGCTGGGCGATCTTCCTGGCGATCGTTGCGGTGGCGCTGCTTGCGCTCGCCTGGCGCGCGCTCGCGCGCCGCCGGTAGCCGGCGCCCGCGCGATGCGCCGTCAGTCTTCCTCTTCGGCTACTTTGTGCCGGTTCTTGTAGTCGTTGGCCAGTTGCGCCTGCACGTTGGGCGGCACCATCTCGTAGTGCGACAGCTCGATCGAGTAGCTGCCATGGCCTTGGGTCATGGCCTTGAGCCGCCCCGCGTAACCGTCCAGTTCCGACAGCGGTACCAGACCCCTGACGATCATCATGCCGCCGGCGAGGTTGTCGGTGCCGGTGACCTGGCCGCGCCGCGCCGACAGATCGCCGGTGATGTCGCCCATGACCGAGTCGGGCACGACGATCTCGATGTTGACGATCGGCTCGAGCACGACCGGCCGCGCCTTGGCGAGCGCATCGAGCATCGCCTTGCGCCCGGCAGCGACGAACGCGACCTCCTTGCTGTCGACCGGATGATGTTTGCCGTCGTAGACGACGACGCGGATGTCCTGGATCGGATAGCCGGCGACGTAACCGGTGGCGAGCACTTCGCGCACGCCCTTTTCGACCGCCGGGATCAGGTTGAACGGGATCACGCCGCCCTTGACCTGGTCGACGAACTCGAATCCTTGCCCGCGACCGAGCGGTTCGACCCGCAGGAACACCTCGCCGAACTGTCCGGCGCCGCCGGTCTGCTTCTTGTGCCGCGCGTGGCCTTCGGCCGGCGCATTGATCGTTTCGCGATAGGGCACGCGCGGCGGGCGCGTCGTCACTTCGAGCTTGTACTGCTGGTTCATTCGCTCGAGCACCGAACGCAGATGCAGCTCGGACAGTCCGCGCATCACCGTCTCGTTCTGAGCGGCGTCGTGCTCGATCGCGAGCGTCGGATCCTCGGCAGCGATCTTGCCGAGCACCTCGGAGATTCGGCCTTCGTCGCCGCGCCGCTTGGGCTCGATCGCCCAGCCGAACATCGGCTTCGGAAAGTCGAGCGGCTTCATCCGCACGAAGTCCTCGTCGTGCGAGTCGTGCAGCACGCAGTCGAAGAAGATGTCCTCGACCTTTGCGACCGCGCCGATGTCGCCGGGCACGAGCTGCGCGACCTCGATCATGTCCTTGCCCTGCAACACCATCGGATGCGCGACCTTGAACGCTTTCTTGCTGTCGCCGATGTAGAGCTGCGTGTCCTTGCCGATCCTTCCCTGGTGCACGCGAAAGACGCCGATCTTGCCGACGTACGGGTCGTTGACGACCTTGAACACGTGCGCGACGACGTGCTTCGCCGGATCGGGCTCGGCGCGGAACGATTGCGCCGCGTCGCCGTCACCCTTGACCAGCAGCGGCGGATTGCCCTCGCCGGGATGCGGCTGGTGCCGCACCATCACGTCGAGCAGATCCTGTACGCCGGCGCCGGTACGCGCCGACACGAAGCACACCGGAATGAGGTGGCCTTCGCGCAGCGCCTTCTCCAGCGGAGCGTGCAGCGTGCTCGGGTCGACCGCGCCCTCCTCCAGATACTTCTCCATCGCCGCATCGTCGACCTCGACGATCTGCTCCATCACCTGGCGATGCACTTCGGCCACCGACAGGAAATCCGCCTCGCCCGTGTCGTGGTCGAAGCAGTCGATCACGCGGCTGCCGCCGCCCGCGGGCAGGTTGATCGGCAGCACCTCGGGGCCGAACGCCTCCCGAAGCTGCGCAAGCAGCGCCGGCAGGTCGATGTGCTCGTGGTCGATCTTGTTGACGATGATCATGCGGCACAGGTTGCGGCTCTTGGCCCAGTCCATCATGCGGCGCGTGACCAGTTCGATCCCGGCGGTGGCGCTGACGACCACCGCGGCGGTCTCCACCGCGTCGAGCGCGCCGATCGACTGGCCGACGAAGTCCGGGTAACCCGGCGTGTCGATCAGATGGATGCGCGTGACACGGCCGTTCGGCCCCGCCACGTCGCAGTGCAGGATCGACGAGCGCAGCGAGTGCAGTGCGGCCTTTTCCTGCGGGTCGTAGTCGCTGACCGTCGTGCCGCGTTCGACGCTGCCCGGCGCGCCGATCATTCCGCTCTTGGCGAGGAGCTGTTCGGCGAGCGTCGTCTTGCCTGCCGCGCCGTGGCCCACCAGGGCCACGGTCCTCAGATTCTCCGTCGTAAAGGTGGTGCTTTCGGCCATGGCCGGGATCCTCCTTGTCGTGTTCGTTGGCAGGGGCGACTCTACTCCCGCCTCGCGTCGCGCGGTGCCATCGGGGTTTGATCCAGGTCGCGCGGCGTGCTTCGCGCGCGGCCGGCGCCGCAGGCACAATGGCGCCCAAACGACGACCGGAGGAGACCGCCACGCACGTCCGCGCCGGGCGCCGCGTGCCGCTATCGCATGGACGAACCGCAAAGCCTCGTCACCGCCGCCGTCCCGCCCGCACACGCGCGCACCGTGATCGTCGGCGGCGGCATCATGGGTTGTTCGGTTGCGTATCACCTGAGCCAGCTCGGCGAGAAGGACATCGTGCTGCTCGAGCAGGGGCGGCTGACGAGCGGCACGACGTGGCACGCGGCGGGGCTGGTCGGCCAGCTTCGCAATCACGAGAGCATGACGCGCCTCGTCCGCTATTCGACCGAGCTTTACTCGAAACTCGAAGCGGAAACGGGGCTCGCCACCGGCTGGAAACAGTGCGGCTCGCTCGCGGTGGCCCGCACGGCCGACCGCACGGTGCAACTGAAGCGCACCGCCGCGGTGGCAAAGGCCTACGGCGTGACCTGCGACGTGATCGGCGCCACGGAGGCCGGCACGCTTTATCCGATCATGGCAACGCGCGATCTGGCCGGCGCGGTGTGGCTGCCGGGCGACGGCAAAGCGAACCCGACGGATCTCGCGCTCGCGCTCGCCAAGGGCGCACGCAATCGCGGCGTGAAGATCTGCGAAGGCGTGCGCGTCACGGGCGTTACGCATTTCAGGACCGATCGCTGCCGCGGCGTGAAGTCGCTTGCGTGGCGGGCGAAGGACGGCAGCGCAGGCCGCATCGAAGCCGACATCGTGGTGCTCGCCGCCGGCCTGTGGTCGCGCGCGCTGGGGCGCATGCTCGGCGTCATCGTGCCGCTGTTTTCCTGCGAGCACTACTACATCGTCACCGACCGCATCGCCGGCGTCCATCCGGATCTGCCGGTGCTGCGCGATCCCGACGGCTACGTGTACTTCAAGGAGGAGGTCGGCGGTCTGCTGATGGGCGGCTTCGAGCCGCAGGCCACGCCCTGGCGGCAGAGCGCGCAGCACCGCGGCGGCATCCCGGAGAACTTCGAGTTCCAGTTGCTCCCCGACAACTGGGACGCGTTCCAGATCCTGCTGGACAACGCGATGATCCGCGTGCCTGCGCTCGCCACCGCGCGCGTCAAGCAGTTCTACAACGGCCCCGAATCGTTCACCGCGGACAACAACTTCATCCTCGGGCCGGCGCCGGGTCTGGACAATCTGTACGTCGGCTGCGGCTTCAACTCGATGGGCATCGCCTCGGCCGGCGGCGCTGGACGCGCGCTGGCGGAGTGGATCGTGCAGGGCGAACCGACGATGGACCTGTGGCCGGTGGACATCCGCCGCTTCGCGCCCTTCCACGGCAACGAGACCTGGCTGGAACAGCGCATCGGCGAGGTGCTCGGCATGCACTACCAGATGCCGTGGCCGAACCGCGAGCTGGAAAGCGCGCGGCCGCTGCGCCGCTCGCCGCTGTACGCGCATCTGCAGGCGCGCGGCGCCTGTTTCGGCTCGAAGATGGGCTGGGAACGCGCCAACTTTTTCGCGCCGACGCCCGCCGAAGCGAAGATCGAGTACGGTTGGGGGCACCAGAACTGGCACGCATGGGTCGCGGCCGAGCACCGCGCGTGCCGCGAACGCGTCGCGGTGTTCGACATGAGCTCGTTCGCCAAGCTGCTCGTGCAGGGGCCCGAGGCGCGCGACGCACTCGACTGGCTGGTAGCCAACGAGGTGCCGGCCACACCGGGTGCCACCGTCTACACCGGCATGCTGAACGACCGCGGCGGCTACGAGAGCGACTTCACCGTCACGTGCGCAGGCGAAGACGAGTACCTGATCGTCACGAGCTCAGGCTCCGCGGTGCGCGATCGCGACGCGATCGACCGCGCGATCCGCACGCGCGGCTGGCGCTGCACGGTGACCGACGTGACGTCGATGTTCGCGATGCTGGCGGTGATGGGCCCGCGCGCGCGCGAGCTGATGAGCCGCGCGTCGACCGCGCGCTTCGACAACGCGTCGTTTCCGTTCGGCACCTCGCAAGAGATCGACATTGGCTACGCGACGGTGCGTGCGACGCGGCTGACCTACGTCGGCGAACTCGGCTGGGAGCTGTACGTGCCGGTCGAGTTCGCAGTCGGCGTCTACGAACGGCTGCTCGAAGCCGGGCGCGATCTCGGGCTCGCCGACGCCGGCTACTACGCGATCGAGTCGCTGCGGCTGGAGAAGGGCTACCGCGCATGGGGGCGCGAACTCTCGCCCGACATCAATCCGTTCGAAGCGGGGCTTGCGTCTGCCGTGAAGTTCGGCAAAGGCGAATTCCGCGGCCGTGACGCGCTCGTTCGGATCGAGGGCGAGGGTGTCAGGCGCCGCGTCGTGTCGCTTGCGGTCGACGCGCCGCACACCAATCTGTGGGGCAACGAACTCGTCCTGCGTGACGGCGCGCCGGTGGGTTTCGTCACGTCGGCCGCGTTCGGGCACACGCTCGGCAAGCCGGTGGCGCTCGCGCTGATCACGAACGCGAGCGGTACAGCCGACCGCGCGTGGATCGAATCCGGCCGGTACGAGGTCGACCTGGCCGGCGAGCGCTTCGCGGCGCAGGTATCGCTGAAAGCGCCGCTCGCTTCGAGCGCGGCGCGAACATGAGTCGCCCCTGCCTCCGATGACGGCACTCGGAGGCAGGCTGCAGCGCAGACCCGGCGTCGTTCGCAGCGAACCACCGGGGTCACCGACAGCGCAGCCACGGCATCGCGCGGGCGTTACGCTTCGCCCCCGAACGACGAAAACGATCCGTGAACCCCCACGCCGCACACCTTTGGAGGGCGCCCGCATGGGCGCTTTCGTTGCTGCTTGCGTGCCTGGGCATGCTGGGGCCGTTTGCGATCGATACGTACCTGCCGGCGTTTTCCGGCATCCGCGCGGATCTCGCGGCCACGCCGGTGCAGATGCAGCAGACGCTGTCCGCGTACCTGTTCGGCTTCGCGGCGATGAATCTGTTTCACGGCGCGCTCGCCGACAGTTTCGGCCGCCGACCGGTGATCCTGTGGGGCGTGGCCGCCTTCACGCTGGCCTCGATCGGCTGCGCACTGTCGCAGACGATCGGCGAGCTCGTGTTCTTCCGCGCGCTGCAGGGGCTGGCCACCGGTGCCGGCATCGTCGTGTCGCGCGCGGTGATCCGCGACATGTATCCGCCGGCGCAGGCGCAGCGGGTGATGTCGCAGGTGACGATCTTCTTCGGCGTGGCGCCGGCCATCGCGCCGATCATCGGCGCCTGGCTGTACGTAGGGTTCGGCTGGCGCTCGGTCTTCGGGTTCCTCGCGCTGGTGGGGCTGGCGTTGTGGGTCGCCAACTGGCGCGCGCTTCCCGAAACGCTGCATCCGCAGCAGGCGCAGCCGTTCAACGTGCGCAATCTGTTCCGCGGCTATGCGCAGCTGCTCGGGCACCGCGACTTCATGCTGCTGGCGTTGGCCAGCGGCATCCCCTTCAACGGCATGTTCCTGTACGTGCTCTCCGCGCCCGCCTTTCTCGGCGAGCTGCTGGCACTGGCGCCGACCGAATTCTTCTGGTTCTTCGGCATCACGATCAGCGGCATCATGGGCGGGGCGTGGCTGTCGGGCCGGCTCGCCGGGCGCATCACGCCGCGGCGGCAGATCCGGCACGGCTTCACGATCATGGTCGTCGTGTCGCTGGCGAACGTGACCGCGAACCTGCTTTTCGACGCCCGGGCGTGGTGGGCGCTGCCGCTCATCGGGCTGTTCGCGTTCGGCTGGTCGCTGTTGGTGCCGGTGGTCACGCTGCTGGTGCTCGACCTCGTGCCCGAGCGGCGCGGGCTTGCGTCTTCGCTGCAGGCGGTCGTCGGCAGCACCGCCAACGGTATCGTCGCCGGGCTGCTGGCGCCGCTGGTGATGCACTCGACGGTCGAGCTGGCCATCGCATCGTCCTGCCTGATGTGCGTGGGCCTGGTGTCGTGGCAGATCGCCAAGCGGCGCGTGCGGACGACGTGACAGCCTTCGCACGCCCAGCGGTCGAGATTGCTCGTCGCCTGCGCTCCTCGAATGACCAGCGAAGACTGTCATCCCGAGCGGACGCCAGGGATCTCGCGCGCCACGCCCGGCACAACGCACCGTCCGCCGAGCGAAGCGGGCACAATTCGCGCCACCAGCCAGGCCGCGCTCTCACGAGGAGCGCGGATCAGCAACCCCACCCCTGAACCGCAGGAGAACCAAAGTGCTGATCGGCGTCCCCAAGGAAATCAAGGTCCACGAATACCGCGTCGGCATGACGCCGTCGTCGGTGCGCGAAGCGGTCGCGCACGGGCACCGCGTGCTCGTCGAGACGCAAGCCGGCGCCGGCATCGGCGCAGCCGACGACGACTACCGCAAGGCCGGCGCGGAGATCGCCGCCACCACGGCCGAGGTGTTCGCACGCGCCGAGATGATCGTCAAGGTCAAGGAGCCGCAGGCGGGAGAACGCAAGCTGTTGCGCGACGGCCAGGTGCTGTTCACCTACCTGCACCTCGCCCCCGACCCCGAGCAGGCGCACGACCTGATCGCCAGCGGCGCCATTTGCATCGCGTATGAGACGGTCACGTCGCCGACCGGTGGGCTGCCGCTGCTGGCGCCGATGAGCGAGGTCGCCGGCCGGCTCGCGGTGCAGGCCGGTGCGCGTTGCCTCGAAAAATCCGCCGGCGGCATGGGCACGCTGCTGGGCGGCGTGCCGGGTGTCGCGCCGGCGCGCGTCGTGATCCTCGGCGCCGGAGTGGTCGGCACCAACGCTGCGCAGATGGCGGTGGGCAGCGGCGCGCAAGTGGTGGTGATCGACAAGAGCGCGGATGCGCTGCGCAGGATCGACGCCATGTTCAACGGCCGCGCGATGACGATCTTCTCCAACCAGGACAACGTCGAGCGCGAGGTGCTGCGCGCGGATGTCGTGATCTCCGGCGTGCTGATCCCCGGCGCGGCAGCGCCCAAGCTGATCACGCGGAGGATGGTGTCGAAAATGAAGCCGGGCAGCGTGATCGTCGACGTGGCGATCGACCAGGGCGGAAGCTGCGAGACCAGCCGTCCGACCACGCACGCCGAGCCGACCTATGTGATCGACGGCGTCGTGCACTACATGGTCGCCAATATGCCGGGCGCGGTGCCGCGCACCTCGACCTACGCGCTGAACAACGCCACGCTTCCGTTCACGCTGGCGCTCGCCGACAAGGGCTGGCGCAAGGCGCTCGCCGACGATCCGCACCTGAAGAACGGGCTGAACGTCGCGGCAGGCAAGGTGACGTACAGGGCGGTGGCGCGCGCGCTCGCGCTGCCCTATACCCCGCCCGACGCGGTGATCGTTTGACGCCGCTTCGATTGCGGTTATCGTTTCGGCCGCCCGTGATCTGCGCAAGGAGCGCCTGCCATGAACAGCAAGACCAAATTCGTGCTCGACGAAGACCGCATTCCGAAGGCTTGGTACAACATCCAGGCCGACCTGCCGAAACCGTTGCCGCCGGTGCTGCACCCGGGCACGCTGAAGCCGATCGGGCCCGACGATCTGGCGCCGCTGTTTCCGATGGCGTTGATCGAACAGGAGGTCTCGACCGCGCGCGAGATCGCGATCCCGCAGGCCGTGCGCGACGTCTATCGCCTGTGGCGTCCCACACCGCTGTACCGCGCACACCGCCTCGAAAAAGCGCTCGGCACGCCGGCGCGCATCTTCTACAAGTACGAAGGCGTGAGCCCCGCCGGCAGCCACAAGCCGAACACCGCGGTGCCGCAGGCCTTCTACAACAAGGAGGCGGGCGTCAAGCGCCTGACGACCGAGACCGGCGCCGGCCAGTGGGGCACGGCGCTTGCATTCGCCGGCGCGCTGTTCGGGCTGGACGTGACGGTCTTCCAGGTGCGCGTTTCCTACGACCAGAAGCCGTATCGACGCGCGGTGATGCAGACGTACGGCGCGCGCTGCCTGCCGTCGCCGTCGAACGAAACCGAATATGGCCGCAGCGTGCTCGCCAAGCGCCCCGATCATCCGGGCAGCCTCGGCATCGCGATCAGCGAGGCGGTCGAGGTCGCCGCGCAGCGCGCCGACACCAAGTACGCGCTCGGTTCGGTGCTGAACCACGTTTTGATGCACCAGACCGTCATCGGCCTCGAAGCGATCGAGCAGATGCGCATGGCCGACGCCTGGCCCGACGTCGTCGTCGGATGCACCGGCGGCGGCAGCAATTTCGCCGGCATCGCATTTCCGTTCATCGGCCACGGACTGCGCGGCGGGGCGAAGCCGCGGATCCTCGCGGTCGAGCCGGCAGCGTGCCCGTCGCTGACACGCGGCAAGTACGCGTACGACTTCGGCGACACCGCCCACATGACGCCGCTCGCCAAGATGCACACGCTCGGCAGCACGTTCACGCCGCCGCCGTTTCACGCCGGCGGCCTGCGCTACCACGGCATGGCGCCGCTGGTGTCGCACCTGAAGGAACTGGGGCTGATCGAGGCGACCGCGTATACGCAGACCGAGTGTTTCTCCGCCGGTGTCGCGTTCGCGCGCGCCGAAGGCATCGTTCCCGCACCCGAGGCCAACCACGCGGTCAAGGGCGCGATCGAGGAAGCGCTGCGCTGCAAGCGCGAGGGTCGCACCGAGACGATCCTCTTCAATCTGTGCGGACACGGCCATTTCGACATGGCGGCGTACGACAAGTACTTCGCCGGCGAGCTGCGCGACGAGCCGTACGACGAGAAGGAGCTGGCGATGGCGTTGGCCGAGCTGCCGAGCGTTCCGGAGCCGGCGTAGACGGCGGCGGGCGCGCGCTTGCCGCGGGAATGAGGCCGACGGTTTGCAGTCGTCGCAACGACCGACGCGCCGGCCGCGCTATGCTCGCGGCGGTGCCGGCTCGGGTCACGTCGGGGAGCGCGTCATGCTGCATCACGTCATCGTGTCGTTCGGCGACAAGAAGGAATACGAGTACAAGGTCACCGCGGCGGACATCGCGGGCATCACCGCGGAGGACGCGCGGCGGTGGCTCGAGCGCGAGTTCGAGGCGTTGGAGTGCGATCTGCCGAATCCGATCGGCAAGGTGCTGCTCGCGGACCGCGTGCTGAGCGTGGCCAAGTACGCGGGCGAGCGCCGCTTCAAGGAACACGCGCCGTGGGCCGAGCAGTTCGCGCGCAACGCGGCGGTCGCGCTCGGGCGCGAGGTGATCCGCGTCGACGTGGCGAACGACACGGTGGGGTACTGAACGCGCGGCCCCCAGGGTCGCGGCGGCAGCCTGTCGCCGCGCATCGGAATCAGGCCGTGGCGCACGTCGAGCTCGCGGCCGCCGGCGGCGAGCGTGCCGACCCGCGGGGCCACACTTCACTTTCGGCACCGAATTGACGCTCACCGTCTCCTTGGCCGTGCTGCTCGCCGCGCTGCTGCACGCGAGCTGGAACGCGATGATCAAGGGCAGCACGGACGTGCTGATGAACACTGCGGCGATCGTCGTTGGCGCAGGCATCGTCGCGCTGCCTTTCGTGTTCGTCGTGCCGCTGCCGGCGCCGCCGAGCTGGCCTTACATCGGCGCATCGGTGGCGATCCATCTCGCCTACTACTACCTGATGGTCAACGCCTACCGCACCGGCGACTTGAGTCTCGTGTATCCGCTGATGCGCGGCGTGGCGCCGCTCGCCACGGCGGCGCTCGGGATCTTCTGGCTCGCCGAGCTGCCGGGCGCTTTCACGTGGCTCGGCATCGCGCTGATCTCGGCGGGCGTGTTCGCGCTCGCGTTTCGCACCGTCGACCACGCGCCTTCGCCGAAGGCGGTCGGCTTTGCGCTGGCCAACGCGGCGGTGATCGCGACCTACACGATCGTCGACGGCACCGGCGCGCGGTTGGCGGGCGACGCATGGGCGTACATCGTGTGGCTGTTCGTGATCGACGCGCTGCCCTTCACGATCTGGGTGCTCGCGATGCGGCGCAGCGCCTTCACCGGATTCGTTGCCGCCAACCCGCGGCACGGCCTGATCGGCGGCGGACTGTCCGCCGCGGCTTACGCGATCTCGGTCTGGGCCATGACCAAGGCGCCGGTGGCGATGGTCGCGTCGCTGCGCGAGACCTCGGTGCTGTTCGCCGCGCTGATCGGCGCGCGGCTGCTGCGCGAGCGGCTGAACGCGCGGCGCTGGGCGGGCGTGGTCGCGGTGGTTGCCGGCGTGATCGCCCTGAAGGCGGCGTGAGAAGCTGTGAAGATTTCGTCGCCAGCGGGCCGCGCAGTAGAAAGATTCACGGCTTCTGAGCAGTGCGTCCCTCGCCGGGGCTCGCACCAACAAAAAGGGCGGCCGCCGGCCGCCCGAAAAAGTCGCTTCTAGATCCTGTCAGCGCTTGGTGCGGCGACGCGCGGCAAAACCGATACCGGCCAAGCCCATGCCGAGCAGCGCGAGCGTCGCGGGCTCGGGAACGTTGGTCACGGATTCGACGTACACGACGAAGTCGTTGAAGTCCTTGTCGCTCGCGGCGTAGCGCAAATCCTCCCAGGCCAGGATGAAGCTCGACGGACCCCAGATGCCCGCCGGCTTGGACGGAAGTTTGATCTTGTCGCCATCACCCTGGAACGCGACCATTTGGTCGCCGCCCCTAGGGTTCAAAGCCGCCTGCGAATAGAAGAAGTCTTGGGGTGTCTGCAGGTAATAGCCAAACTGGTTGGCGTGGAACGTGACTCCGGTCGACAAAAAGTTCCTGTACACGATACCGGTGTCATCGAAGCTGACCACGACCGAGTTGCCCTGCCCGGCAGCGCCGTTGAACAGTTCGACGTACCGTGTCGGATCGGCGGCATCGTAGATGCCGAAGCGATTCAAGTTTGCGTAGCCGGCGATTTCGATGACGATCGTCGCGATCGACGAACCTGACGCCTCAATCGCCCAAAGCTCGTCGGGGGCTGCTTGATCCGTGTTGACGTTCGGCGCGCTGCTGACAGGCGAGCACGTTAGACAAGAGGCGCTTTGATAGAGCCCGTTGATCACCTGCTGCAGCGGCGTCTCGCTGCCCGGCAGGATCACGGTGGCGTTTGCACTAGCGCCCAGCGCGGTCAAGGCCACGCCGGCAAGGAACGATTTGATTGACTTCACGGATGCTCCTGTCGAGATTGCTGACGACACACGCCGTCACGCCTTTATGGGAGCAAGCACAGTGCCATTCAATCAAATCAATGACTTAAACAAACGCAGCGGACGGAATGTAAAAAAATTCGACACGCATCGCAGCATTGGCCACGTCAAGCCGCCTGCCGCGGCGCCCCGCCCATGATGGTGCCGATGCCGAGGTCCTTCAGCGTTTCGGACACCGCCGACACGACGTTGCGCATCTCGTTCGCGTCGATCGCGCCGATGCAGCCGACGCGGAAGGTTTCGACCTGCGTGAGCTTGCCCGGGTACAGGATGTAGCCGCGCTCGCGCACGGCCGCGTAAAAGCGCTTGAACTCGTACGCGGGATCGGCCGGCGCGTGGAAGGTCACGATGATCGGCGCCTGCACCTCGGGCTTGAGAAAAGGGCGGAAGCCGAGCCGCGTCATGCCGTCGATCAGGGTGGCGCAGTTCGCCGCGTAGCGCGCGCCGCGCGCGGGCTGGCCGCCTTCGTCCTTGAACTGGTCGATCGCGGCGCGCAGCGCGGCGATGACGTGCGTCGGCGGCGTGTAGCGCCACTGCGTCGTCTTCTGCATATAGACGTACTGGTCGTACAGATCCAGCGCGAGCGAATGCGAGTTGCCCGCGCTCGCTTCCAGCACCGTCTTCCTGACGATCACGAAGCCCATGCCCGGCACGCCCTCCAGGCACTTGCCGCTGGCGGCCACGAGCGCGTCGAAGGGGACCTTGCGCACGTCGATCTCGATCGCGGCGAACGAGCTCATCGCATCGACGATCAGCCCCTTGCCGCGCCTGGCGCACACCTGCGCGATGCCGGGCAGATCGTTGAGGATGCCGGCGCCGGTTTCGCAGTGGACCTGCGCCACATGCGTGATCGACGGATCGGCGGCGAGCGCCGCATCGACGATCGCGGCCGTGGCAGGCTGGTCCTCGGGCACCGGCAGGTCGACGACGTCGCGCCCGAGGTACCTGCAGATCTTCACGATCCGCGCGCAGTACGCGCCGTTGTTCGGCACCAGCACGCGGCCCGTGCGCGGAACGACGTTGCCGAGCGCGGCCTCGACGGAGAACGTGCCGCTGCCCTGCATCGGCACGCAGACGTAGTCGTCGCCGCCGCCGACGATGTCGACCAGATCGCGGCAGATCGACAGCGTGATCGCGTTGAACGCAGCGTCCCACGATCCCCAGTCGCGCAGCATCGCCTGCTTGGTGGCAAGCGAGGTGGTCAGCGGGCCAGGCGTCAGAAGAATCGGGTCGTTGCCGCGGATCATGGGGTCGTTCCTCAGGTGCGGGCCGTGTCGCGCCAGCGCTGCGTGCGTCGCACGAGCCACCATTCGGCGACGAAGAACAGCACCGTGACGACGGCCGAGGTGGCGACGATCAGCGTCGCCATCGCGGCGGCGGCGCCGACGTTGCCGGCTTCGTCCAGATGCAGGATCGAAATCGATGCGAGCGTGGTCTTCGGCGAGTACAGAAACACGACGCACGAGATCGTCGTCATCGCGTTGACGAAGTAGTAGCGGCTGATGTCGATGATCGACGGCAGGCATACCGGCACCGTCACGCGCCAGAACGTCTTGTAAAAGGGCACCTTCAGCGACGCCGACACCGACTCGAATTCGTTGTCGAGCTGCTTCAGCGCAGTGACCGCGGTCAGGTGGCTCGACGAGTAGAAGTGGATGATCGTGGACAGCACGAGGATCGTCATCGTGCCGTACAGGAAGCCGAGCGGATTCGCGGGGTGGTTGAAGAACAGGATGTAGCCGATGCCGAGCACCATGCCCGGCACCGCCATCGGCATCATCGCCTGCAGCCGAATCAGCGGCCGAAGGACGTCCGCGCCGCGGGTTTTTTCGAGCCAGTACGCGCCGGCGAAGGTCACCGCGGCGCCGAACAAAGCGCACGAGAGCGCCATCTTCACGCTGTTCGGATACGCGTTGTCGACGCCCGCCTCCTCGAAGCCGTAGGTGTAATGGTTCAGCGTGAACGACAGGTTGTACGGCCACACCTTGACGAACGAGCCGAACACGGCCATGCCGACGACGACCAGCATGCAGGCCGACATCACGAGCACGAAGGCGAGCAGCACGAAGTCGCGCAGCGGCGCCGGCCGCGGGCTGTACGGCACGCTGCGCGCCGTGAGCAGCGCCCGCTGTCGCTTGCGCACCAGGAAGTCGATGAAGAACGCGACGAGCACCGGCACCAGCAGGATCAGGCCGACGACCGCGCCCATCGAGAAGTTCTGCTGCCCGATCACCTGCTTGTACACGTCGATCGCGAGCACGCTCGTGTTACCGCCGATGACCTTCGGAACACCGAACTCGGAGACGGCCATCGTGAACACGACCATCGCCGCAGAAATCAGTCCGTAGCGCGCCCCCGGCAGCGTGATCGTCAGAAACTTGCGCCAGCCGGGTGTGGCCATCGAATCGGCCGCCTCGTACAGCCGCGCGTCCGACAGTGCGAGCGCTGCGAGCAGGATCATCACCGCGTGCGGGAACGACGAGAACACCATCGCCAGCACCATGCCGGGCATCCCGTAGATCGTTTGCACGCCGAACCAGCCGAGCATGAACTTGAGCAGACCCTGGTTGCCGAACAGATAGATGAATGACAGCGCGGCAAGCATCGACGGCGCGAGAATCGGAATCATCGCGATGCTGCGCCATAGGCCCTTCGCCGGAATGCAGCTGCGCTGGATCGCGTAGGCGAAGACGAACGCCAGCGGCACGGTGATTCCGGTGGTCAGCCCGGCGAAGACGAGCGTGTTCTGCGCCGAGCGCGCAAACGCCGGCGCGGCGAAATACTCGGCGAAGTTCGCGAACGCGACGAACTCGCCGCTGCCGCCCTGCGCCGAGCGCACGAGCAGGCTCGCCAGCGGCAGCGTCAGGAACACGAGCAGCGATGCGGCGAGCAGGATGAGGCCGCCGCTCGCGGCGAGCGCCTCGCTCGCCAGAGGCGACGGCCGCGGCGTGAAGTCCGGGCGCGCGACCACCGTCATGCCGACGGAAATACGCGGACGCGCTCGCCCCGCAGCGCGAAGGGAATCGTCGCGCCCTCGCGCACGCCCATTTCGAGCGCCTGGTTCAGCGAAAAGTAAACGAGCAGCTTCTGGCCCTCGAAGCCTTCGACCTCCATCGCGGCCAGGCAATAGGTGCCGAGGAAGTCCACAGCGAGCACGCGCCCGCGCACGGCGTTCGGCATCCGCTCGACCGGGCCGGAGTCGGGCAGCATGCGATCCTCGGGCCGCAGATACAGCCGCACGGTCTCGCCCGCCGCGTAGCCGTTGGCCTGCGTCGCGAGCTCGACGCGGCCGACCCGATAACGCCCCTCGCCAAGGCTCGTCGCGCGCAGCACATTGACCTTGCCGAGGAAGTCGGCGACGAAGGGTGTGGCCGGCTGCTCGTAGACCCGCAAAGGCGTGCCGACCTGTTCGATGCGGCCGTGGTTCATCACGACGACTCGATCGGACATCGACAGCGCTTCTTCCTGGTCGTGCGTGACCATGATCGTCGTGACGCCGACGCGCTTCTGCAGCTGGCGGATCTCACCGCGCAGCCGCTCGCGCTCCTTGGCGTCGAGCGCCGACAGCGGCTCGTCGAGCAGCAGCAGGCTCGGCGCGGTGGC